>NZ_AP018795.1:0-339166 GCF_003966655.1 Acidithiobacillus ferridurans | reverse complement strand
ATCAGAAGGTGGCTTATGAAGAGGTCTGGCAGCGGCTTCATTATGGGGATGCCCCGGCCCGGGATTATCCTTGCCTGAAACTGAATTTTGCCGGGGCTGATCTGCGTCTGGTCCTCTTTGATCTGGACGAGGACCGGCGCAGTCCCGCATCCCCCGTGGACGGTCGACCCCTGCGCAGGGCGACACTCGCGCAGTTGCAGAAGCTGCTGGTGGAATCCGTCCCGAACCCCGTTTGACATCCCCTCATTACCGCCACCCCGATGGCAGTCCCCGAATGGCAGGGGGATTATGGACGAGCTTTGGCGCGATCGTACTGTACGGGCCAGGCGAGTTCGACGCCGAGCTCTCGGGCTGCGTGCAGGGGCCAGTAGGGATTGCGCAGCAGTTCCCGGGCCAGGGCCACGGCGTCGGCCTGCTCGGTGACGAGGATGTGTTCTGCCTGCATTGCCTCGGTGATGAGGCCGACAGCGACGGTGGGTATGCCGACCTCCTGGCGGATGGCGCTGGCGAAAGGCGTCTGGAAGCCGGGGCCGGCGGGGATGACGGCATCCGGCGTCATGCCGCCGCTGCTGCAATCGATAACGTCCACGCTACGGTCCTTCAGCGCCTTGGAGAGGACGACGGACTGCTCCAGGTCCCAGCCGCCGCGCACCCAGTCCGTGGCGGAAATCCTCACCCAGAGGGGCAGATCTTCGGGCCACACCGCGCGCACGGCAGCGGTGATTTCCAGTGGCAGGCGCATGCGGTTTTCCAGGCTGCCGCCGTATTCGTCGGTCCGCTGGTTGCTGATGGGGGACAGAAAGCTGTGCAGCAGATAGCCGTGGGCCATGTGCAGTTCCAGAACCTCGAATCCTGCGGCCAGTGCGCGCCTGGCCGCGGCCACAAAGTCCCTACGTACCTTCTCCAGGTTTTGGGCGTCCATGGCGTGGGGCACGGTATGGCTGTGGTGGAAGGGCAGGGCACTGGGTCCCAGAGGCTCCCAGCCGTCCTCTGCGTCGGTCGCAATGGGGTCGCCACCGAGAAAGGGCGGCCGGGTGGACGCCTTGCGTCCCGCATGGGCGATCTGAATGGCGGTGACCGCCCCCTGCGCCTTCATGAACGCCACGATAGGGGCCAGTGCCTGCGCCTGCGTATCCGTCCAGATACCGAGGTCGCGGGGGGAAATGCGGCCTTCCGGGCTGATGGCGGCCGCTTCAACCATGACCAGCCCGGCGCCACCTACGGCACGGCTGCCGAGATGCACCATATGCCAGTCCCCGGCGACGCCATCGGGCGTGGAGTACTGGCACATGGGCGCCACGCAGATGCGGTTGCGCAGGGTGACGCTGCGCAACGTCCAGGAGGAAAACAGCTTGTGCGTCATGCGGATGCTCCGAGATAACGGGTGAAGTGGTCAAGGGTCAGGCGCCAGCCTTCCTGCGCGGCATCGGGACGGAAGCTGTCCCGAGGATCCGCAAAAAAACCGTGTGGCGCGCCTGGAAACACGGTCAGGGTATAGCGCTTGCCGGCGGCGCTGAGCGCAGTGGCGATGCGGCCATGTTCTCCGGGGGTGATGGATTGGTCCTCGGCGCCATAGAGCAGCAGCAGCGGCGCCCCCATCTGATCCGCCAGGTGCAGCACCGATTTACGTCCGACGGAATCCTGATCGGGAGCAATACCGCCGCCGTAGAAGGCGACTGCGGCGCGGAGATGTTCTGCATGGATGGCGTTGGCCATGAAGGCGTAGCGTCCACCCATACAGAACCCCAGCGTGCCGATGGCGTCCTTACGCACCTCAGCGCGTTGCTGCAGTGCCTGGATGGCCATGTGCGCTTCCTGCATGACGACTGCGTCGTTCAGAGTTTTGAGGTGGGCGATGGCACTGTTGAAATCGGAATATTCATAGGTCTTGCCGTGATACAGGTCGGGCACTATGGCGCAATAACCCGCCCGGGCAAGACGTTGGGCCACGTCCTGAAAGTGTGCGTTGACTCCGAATGCCTCGATGAAGATCAGCACGGCCGGGTGTGGACCCACGTCGGCAGGGCGGGCATACCAGGCGCGTAGGCCGTTTTCCAGTTGAACCCATTCAGATGTGATTTGCGACATGATATCTCCTTGCTGCGGTCAGAAAGCAGAAAAAAGCGGCACGCCGGAAATGGAGAAGCGGATGTTCACGGCACGATGCGGGATACCCTTCAGGCCGCCAGTGACTGGACGTAGAGTTGCAACTGTCGCAAACAACGCCGATAGGCTTCGACGGACTGCGCATTTTTGCCCAGGCCGACGCAGCCTTCGATGGCGGCAACGATGAAGAGTGCTACCTCTTTCGCCTCGACGTCAGTGCGCACCTTGCCGGCGGTCTGCCCCTCGGCCAGGGCGTCGGCCATGACCGAGACCCAGCGATCGAGAATCTGCTGTAACCCGCAGCGGAACGCCTCGTCGAGGGGGCTCATTTCCTGGATGAGATTATTGAGGGGGCAGCCGTAGCGGATGACGGATTCGTCGGCGGTATTGATTTTTTCTTCGAGAATACGATGGAGGCTGACCAAAGGGTCATTGTGCTCGGCAAAAGGGGCGAACCACCGCACCGCAAGTTGCGGCGCAATCACTTCTTCGACTACGGCCAGCCCCAGTTCGCGCTTGGTGCCAAAGTGGTGGTAGAGCGCGCCTTTGCTTACTGAGGTATTGGCAAGAATGCGTTCCAGACTGGCCGCCTGAAAGCCGGATTCCAAAATCTCGATATAGGCGGCATCCAGTAGATCGCTGCGGGTCTGCTCCGGGTTACGGGTTTTTCGTAGGGGCTGTGTCATCATAAAATTAAGGATACCGACCAATCGGTATCTTGTCAAGAAGTGCATGTGCTTTTCCGGCAAGACGCGGCCGATGAAGCAAGGGCAGTGCGAAGGGGGGTACGTTGGCTGCCTGGATCAGGGGGGTTACACTGATCGACACGACATGAATGGAGAAGTGGATATGCAGGCATCGGCAGATTTTCAGCGGCAGGGCGACAAGCAGAATTCCGCTTTTTTTGAGGAGTGGCTGGGACGGTTGCTGGAAGACCGTGACCGCCAGGGCCTGAGCGAAAATATCGGCCGTATCGACAGTCTGATGATCACGGTGGAGCCCGGGCATTCCGTGGCTTATGTCGGCGAACTCTGCCTGATGACGCCTTATGACTACCTGGTTACCTTGGAAACAGAGCAGCACTCGACGCACATCCTGCGGATCGACATGAGTGCCCCCGACGTGCTGGTGCGGGAGGTGAAAGATCCCAACCTGCACGGTATTTTTCGCAGTCTCAACGAGGTCTATCCCATCGGGGCGCAGCGGCCGAACTCCCGGTATATGGGGGAGATCTTTCAGGTTCAAAACCTGCATGAGGTGGTGGAGGTGCAGAAGGGCCGGGAAATCCGTTTTTTCAATCAGGAGCAGGTTCGCCACCTGGAGTTGCCGGGGAATATGGCCATCGTCAAACCGTCTCCCTATACCCACAATGTCGTCGGTTACTGGGAGCGCCCGGACGACCACATCCGGGTCTATTCCCTGGGGCTATCCTCGATCCGGGAGGACATGCAGGCCGCCTTTGAACGGGCCAAGGAATTGCGTGAGAGGCTCGGTCTGGACAAGCTCCTTCTGCCCATCGATCACCTGGCGACCAGGGTCTACAGTCAGAATCGGGAGGCGGCTATTCTCGAGTATCTGACTCTCTCCAGTTATTACTATTGGGGTTCCTACGATATTCCCGATCAGAATTCTTCCACGAATGTGACCAAGAGCATGCATTTTACCAGTGAACTGCAGAGCCCGGCCAAGGTTTTTACCGCCGCCAACCATCCGTATTTTTGCAATCACCTGATCGGCAGACCGTCCCCCACCGAGGCCTTCGTGCGCAACTTCGGGCCGCGTTTACATCATCTGGCGGTGGCGGTGCGGGATGGACACACCGGAGGTCAGGCCAATATCGACCATGTGGTGCACGTCCTGCAGAATTGCGGGCAGAAATTTCTGCTGGAGGTTGCTGGTTCGGAGAGGGAAGGGCTGAAGCAGATTTTCTCCAGCGCTTCGGAGCATTCCTCGCTGATCGTGGAGTACGTACAGCGCTTCGGAGGTTTTCAGGGCTTCTTCACCAAGGATAATGTCGCCGACCTGACGGCGGCGGCAGGTGCGGATGAGACCCTGCGCAGTCTGGATGCGGCGGCACGTGCCTCCTGAGCGGCGGAACGCTCAGCGATGACGCAGCGACAGATCCAGGCTGCGCAGATGGCGGGTGAGGCTGCCCACGGAAATGAAATCCACGCCGGTGGCCGCTGCTTCAGTGATATTGTGCAGGTCCATATTCCCCGATGCCTCCAGGGGCAGACGCCCTGCGACTCGCTGCACGGCAAGGCGCAAATCCTCCAGGGTAAAGTTGTCGAGCAGGATCATGTCGGCGCCCGCGCTCAGCGCTTCTTCCAACTGGCTCAGATTTTCCACTTCAATTTCGATGCGGGTGAGTGCCGGAGCCAGTTGCCGGGCCGCCTGCAGTGCCGCCGCGACGCTGCCGCAGGCAGCGATGTGATTTTCCTTGATGAGAATGCCATCGTATAGGCCCAGCCGGTGGTTGTGTCCGCCGCCGATACGCACCGCATATTTTTGCGCCTGACGCAGGCCGGGGATGGTTTTACGGGTGTCCAGCAGCCGGGTTTTATGGCCGCGCAGCATGTCGACAAAAGCGCTGACCTGGGTGGCGGTACCGGAGAGCGTCTGCAGGAAATTCAGTGCGGTGCGCTCGCCGCTGAGCAGAGCCCTGGCAGGACCGGCGATGCTGCAGATTTCCTGATCGGGCAGCATCCACGCGCCTTCGGCCAATTGCCAGTGGATCTGAAGGGCGGGGGATAGCGCGGCGAAAGTGGCATCCGCATAGGGGCGTCCGCAAAGAATGCCGGCTTCCCGGCTGATGATGCGCGCGCGCAATTCCTGATCTGCCGGAATGAGTGCTGCGGTCAGGTCACCGCTGCCGATATCTTCGGCAAGAGCCTCTTGTACCGTGTGTAATATGTCAGCGGGGATCATGCGGGTAGGTCTCCTTTTTTGCGGCTTACCTGAAATAGCCAGAGCAAACCTATGCTTGCGGCTATCAGCGATGCGAGCAGGATACCGAGCCTGGCTTCTTCTCGCAGCTGCGGATCGCCAAAGGCCAGTTGGCCGATAAATAAAGACATGGTAAAACCGATGCCGCCGAGCCAGGCAGCGCCCAGCAGGTGTGGCCATCGTACCCCGGCAGGCAGCCGCGCGATTTTGAGGCGCACGGCCAACCAACTGCTGAGGCCGATGCCCAGGAATTTGCCCAATACCAATCCCAGGCAAATACCGATGGTAACGCTACTGAACAGCATGTTCACGGAGATGTGCGCAAAATGGATGCCGGCGTTGGCGAGCGCAAAAACCGGAAGGACCGCAAAAGTCACCCAGGGCTGAATGGCATGCTCCAGACGTTGTTGGGGGGCCAGCGCGGCGACGCTGATGTTGCGGATGTCCTGAATGATCCCGGCAAGTTGTTCGTTGACCAGAGGATCCAGACGTTTGCCGTGGATTATGGTATCGCGCAGGTGTTGTCCGTGGGCACTGAGGTTGTCCGCCAGTTCGCCCGGCAGTATGCGGCCCCGCGCCGGGATGGTAAAAGCCAGAAGAATCCCGGCCACCGTGGCATGGATTCCGGAGAGTATCACGAAATACCAGAAGGGTAGCCCGACCAGCAGATAGGGCAGGGTATGACGAACGCCGCTCCGGTTGAACAAAAGCAAGGCCAGTAGCAAGAGCAGGGCGATCATCAGCGCTTTGATATGGAGCGCCGGTGTGTAAAAAATCGCGATGACCAGCACTGCGCCCAGATCATCGGCGATGGCCAGTGCAGTCAGAAAAATGATCAGATTACGAGGGATGCGCCAGGCGAGCAGGACGAGAATCCCGATGGCGAAGGCAATATCCGTCGCCATCGGGATTCCCCAACCGTCTGCCGCCGGGCCGGTCGGGTTAAATTGGTGATAAATCAACGCCGGAGCCAGCATGCCGCCAAGCGCGGCGATAACCGGCAGGGCGGCATCGCGCAGGGAGGACAGTTCCCCCACCAGAAATTCGCGCTTGAGTTCCAGCCCGACCACAAAAAAGAATACCGCCATCAGCCCGTCGTTAATCCAGTGATGCAGGCTCTGATCGAATATCCAGTTACCCCAGTGCAGGCTGAGATGCTGCTCCCAGAACGCGTGATAGGCCGTGTGCCAGGTTGAGTTGCTGAGAATCAGGGTGAGGATGGTCGCCGCGATGAGCACGATACCACCCGCCGTTGCCCGCCGCAGAAACTGTTCGAAAGGTGAGAGCATTCTTCCGAACAGGGGTTCCAGGGGATAGATCTGGCGTTTAGCCATCCGGGTGTCTCCGATTTCCGGGGGCGTTGATCACAACGAGGCTAACCGCCGTGCCTGCTCCTCCAGTTGCAGTAATGCGGCATCCACCTCCCGCAGACGTTCCTCTTCTTTGGCGACCACCTCTGCGGGCGCCCGGCTGCGAAAGCTCTCCTGGCCGAGTTTGGCGACGGTTTTGGCGCGATCCTGTTCCAGTCGCTGCTGTTCCTTGGCGAGGCGGGTCTGTTCGGCGGCCACGTTGATCACCCCCGCGAGAGGGACGAGGACGCGCAGATCGCCGACCAGTTGCAAGGCGGCGGGCGGCGCTTCCTCTTCGGCGCCCAGCCATTCCAGACTGGCGAGGCGGCCGAGGGCGAAGAGCCAGGACTGATAGCGTTCCACCCTTTTCCGGTCATGGGTATCGCCGGCCTGCAGGAGCAGGGGCAGAGGTTTCCCCGGTGGGATATCCATCTCGCCGCGCACCGAGCGGATGGCGCGGATGACGGCAATCAGCCATTCCGTATCGGCATCGGCATCGGCGTCCACACGAGCGAGATCGGCCACCGGGTAGGGGGCAAGGGCAATGCTGTCGCCCGCCTTGCCGATCATCGGTGCGACCCGCTGCCAGAGTTCCTCGGTGAGGAAGGGCATCACCGGGTGCAGCAGACGCAGTCCGGCCTCCAGCACCCGCAGCAGGGTATTGCGGGTGCCGCACTGCTGTGCCGAGGTAAACGGGCTGCCCTCGCGCAGCACCGGTTTGCTCAGTTCGATATACCAGTCGCAGTAGTCATTCCAGAAAAACTGGTAGAGCGCATGGGCGGCGTCGGCAAAGCGATACTGGTCGATGGCGCTGTTGACGTCCGCCTCGCAGTGCTGCAGGCGACCGATGATCCAGCGTTCCGGCGCCAGTAGCTCGCGCTCGCCGTCCAGATCGGCCGGATTTCGTGTCTGCATCAGGGCAAAACGCGAGGCGTTCCAAAGCTTGTTGCAGAAATTGCGATTCCCCTCCACCCGCTTGAGGTCAAACTTGATGTCCCGGCCCTGGGTGGCCAGTACCGCGAAGGTGAAGCGCAGGGCATCGGTGCCGAAGGCGGGAATGCCGTCGGCGAACTCCTTACGGGTGGCCTTTTCGATTTTGGCCGCCATCTGCGGCTGCATGAGACCTCGGGTACGCTTGGCGACGAGGTCTTCCAGACAGATGCCGTCGATGAGGTCAATGGGGTCGAGGACATTGCCTTTGGACTTGCTCATCTTCTGGCCCTCGGCATCGCGCACCAGACCGTGGACATAGACTTCATGGAATGGCACCTCGTCCATGAAGCGCAGACCCATCATGATCATTCGCGCCACCCAGAAAAAAATGATGTCGAAGCCGGTGACCAGCACGCTGGTGGGGTAGAACTGGGCAAGGTCCGATGTTTTTTCCGGCCAGCCCAGGGTGGTGAAGGGCCACAGCGCCGAACTGAACCAGGTGTCGAGCACGTCCGGGTCGCGTTCCAGGACCACCGGCATGCCGTAATGGCGGGCGGCCTCCGACTGCGCTTCCTCTTCACGACGAGCGACAAAGATTTTGCCGTCGGGACCGTACCAGGCAGGAATCTGGTGCCCCCACCAGAGCTGGCGGGAAATGCACCAGTCCTCGATGCGCTGCATCCAGTCGAAGTAGGTTTTGTTCCAGTTTTCCGGCACGAAGCGGATGCGGCCTTCTTCCACCGCGCGGATGGCCGGCTCCGCCAGGGGGGCGACCCGCACATACCATTGATCGGTCAGATAGGGCTCGATGACGGCATGGGAGCGGTCGCCGCGGGGCACCATGAGTTGGTGTTCGTCAGTGCGTTCCAGCAGGTTCTCCGCCGCCAGCAGGGCGAGAATCTGCTGGCGGGCGGCATAACGGTCCAGTCCGCGCAGGGTCTCGGGAATCTCCCCGGCGACGACGCCGTCGCCGAAGACCTCGATACTGTCCCGGATGCGCGCGTCAGGGGTAAAGACGTTGAGCAGGGCCAGGCTGTGCCGTTGCCCCACCTGATAGTCGTTGAAATCGTGGGCCGGGGTGATTTTGACGCAGCCGGAGCCAAATTCCGGATCGACATAATCGTCTGCGATGATGGGAATCTCACGGTTCATGACCGGCAGGCGCAGGGTCTTGCCGACGAGGGCGGCGTAGCGCGGATCGTCGGGGTGAACCGCCACCGCCACGTCGCCCAGCAGGGTTTCCGGACGGGTGGTGGCGACCACGAGGGAGCCGGTGCCATCACTGAGGGGATAACGGATATGCCAGAGCGAGCCTTGCTCCGCTTCGCTGACGACCTCCAGATCGGAGACTGCGGTACGCAGGACCGGGTCCCAGTTGACCAGCCGTTTGCCGCGGTAGATCAGCCCTTCGTCATGGAGGCGGACGAAGACTTCGGTGACCGCATGGGAGAGCCCGCTGTCTAACGTAAAACGCTCGCGTGACCAGTCACAGGATGCCCCCAGCCGTCGCATCTGCCGGGTGATATGGCCACCGGATTCCCGGCGCCACTGCCAGACCCGTTCCAGAAAGGCACTGCGGCCCATCTGATGGCGATCGCCGCCTTCCTGTACCAGTTGCCGTTCCACCAGCATCTGGGTGGCGATACCGGCATGGTCGGTGCCCGGCTGCCAGAGGGTGCGCTCGCCGCGCATCCGGTGGACGCGGGTGAGGATATCCATGAGGGTATCCTGAAAGGCGTGGCCCATATGCAGGGTGCCAGTGACATTGGGTGGCGGAAGCATGATGCAATAGGGGGTGCCACTGCCTTTCGGCTGGAACAGGCCGTGGGTTTCCCAGCGTGCGTAGCATTGGGTTTCGATTTCGGCGGGGGCGAAGGGGCGATTCAGAGTGTCAGTCATGGGAGGGTATCTTACTCGATTTCCGAGGCGTTGATCTGGTCCAGGCCTTCGTGCAGGACGCGCTGCAGTATTTCCGGAAGCGATTTGCGAAGATCTTCGCTCAGGCTTTCACGCAACTGGATGCCCTCCAGCGCCAGGGTACGCATGATCGTCAGGCTGATCCGCTCCTTCCAGACGGTTTGCAGATGCTGTGTCACCTGCTCTTCGATCTCGTTGATGATCCGTCGTTCGATCTCCCGGAAAAGCAACTCTTCGAAGTCTTTGAGAAAATCGAGGGTCATGGGAGGCATCGCGGCGGTTGACCCGACAATTTCGGGGGCATCGGTTGTCGTGGTCTCCTGCAGTGTTTCCGGGGAAGCCGCGTCATCCTGCCAGTGTGGCGCTGCCTGTGCATATTCTCCGGCAGTCGCTGCTGCGCCATTGCTCGCTGCCGCAGCCTCCTCCCAACGCATGGAAAAGGCGGCGGGATTGTCGGGCGTCGCCACCGGCCCGGAACCATGCGGAGGGAGTTGGTCCGGCGCCGCCTCTGCCGGCGGACGGTTTACGGCTTCCGGCGCTTCGTCGTCCGCATGTCGCCAAAGCTGGGGTGGCAACCCCGGACGTACAAGGTTGGTGAGCAACAGCGGGGCGTCGTCATCGACGTCCATCTGCTCTTCGAGGACAGGTTCCTTACGTGTGGTCATGCTTGCCATGGCGTGTCTCCGATCAGGCTTCCAGGGGATGCACCTGCATGGTGAATCCTGCGTTCTTTAATTGTCTGTATCGTTCTCTGGCGAAGCCGCGTAATTGCTCCGCGACCGGAATGAAGTCGATGAGCCGCTCGCAGGGGGGGAGGGGCGCCGGCAATTCGTCCAGCCCGCAGAGCACCAGCGCCTTGCCCTGCAAGGGCCATGCGCCGTTCTCGTGGATGCGTACCGGTTCTCCTGCGCCCCGGACATGGGGCACGAAAGCTCCCGCCTGAAAGGTCCAGAGCAGGTCATCCAGGGCCTGCCCGGCCTCCGTATCCGGACACAGGATATCTGCTTCTCCCATGACCTGCCACACCTTGGCAATCACCCGGCACATGCCGCGCCGCTGTTCGTGCGCGGTAAGCAGTGTCGGCGGCAGGGTATAAAACGAGGCGACAGGCAAGGGCGGTCCTCTCAGGCCACCTGCCGAGCCCGCCGCAGCAGATACTCCACCAACAACGGTACCGGGCGGCCCGTCGCATTTTTGTGTTCGCCGCTCTTCCACGCCACCCCCGCAATATCGAGATGGGCCCAGTGATAGTTTTCGGTGAAGCGCGAGAGAAAGCAGGCGGCGGTGATGGTCCCCGCCGGCCGGCCACCGACGTTGGAAAGATCCGCAACCGGGCTCTTCAATTGCTCCTGATATTCCTCGAAGAGGGGTAACTCCCAAACCCGGTCCATACTTTCCTTGCCCGCAGCGATGAGATCATGAACGAGCCCTTCATGATTGCCCATTACCGCCGCCGTCTGGTGCCCCAGGGCGATGATGCAGGCGCCGGTAAGGGTGGCCATGTCGATCACCACGTCGGGTTCGAAACGCTCCACATAGGTCAACGCATCCGCAAGAATCAGCCGGCCCTCGGCATCGGTATTCACGACCTCCACGCTCATGCCGTTCATGCTCCTGTGGATGTCGCCGGGTTTGGTGGCCTGCCCGTCGGGCAGGTTTTCCGAAGCGGGCACCACGGTAACGATGTTCAGCGGAAGTTGGAGTTCTGCCGCTGCCTGAATCGCTGCCAGGGCCGATGCCCCGCCGCACATGTCATACTTCATTTCATCCATCTTGTCGGCGGGTTTTAGAGAGATGCCGCCCGCATCAAAGGTGAGACCCTTGCCGACCAGGACGATAGGCGCCTGATTTTCGGCACCGCCCCGGTATTCGAGAATGATCAGGCGGGGCGGCTGCCGGGATCCGTGGGCCACGCCAAGGAGTAGGTGCATACCCAAGGCTTCCATCGCGTCCGGACCGAGGATAGTGCTTTTGATGCCCAGCCGCCCGGCCATGGCCTCCGCTTGTTCAGCGAGCCACGTGGGAGTACAGATATTTCCGGGTTCGTTGGCCATATCCCGGGTCCAGGCGACGGCGCGGGCCGTTACATGAGCTTCTGCTACGGCACCCTGAAGCTCCGCGAGCGCTGCGGTATCGTTTTCAGGAATGGATAGCTGCAGTTCGGATATGGGTCGTTGTGGCGCGTCAGCAGGTTTCTTGTGGCGATCGAAGTGATACTCCGCGTCCGCCACGGCCTGGACCAGTATTTTGGCGCAAGCCGGCGCGGAACGACGTATTACCGGGATGTCGAGCAAGTGCAGACTGGCGCGCCCGACATGGGCACCCTGCAAAGCGCGGGCCGCAGCCAGCGCGGCTTTGCGGAACTGACTGTCCTTGACCTTGCCATGGCTGCCGAGGCCCAGAACCAGTACTCGCGCCGCAGCCACGCCGGGCACCTGGTAGAGCAACTGCGTGTCACCACAGGCGCCGCTAAAGTCTCCGGTATCGAGGAGGGTCCGGAGCGCGCCGCCGCTGGCCAGATCAACCAGCGTTGCGGCAGGGCTCAATATGCCGCCTTCATAAACTCCGACGACCACACAGTCACTGTTGTCGGTAGTCGGGTTCTGGCATTGTACGGCTATCTCCACGGCGGTTCTCCTGATAATCTTATGGGTGAGGAATTCGAGACGATGTCAAAGACAGAACATAAGCCCCAGAGGCACAGGGAATCAAGTCTTGCGTATAATCCCCAGGGGTTGCCCGCTTGACCCGCATTCGTATGCAGGTCGTGCGCAATCTCACGATCTCCTTTCTGCTGACCAGCCTGGTGGTGCTCGCCATTCTGTCTATCGGTCAGTTGACCCAATTGCTGAGGCAGGTCGCCTCCGGGCAGTTGCCATTGTCGATCATTCTGCGATTGCTGGGACTGGCGCTGCCGACCTTGCTGGTCATGGTATTGCCCCTGGCCTTTTTTTTCGCGGTTTATCTGGTGTTCAGCAACCTCTATCGTTCCAACGAGATGGTGGCCATCCGAAGTACCGGCACCGGGCTGATGGGACTTCTGCCGCCCGTCGCGGTGGTTGCGGCGTGCGTCTTTTGTCTGGAACTGATTTTGTCCCTTTCCTGGGCGCCCGGCGCGCAGCGCGAGTTGCAGTCCGAATCGGTACGCCTCGCCAATGCTGCGGCAGAAGCCATGCTGCAGCCTGGTAGTTTCACGAATTTACCCGGTGGCAGGGTTATTTACGTGGGGCAGGCCGTCGGTAAAGACAGCCACCGCTTCCAGGAGATATTTTTGTCTGTTGCCCAGGGCGGGCAACTGGATATGGCGACAGCGGCTTACGGCGAGGTCAAGCCCGCTCAGGATGGTGCCCTGACCCTGGTGCTGGTGGATGGCCAACGCTACCTGGGGCAGCCGGGAAAAGACGGGTTCAAAGTCCTTTCCTTCGCACGCTACCGGGTATTGCTGGACAACCAGGACAGCGGCGGCGTCGAGCGCGGCGGCATCAACTGGAGCAGCGCATCTTTGCCGCAGCTGGTACGGCAGTTGCGCGGCACCGGGATGCGTTTTGCCGTCTCCGAGCTGGAGTGGCGCCTGCTCTGGCCGCTGGCGTTGCCATTGTTGGCTTTGCTGGCCATCCCCCTGGCTTACAGTGAGCCCCGCGGCAGCGGACGGGCGGCGGGCATGCTGGTGGGTATACTGTTTCTGCTGGCCGTCAATAACATCGTCGTTTACGTCAAAGAGCATATGATGAATGGTAGCATGCCAGTTTTCCCCGGATTATTGTGGGTACTCGTGCTGATTCTGGTGGTTGCTGCCTATGCCTTTCTCCGGCGCAGCCGCGATCTGCCGATGTTACCCGCCTGGCCGGGGCGGTCTGCGTCATGAAACGCGCCGACCGATTGCTGTTTCGCGGCATGCTGCTGTATAGCAGCCTCGTGCTGGCCATGCTGCTGACGCTGGTCTATATCGCCCAGCTCATCGCTAAATCCTCCGGGCCCGGGCACGGCGTCTGGTCTATGACCCGTCTGCTGTCCTATGCCGCTTTGCAGTTGCCCGACGTGGCGTACGATGTGATCCCGCTGGCGCTACTGCTGGGTGCCTTGGTCTGGATGAGTATCCTGAGCGGGCATTCCGAGGTGATTGCTCTGCGCATGTCGGGGTGGTCGGTCTGGCGCCTGGAGCAGCCGTTGTTGCTGGTCGGACTGTTGGGTGCCGGCCTGATGTTTGCCCTGGGAGAATGGGTCATACCAGTGACGGCGCCCGCCGCCGAGGCGATGTGGGCCAACGCCGGTGAGCCGGGAGCGGGCTTCCACAATATGGGACCGCGGGGATTATGGCTGCGCTATGAAACACAGATAATCCAGGTGGGCACAGTGGGCGATGGCGGGAAGATCCTGCAGAACCTGCATATCGCCGACGTGCGCCAGGGTATGGTGGGCATCAATGCCATCACGACGGCCTCTGAAGCTGTATTCCAAGGGGGGCACTGGTATCTCCACGATGTCCGGATGTTCAGGATCACGCCTGACCAGATACGGATGACGGCCGTTACGGAGACGCCCTGGCCGGTAGCCCTGCACCCGGCCACCCTGAGCAGTTTTGCACACCCGACACGCACCATGACCTTGCTCACCCTGTGGCAAAGTTACCAGGCGTTGCAGAGCGGGGCGTTGAACATGAACCGCTTTGCCCTGGCGTTCTGGCGTCGGGTGAGTTATCCGTGGGTGGGTCTGGTGATGATTTTGCTGGCGGTACCGTTTGTGACGCGCAATCCCCGAGGTGGAGGCCTGGCGGCGCGGGTCATGGCGGGGCTGGTGCTGGGACTGGGATTTCATTTCCTCACGGAGATGTCGGGATATATCAGCGTCTCCGGCGGGATACCACCCCTAGCCGCCACGCTCCTGCCCATTGCGCTCTTTGCGGCTGTTGCCGGGGTGTTGCATCGCTTTAGCTGAGCGCAGCGTCACGCTGGCGAATCAGTTCCTGGTCAAACGCATTGTCGAGTTCCTGGGAAAGTTTGAGAACCTTGCGGAATACGGCGGGATCCGTGTCATCGGCCTGGCTGCGCAGGCGCAGGTGGGCAAGTCCATCAAAGCTGTGCGCGCGGTCCACGGGGTCATCGACCCTTTTGCACTGGTTGCCCTGATAGAGGGCGGTCAGCACCTCCGTGGTCAGCGCGTCGTCAAGCCCGCCCTGTTGCGCGGCACGCAGCGCCGCATCCGGCGCCATATCCGGCAGGAAGGGGTATCCCAAATGGCGGTCGAGGAATTCTATGAGTTGTTGATAGGTCATGCTGGACTCCGGGATGAGAAAGTTCGGCTCACGCCGCCAAACGACAAATGACATGGTAAATCGGAGGGGATGGTAACGCCGTCCGCGAGGTTGGCTTTTTCACCCTGCACCGTTTTATCCTGCATATTGCAGGATATACTGCCACTGGCTGCTGCTAATGGGCAAGATCGACAGGCGATTCCCTTTGCGAATCAGTGGGCTGTCTGAAAACTCCGGGACGGAGCGAAGAAAGTCCAGCGCGATGCCGTGGGCAAAGGTTCGGCGATAGGCCACTTCCACCAGATCCCAGCGCGGCCGGTCGGGATGGGAGGCCGGGTCGTAATATTTGCTCTGCGGGTCAAACTGGGTAGGGTCCGGATAAGCGGTACAGACGACTTCGGCAGTGCCGACGATACCCGGGACCGGTACACGTGAATGGTAAATGAAGGCTTCGTCGCC
This sequence comes from Acidithiobacillus ferridurans, assembly GCF_003966655.1. Classification (NCBI taxonomy): domain Bacteria; kingdom Pseudomonadati; phylum Pseudomonadota; class Acidithiobacillia; order Acidithiobacillales; family Acidithiobacillaceae; genus Acidithiobacillus; species Acidithiobacillus ferridurans. The sequence goes on along the minus strand of NZ_AP018795.1, from coordinate 324,205 downwards.
GATCTGCATGCTACGCAGGAAATTTCGGGCCTGATAATTGCGGATGCCGTCCCAGGGCTCCTGCCCGCGTCGCTGCAAATCCTGCAGGGAAAAGGCATCGGGCTCGGTCTTCATCAGCCAGTAGGCCATTCGCTCAACCCAGTGACACGGGGTGGCCGAGACGCAGGCTCAGCAGGCGGCCGACGGCCTGTTTCAGGGATTCCCCCGTCCGGCTATCCTGCCACGCGCCGCCCTGCCACGAAAAACGTGCCGGACCATCGCTGCACGCCAGCCAAATCTGTTGCGCCGCTTCCTGACGATTGACGATGATCTGACTGTCGTCGGGCAGGAGCAGGGTGAGCACGCTGTCCACGAGGTCGCACTCCACTTCGGGAGCATCGGCCTCTATCCGGTTCTGCAGGTCATCGAGGGTGCTTTCGACGGTGACGGCGAAGCTTTGCGGGTTCATGGGGCTATCCTGAGTCATGCCCTCATGATGCAGTCTGCGGCGGCGCAGGGCAAGCCGTCATCTCCGCGTCGTATCTGCGCGAGGAACTTAGGAAGGTCGATCGCGATGCAGTATCTTCAGAAAAGATGTGCCGTAAGCCGCCAGTTTGCGCTCGCCGATGCCGGGGAGCGCCGCCAGTGCTTCCAGGTCACGCGGGCGTCGATGGAGCATTTCCATGAGGGTGGCGTCGTGAAAAATGATGTAGGGCGGCACGCCCTGGGCTTGCGCCAGTTCACGGCGGTGCTGGCGCAGGGCTTCCCAGAGCGCGGTGTCGCGGGGTGCGATCTCCGGGCGTTGTTCGCGTTGCTTCGGGACCGAGCTTTCGTGCTGGCGCAGGGTCAGCTTTTCTTCGCCGCGCAGGAGCGGGCGACTGGATGGGCTGAGGCGCATGCCGCCGTGACCGTCGTGATCCACTTCCACAAGTCCGCGCAGCAAGAGGTGGCGAAACAGGGCGCGCCACGCGTTGGCGGACAGTTCTTTGCCAATACCGTATACGCTGAGCCGATCATGGCCCTGTTGCCGAATGCGTGGATCTTCCCGAGCCAGCAACACGTCTACCAGATACTGCACCCCGAAGCGCTGACCGGTACGATGAATGGCAGACAGGGCTTTCTGTGCGGCCACCGTGGCATCCCAGGTGGCCGGCGTCTGCAGGCAATTGTCGCAATTGCCGCAGGGGGAGGAGAGGCTTTCGCCAAAGTAGCCGAGCAGGGTCTGACGGCGGCAGTCCGTGGTTTCGCAAAGCGCGAGCATAGCGTCCAGCTTATGTCCTTCCATCTGTTTGCGCGGCAGGTCGGCTTCGGATTGCTGGATCATCTGCCGTAACTGCACGACATCCTGAAGACCGTAATGCATCCAGGCTTCTGCAGGCAGACCGTCGCGCCCGGCACGCCCGGTTTCCTGATAGTAGGCCTCGACACTCTTGGGCAGATTCAGGTGCGCTACAAAGCGGACATTGGGTTTGTCAATGCCCATACCGAAGGCGATGGTGGCGACAACGATCACACCCTCATCCCGTTGAAATCGTTGCTGGTTACGACGCCGCTCGTCGAACCCCAAACCGGCATGATAGGGCAGGGCGTCCAGCCCTTCGCCCTGCAGCCACTCGGCAACTTCCTCCACGCGCTTGCGGGACAGGCAATATACGATGCCGGCATCTCCGGTGTGGCGGTCGCGGATGAATCGCAACAAGGCGTTGCGCGCACCCTGACCACCGCTGTTGATATGGTAACGGATGTTGGGTCGGTCAAAGGAGCCGATAAAGGCGGCCGCTTCTTGTAGCGCCAGCCGTTCGGTGATTTCCGCGCGGGTTTTTGAGTCGGCGGTGGCAGTGAGGGCGATGCGCGGCACCTGGGGGAAGCGCTCATGCAGCACTCGTAACTGCAGGTATTCCGGGCGAAAGTCGTGACCCCACTGGGACACGCAATGGGCTTCGTCAATAGCGAAGAGGTTGACCGTGGCCCTTTGCAGCAGGTTGAGGGTGCGTTCCTGCAGCAAGCGTTCCGGAGCGATGTAGAGCAGATCGAGGCTGCCCCGTAGCAACGCTTCCTCGGTGGCGCGTGTTTCTGCGGGGCTGGCAGTGGAGTTCAGGGCGGCAGCAGCGACACCCGCCTGACGCAAGGCGGTGACTTGATCTTCCATGAGCGCGATCAGTGGCGAAATGACTACGCCCGTCCCTGCCATGGCGATGGCGGGAATCTGATAGCACAGGGATTTTCCACCCCCCGTAGGCAGGAGCACCAGCGCATCCCGGGCCGCCATGAGGGTCTGGATTACCTCTTCCTGCGGCACCCGGAAGGCGTCATAACCGAAGGTGTGGCGGAGGATTTCCACTGGCTGCTGGGTAGGGAGGATCGGCATGGTGCCTCAGGTTGAGCGCTAAACGGGATGGACCAAAAATCTGGTGGTCAGCCCCTCACCCGCTGTCCGGTCGTGCAAACATAGGGCATGGGGTTTGGTAAATAAGGGGTTCGTCCAGATCGATCCGTGCCGCGGTCAGTTGGCGACCCCAGACACAACCGCTGTCCAGCGCCAGCAAACGTGGTTGCACCAGCAGACCCTGGGTGGCCCAGTGACCGCAGATGATAGACCCAGACGTCTGTTTTTCCAAAAAACGCTCATGCCATGGTACAAATTCGCGAGCGGTGTCCTTGGGCGCAGTGCTGGACCAGTTGAAAACACCCTTGGCAGTCACGTAGCGGGCGCGGGTGAATACGGCGACCCGGAAGCGTTGCGCCTCTTCCTCGTTGCGACAAGCCTCCCAGCGGTTGGGTGCCGGGGCGTCCCAGAGAGATTTCAGGAAACGCCGCCAGTGACGATCGCGCAGCGCATCCTCGACGGCGTCAGCATGCCCTCGCGCGCTGGCCATATCCCAGTCGGGATGGATAGCCGCGTGGACCATGCTCCAGCCCAGTTGCGGATCGGTATGCAGTAACGAACGGGTGCGTAACCACTCCATCCAGTCATCGGTGTGAGGATCGGCCAGCAGTGGGCCGAGGGTATCGTTCTTTTTTGCCGCAACGATGCCCGCCCAGCGGGCGAGTGCGTATAAATCGTGGTTGCCCAGGACGATCTGCACCCGCTCGTGCCAGGCGTAAAGCCGGTTGATGACGGCGCGGCTATCCGGTCCCCGGTTGACGAGATCGCCTGCCAGCCAGAGCCGGTCTGTCTGCGGTGTGAAGTCTACCTGTTCCAGCAGAGCGGCAAAGGGGACATAGCAACCCTGCAGGTCGCCCATGGCGTACGTGGTGGTCATAAATCAGAGCGCGACAACCTGGTCGGAAAGCCTCATCTGGCGAACCAGAGTTTTCATGCTCGCTACTTTGATGCCGGGAATCAAGGTCAGGCTTCCGACCGCATGCATCCAGTCGAGACCAATTACATAAATTTCGGCGCCCAGTTCTTGAATCTCCGCGATGAGATCGTGGTGAACTTTTTGCCGATCCCCTGGATTTTCTATATGTAGCGCCAGAGATGCCGCTTCTTCGGAAAGAAACAGGCTGACTGGGATGCCATCGGCGAGAGCGGCTGCCGCCATGCGCAGACCCTGAAGAACGGGATTGCCGCTGGCATCCGGATGGGATTTGATGAGAATGGTCCAGTGCATGGTCGGTTCGCTCAATATTTTAATTTTCCGTTCAAAATGTTGCGCGTCCTCGCGCCGCTTTCGCATACCTTTCCATGTAAGCATAGCATAAAAATGCAAGGTGGGGCTTTTGTATGGAAGATTTCTCCGTGCCCTTGACCCGCTCCGGGGGCGTCGATATAAGATGGTCACGGAAGTATCTGACGAACAATAACGGATCACCTGAATATGCCGGATCTGCCGATGTGGATGCCTTATCGTATTATGCTGGCTGCGAGTATCCCGGATGACGGGCAAAGGGCATATGGCGCATCAGGAAGGTTCTTTTGAGTCATGGGGCGGCTGTAGGGATCAGCGCAGGACGCCAGCCATCGGCGCGCTGGATAGCGACGGCAACAGCTGCCACCGTTCTGACGTTTCTGCTGGCGCCTTTTGCGGCGCTGGTTTTCGCCACGGACTGGCACGATTTTCATTTTGCGCCCGGCGACCTCGCCGCCATCCAGGTTTCCCTGTTTTACAGTGCCTTGGCTCTGGCGCTCGTGGTGCTGGCGGGAACGCCGCTCGCATGGTGGTTGGCGCATTATTGTTACCGCGGCAAGTGGCTGGTGGATGCGCTGCTGCTGTTGCCGTTGCTGACCCCACCCCTGGCCATGGGCATTTTGCTGAGTTCCTTTTACGGACCTTACTCACCAGTGGGTGGACTGCTCAGTCAGGCAGGGCTCTACCTGACCAATACCGCCTCGGCGTTTGTGCTGGCGCAGATTTACGGGGCCATGCCCTACTATGTGCTGGCCGCCCGTGCGGCTTTTGAGGGGGTTCCGGAAGAGCTGGAGCAGATCAGTCGCACCCTGGGCCGCAATCGCTGGCAGACCTTCTGGCGGGTGACGCTGCCGCTGGCCCGTCTGGGACTGACGGCCGGGGTGGCGCTGGCCTGGGTGCGCGCCATGGGCGAGTTCGGCATCGTGCTCATCGTGGCGTATTTCCCGCAGGGCATTCCGGTCAAGCTTTGGGTCAATCTGGAGGATATGGGGCTGAGTGCGGTTTACCCTCTGCTCTGGATATTCTTTCTGGTCGCTGTGCCTTTACCTCTGTGGCTGGGGTTGCGCTCGCGCCGACAGGGAATGTTCTGATGACTCCGCGCTAAAACTCATGGAAATTCGTTATCAACTGGAAACGCCGGTCACCCTGGATATCCAGATGCAGGTGCGGGATTTCACCGTCCTGCTCGGTCTATCCGGAGAGGGCAAGACGATGCTGCTCAAGGCCATCGCCGGTTTGATTCCGGCGCATGGGTATCCCTTCGGTGGCCTTGCTGCCGAGCGACGCCCCATTGGCTATTTGCCCCAGGGTTATGCGCTTTTCCCGCACCTGCGGGCCTGGGAAAACGTCGCCTTTCCGCTGCCAAGGGGTGCAGGCCGCCGCACGCAGGCTATGGATTTGCTTGCGCGCGTGGGGCTTGCCGACCTGGCGGAGCGTTATCCTGCGGCCCTCTCCGGCGGGCAACGTCAGCGGGTGGCGCTCGCCCGTGCTCTGGCCCGGCGTCCGGAGCTGCTGCTGCTGGACGAGCCCACCTCGGCGCTGGACATGGCCACGCGCGACGAGATTCTGGACGAACTCATCCGGGAGGTCCACGATTTTGGAGTGCCGGTGCTGGCGGTGAGCCACGATCCGCACCTGGCGATGCTCGCAGATCACATGGCAGTGCTGTTGGGTGGGCATATCGTGCAGGAAGGCCCTCCCCGTGCGGTGTTTGCACGACCCGCCACTATGGGAGCGGCGCGTTTGCTGGGATTTCGTAATTTCCTGGTGGGGCGCATTGAGGAGACAGCGGAAGCCGGAATGGTGGTGGCTGGATCTGGCTGGCGTCTGCGTACCGGTTTTCGGTATGGCATGCATCCGGGTATACCGGTGACCGTGGCCATTCGTTCCGAGGATCTCGTGCCGGGCGACGTTTTGGGCGTCCCAGCGCCGAATGCCCTGAAATTGAAGGTCGTGAGCCTCCGGGAGGAGGGTGTCGCCTTGCGCGTCAGAATGGAAGGGGCTTGTTCTTTGGATATGCTGTTACCTCGCTTACAATGCGAAGGCAGGTCTCTGGCGCTAGGCGCCACGCTTTGGGTACAGGTGGCACCAGAGCATGTACATGTGATGGCCGAAGTAGAGTAGTAGGCCATGCGCCCCATTTTCGTAGCGCCTGGTGGTTTTTGCAATCCATTGATATTGACAGGGTTGGGCGTTGGCGCCAGAATACGCGACTTAATTTCCCGCAGACGCGGGATTGTAGATATGGAGAGTAAAAGTTGGCCAATACAGCTCAGGCGCGCAAGCGCGTATTACAAAATGAAAAGCGGCGCCTGCATAATGCCAGCCTGCGGTCGCGCTTGCGCACCTATGTGAAGGGTGTGCTGAAGGCCGTACATGTCGGTGATCAAGAGCAGGCACGCAGCGCACTGCGCGCCGCGGAGTCGGTCATCGACAAGACGGTTGGCAAGGGCGTGGCACATCGCAACATGGCAGCCCGCACCAAGAGCCGGCTCTCGGCTCGTGTCAAGGCGATGGGTAACGCCGCCCAGTAATGAGGGCGGTATTCCCGCAGTCCGTGTGGACTGCGTAGCAGAAGAGGCGATCCGGTTGTGTGGATCGCCTCTTTGCTTTTATGTGCGGCGAACCCGCTGGTCAGGTCTTGCCGAGCATCTCCCGCAGACGGGCGAAAGCGGCGGTGGGGTCCATTTCTTCTTCTGGGTTCTGGTCGCCCTGCCAGTCCAGATGCTCTTTGGGGATTTCCTGGAGGAAGCGGGAGGGTTCCGGATGGACATCCTGGCCGTAGCGGCGACGTTTACGGCAAAGGCTGAGGGTCAGGCGGAAGCGGGCGCGGGTCATGCCCACGTAAAAGAGGCGGCGTTCTTCCTGAATCTGCTCCGGGGTTTCGCTGTTGCGGTGGGGCAGCAGTTCCTCCTCTGCGCCAACCAGAAATACCTGCGGGAACTCCAGGCCCTTGGCCGCGTGCAGGGTGGACAGGCGCAACACATCGCGATCGTCATCCTCCTCACGCTCCAGCACATGGAAGAGCATCAGGCGGTTGAGGATCTCCGCAAGGGTTTGCGGGCCTTCATCCTGTTCCTGCAGGCGTTGCATCCAGTTCAAAAGCTCCTGAATATTCTCCCAGCGGCGCGCGGCGTCTTTTTCATCTCCCTCATTCTGCAGATATTGCAGGTAGCCGATTTCTTCCGGCAGACCCCGTAGGGCGGGGATGAGTTCGGTCTTGCCGATTTCGTCCGTTTTGAGATTCACCCAGCCGGCGAAGCCGCGCAGGGCGATGCGCGCCTTGTCGGGAACGTCCAGCGCATCGTCCCAAAGTGCGGCGAAGAGCGAGAGATTACGCTCCTTGGCGAAGGCACCCAGGCGTTCCAGGGTGCTGCTGCCGATGCTCCGGCGTGGCGTGTTGACCGCCCGCAGAAAGGCGGGATCATCGTCAGGATTGACCAGTAGCCGCAGATAGGACAGAAAATCCTTGATTTCACTGCGTTCAAAGAAAGAGAGCCCGCCGGATATCTGGTATGGAATCCGGGCATTGCGCAGGGCCGCTTCGAAGGGACGGGCCTGATGGTTGCTGCGGTACAGTATGGCGTAATCGCGGTATTCACCCTGCCGCTGAAAGCGGTCGCGGAGAATGGCATTGACCACTTGCTCCGCCTCGTCCGTCTCGTTGGCGCAGCGCAGGGCGCGGATGCTGTGGCCATCGCCCAGGGTGCTCCACAGGCGTTTTTCAAAGAAGTGTGGATTTTGCGCGATGACCGTATTGGCGGCCTGGAGAATGCGGCCGGTGGAACGATAGTTCTGCTCCAGTTTGACCACCTTGAGGTTGGGGAAATCTTGCGCCAGCCGATCCAGGTTGCCGGCAGCCGCACCCCGCCAGGAGTAGATGCTCTGGTCGTCGTCTCCCACTGCGGTCAGGTTGTGGCGGGTGCCCAGCAGGCTTTTTATCAGCCGGTACTGTGCGCCGTTGCTGTCCTGATATTCATCCACCAGCAGGTAGCGGATACGGTCCTGCCAGGCATAACGGGCCTCCGCATCGTCCTGTAGCAGACGGGTGGGCAAGAGGATGAGGTCATCCAGATCCACGGCGTTGCAGGCGCTGAGGGAACGCTGATAGGTCGTATAGATTTGAGCAGCCTCCTGGCCGAGACGGTCATCGGCACGTGCCTCCTCGGGAAAGACGCCGTCATTCTTGAAGCGGGAGATGCGGGACTGGATGGCTTCGGCGAGGTCGCTGGGGCCATTGGCCTCGCGGAGCAGATTACGCACCATCCCCAGGCTATCGCCGGGGTCAATGACGCTGAAGTTGCCGCGATAACCCAGGCGCTCGATGTCTTTACGCAGGATCTGCAGGCCGAGATGATGAAAGGTGGAGACCATCAGGCCGCGGCTGTTATGGCCCTGCAAGGCCTCCCCGACGCGGCTCTTCATTTCACGGGCGGCCTTGTTGGTAAAAGTCACCGCGCAGATATGCCTGGGTGCGACCTGTTGCTCCCGGATGAGATGGACGATTTTCCGGGTGATGACCCGGGTCTTGCCCGACCCGGCCCCGGCCAGCACCAGCAGGGGACCGTGGATGTGTGTTACGGCTTCCTGCTGTGGCGGATTGAGATCAGCCATAGGTGTCATATGGGTGGGGGTTTGCAGCCGCTATTTACCGACTGCCGGTATGCTTTCAGGGGATTCGGAAAAACCGCCCTTATAGGCCCACCAGATCACCACCGGGCCAAGAATGATCATGGGTACGGACAGCACCTGACCCATGGTATAAGGACCGAAGACAAAGCCCAGTTGGATATCCGGCTGCCGCGCATATTCCGCGGCAAACCGGAAGACGCCGTACAGGAAAACGAACATCCCGCCCACTGCGCCGGCAGGACGGGCTTTGCGACTGTAAATGGCGAGAATCACAAGGAGTAGAACGCCCTCCAGCAGAAACTCGTAAAGTTGCGAGGGCTGCCGGGGTTGCGGACCACCGGAGGGGAAGACCATGGCCCAGGGCAGGTGACTGACGCGGCCAAAAAGCTGATCGTTGATAAAGTTGGCAAGACGTCCCAGACCCAACCCAATGGGCACGGCCGGCGCGATAAAATCCAGAGTGGGCAGAAAGGCATGTTGCTCATGGAGTCGCGCAAATACCCAGCAGGCGATGACGACACCCAGCAGGCCGCCGTGGAAAGACATGCCGCCATCCCATATGGCCAGCATTTTTATAGGGTTGGCCAGATAATAGGGAAGGTTGTACCAGAGCACGTAACCCACCCGTCCGCCCAGAATGGCGCCGACGGCCACATAGAATTCCAGGTCGACGACCTGCTCTTTGCGCCAGTTCCAGTGCGCCATGCGGCCGCGCCGGATGAGCCAGACGGTGGCGATAACAAAACTGATGATCTCCAGCAGGCCATACCAGTGGATGGTGATGGGGCCGAGCTGGAAGCCGACGGTGTTGATATCCGGAAAATGCAGCATAGGTGCCCTCGCAATTTCAGGCCACCATGGCGGAGCCTCGCGATTCTGTCAAGTTGGGACCGCAGGTGAAGGCATATCGACCGCGCCCGGCAGCAAGTTCCGGGCGCTGGGCGGCGGTTGCAAGCGACCTTCGTATCGGTCAGCGGTTCACAGCGATTGCTTATGGCTCCCTGGGCGCCGGCATCAGCCGCCGCAGAAAATCGCGGCGATCACACTGCTGTTGTTCCTGCATGCTGGCGCGAGTTTTGCGGCGGTGGTCGATTACGCCCTCCCAGGCCGCAAACACGGCGGCGGCGTCGGGATAGCGGCGCAGGTTCTGGACCAGCGGTTGCCAGAGAAAATGCCCGATCTCCGGCAGGTATTGGAGGTGGCCCTGCCCGAGCACGCCCGGAATCTTCAGACTCAGGGCGGGACCAAGGCCGGTACAGGGCTGATTCACCCGTGCGGCAGCAGACCAGCCTTCGGGCAGGGGAATGTCGGGGACTTTGAGGGGCATCGCCAGGCGATAGAGGGCGATGGGCGTCAGAAGATAGGCCAGATACCAGTCCTGCACTTTTTGCAAATCCCGTATCTCGACGGAGAGTCCCGGATGGACGTTGGGACTGTTTGCAAAGCACCGTTGATGCCAGTCGGCAAACACCCCCTCCAGGGTCTGGGTCAGATCGTCGCGATCCGCCATGAGTTGCCAGTTCATGGGCGCAATCCTCTAGCCTGACGGCGGATTTCGCCCGCCAGCTCCCGATAAAACATGAACTCGGCATGCCTTTCCAGGCAGTCGCAGAAACGATCCAGCCAGTCCGCCAGGTATTCCCGATAAAAATCGGCCGCCGCGGACGTGTCGTCCTTTTCCAGAAAAAAGCCGATGAACTCCGCCATGGTACCCAGGTAATCTGCAGGCAACCCCTGAATAGCGAGATCATACTGTCCATAAAAACGCTCCAGTTCGCCGGCGCGGTGACCGTCCAGCACGCCGTCCTCCAGGAAGGTGGAGGCGAAGGGTGGACAGACGGCAGGAAAGGTGAACAGCCGCGTATGCTCGCCCTGCCAGACATCCAGGGCCACTGTGGCCAATTCCCCCAAGGCCGAGGTCAACCACTCCGGCTGATAGGGTTGTTCGCTGATCAACTCCGCAGAGTCGGCAGCGGGCTCGGCCAGGGCCATGGCGATAAAGCGCCAGACCTCCGCACACACACCCGCTTCAGTGGCTGGTGAGGACATGATAGATACCCGCACCAAGTACGCCGTCGTGGCCGGCATTGGCCCAAGGGAAGACGTACACCCCGCTGGCGAGAAAGTAATGGCGGAGCAGGAAGCCGCCCAGCAGCACCATACAGGCGGTGAGGATCACCGGAGCGCTGCCCTTCCAACCATTGAACGTGCCTTTGATCTCCAGCAGGAAGGGCAGAATCAGACCGATCATCAGGAAGCCTATCATCCAGCCCCAACTGTGCAGGAGGATGTGCAGTGTGGCCTGACCGCTGAGATTGCCCGGCAAAATGACCAGCATGATGCTGAAAATCAGCACGATTTCAACGGCGATGAGGAGCATGTCCAGACGCTCATACCAGCGGGCCAGGGTGTCATGCTGATGCAGTACGCCGTACAGTACCAGCAATTGAAAGGCGAGCGCCGTAGAGAAAGCGGAAACCGTGAACAAAGGCGGCACCAGGTCGTTGGCCCAGAGGGTTGCCGCCGGGAAGGAGCGTAGCAGCAACCCTGTATACACGGCGGTGCCTACTCCGCAGAGGATGGCCACCCAGGCAATGGGGGTGCGCAGTTTCTGCGCCCAGACGCCCACCAGTTTGATCAGCGGCAGTTCGAACCAGAAATTCAGCCAGCGTCCCACCAGCGGCAGGCGGCGGAACCATGGTTCATCGATCATCAGCGGCCAGATGTAGAGCAGGCCGAAAACCATCGCCCAGACGATGAACTGGGTACCCCAGGCGATCCAGGACCAGGGCAGGAAGAAGGGATTCCAGGGCATCAGGATTTCCCAGACATTGAGGGGGTGAAGCAGATCGATCAGCAGCAGGGCGGAGCCAACACCCAGAAAAGCCTCTCCCGCCAGGGTACCCCAGAGGGTGACGGCCCGGTTGGCCCGGAAATAGAGATGACTGAAGAGACTCAGGGCAATGAGGGCTGCACCTAGACCACCGAGGAAAAGATAAGCCGCGACCAGCGTCGCCCAGCGGTCCTGAACGATGAGACTGGTGGCAAAATGGACCGAGTTCATACGAGATCCTCCGGAAGCTTGTGGATGTAGTAAATATTGGGGCCGGTGCCCAGTTCGGTGAGCAGACCCTGAGCCTTGCCGGTCGCGACCACCTTGGTGATGAGGTCGTTGGGGTTGTCCAGGTCACCGAAAATACGGGAGTGGGCGACGCAGGTTTCCACGCAGGCGGGATCCAGACCTTGCTGCAGGCGGTCGTAGCAGAAGTCGCATTTATCGATGCTGGGCACGGTACGTTTGAGAAAGTCCTTGCCGTAATAGCCCAGTCCCTTGTCGATATCGTTACTGTCGGCAGGGTAGCGGGCATCGTAGGGGCAGGCCATGGCACAGGCCTGGCAACCCATGCAGATGTCGGGGTTGACGCGGACGATGCCGTTGGCCTCCTTCCAGGTGGCGCCAGTCGGGCACACGCTCACACAGGGCGGGTTGTCGCAATGGTTACAGAGCTTGGGAAAAAACTGGCGGAGGAACTTATCCCCGATTTCAATTTCTTCGTCGTACACATAGGTGCGGTATTTTTCCGGATTCCACACGGGCGTCTGGTTTTCCATGGCGCAAGCGGCCATACAGGCATTGCAGCCGACGCAGGTATCCAGATTGATGAGCATCGCATATTTGGTCATGACAGATTCCTCAGGCGCGTTCGAGGCGCACGGTGAATTCCTGGGAGCGGAAACCGCCGCTCACCGGTTCGATGAAGTCGGGCGTGATTTTGTTCAGGGCCGTGCCCATGCGGTAACCATGGGTGAGGGCCGGATTCTGGTCGCCATAGCCACTGTAGAGAAAGACGGTATCTTCTCGGACGAGGCGGGTGACATGAACCGATGCCTCGGCCTTCTGCTGCGTGAGTTGGTTGGTCACCCATACCTTGTCGCCTTCCTTGAGCCCGAGTTTGCCGGCACGCTGGCTGTGCACCCATAGACCCGTATAAATGTCGCCACGGAACTTGCTGATACTCACCAGAGGTTGGAAATCGTTGTTCGGCGAACAATGGGAAACCACGGGCACCATGCCGAAGGTAAAATAGAACTCGTCATCGGCCATGGGTGCCTTGCTGCCCGGTCGACAATCGGCGGGAATGTGGGTGGCCAGTACCGAAAAATAAGGGTTATCCCAGAGGCCAAACTGCTCCCGCAATTGCCCATAGAGGTTGCTGTAGAACTCGGCTCGCCCGCTGGGGGTGGGCAGGGCCATCTTGCGCGGCATGCCGTAGTTGGCGATGAGTTCCTCGGCCTTGGCGACGGGATAGACCCCCTTCTCGCGCAACACCGCATCGAGCTTTTGCGGCGTGATGCCGAGTCCTTTGGCCTTCATTTCAAAATCCACCTGGCGGCTGGCCATGTTGAAGGGATTTTTGATGCCCTTGGCGCGATTCTCGGCAGTCAGGGCCTTGAGGCGGGCGGCGGGCACGCCAGCGAGCTGCTCCAGTGCCCGATAATAGGGTTCGCTGCTGCCGCTGATGATCTCCGTCAGCTTCAGCAAGGCATCGGGCAGAATGACGTTGTCGTAGAGGGGCGGAACGGCCTGATAACGGGTGATGAGCATGTTGTCGGGATTGGTGCCGTTGCCGTAGATGGCCGGTTCATCGCGCTCCAGGTAGGTGAGTTCGGGCAGGACCACGTCGGCATAGGCCAGGGTATCCGAGGGCATTACGTCCATGACGACGACCAAGTCCATGTTGGGATGGTTCAGGACCTCTTCCCAGAAGCTCTCGGGCGCATCGCGCAGGGGGTTGGTGCCGTTGAAGAGGATGGCTTTGCAGAGATAGGGCGCGCCTTTCCAGGTCAGTTTGCCTTTTACGGCGGAATCCAACCCTACCTCTGTGGTGAAGGGAAACGCCGCCCAGTCGGGAGAATCCTTGGGAGTCTGATCGCGATGCACCGCCGCCCAGGCCGGATAGCCGTGGGGATAGGTGTTGGGATCGGCTGCCGCCTTGGCGCTCCAGTAAACGAAGGGCATGCCCGCCAAGCTGGCCATGGGCGGCGCCTTGGGATCATTCTTCACCTCCCACATGTGCCGCACCTGCTCGCGGTAGTCCCCGCCGAAGATCCAGCCGCCGGGCACGTCGAACCCGCCCTTGAGGCCCTGGATCATGGCCTGGACCCTGCGCAGCATCTGGATGTTGCCGTAGCGGGCCCCGGACCATCCGGGGATGAGGATGGGCGACTTGGCCTGATGAAAATCGCGAACGATCTTGCGGATGTCGGCGGCGTTGATGCCGGTATTGGCAGCAGCCCATTCGGGTGTATAGGATTGAATCTCCTGATGCTGAGCATCAAAGACCGTCAGCATGGCCTCGCCATTGTGAGTAAAGCCTTGGGGTGCGCGAAGCAAGGGGGTCACGCTGTTGCCGTTGCTGCCTTGCAGATTGTGGTTGCTGAAGGCGGGGAGAAAGACCACCTGACCGCTCTTGGCGTCGATGACGGCGGGTTCTTTTTGCGCCGAAAGATAGAGTTCCCAGACGTTGTGGGCATTTTTGCGCACCAGGAAGGGCATGTTGCTGTGGCTGATGAGAAACTCCTCATCGTACCAGCCGTTATTCATCATCTCCCGTAGCATGGCGAGGGTGAAATCCAGGTCGGTGCCGGGCTTGATGGCATACCACTCGTCGGCCTTGGCCGCCGTTTCCGAGGCGCGCGGGTCGAGAACTACCACCTTGGCCCCTTTCTCTATGCCGGCGGCGAAACGCACGGCTCGGCAGGTCGAGACGCCGCCGATGCTGCCGTTGCCGATGATAGAGAGGATGTAGTCGCTGTTTTCGTAATCCTCAATGTTCTCGCCGTGAACGACATAGTTGCCGGTCATGGAGTTGGTGCCGAAATGGCCGTTGAAAACGCAATTTTGCGTGGGCGAGGTGATGAGATTGGGGATCTGATTGGCGGCAGTGAAGCAGAAGGTGTTGGGAATATAGAAGGAGCAGGTGCTCCAGCCGCCATAGATGGTCCATTCCCACGGCTTGATCCCCTTGCTCTTCTGCGCGATGTAGTCCCAGGCTTCTTCCCAGGTGGCGGCGCGGAATTTCATCTCGCTGCGCTTGCTGCCCGCCACGCGGATGAGGGGCGTCTTGATGCGGTTGGCGCTGTAGACCTGACGTAAGCCCGATTGGCCGCGGGCGCAGATCTTGTCGCCGTTGAGGGTGGAGTTGGGGTTGCCGCCCAGCTTCATGATGCGCTGCTTGCCTTTTTTCTCCGCGACGGTAATACGCAGCGAGCAAAAGGAAGAGCAGTAGTTGCAAATGGAGTGGGCAAAGTGGTCGGCAGCGTCGGGATGCGTGGGGCCAGCCAGTTTGATCCAGTCGGGATGGTAGAGCGTCGCGCCCACGGCACTGACGCTGGTGCTTTTAAGAAAGGTACGGCGGGTCATTTTTGGAAACTGCCAAGCCATTTGAAGGCCTCCTGTGCACAATAAGCGCTATGTTTTTAATAATATAATTAGTTTAGAATGTCATTATATGGTGATATGCTACGCGCCTTGGTGCCGGGTGGGAATTGATAAAAATCAATTTATTTATTGTAATGTTCTATAACGGTATATAATCATATAATGTAGTTCTGGGGTGCCCTCAATGTTCCATTCTCAGCGCGGTAGCTGCATGGTTACGCAGTGCAGGCTGCCATGCTGGCGAGCCAGTTCGATGCAGGGAATGGCGATTACTTCCCGATCGGGGAAGGCGTGTTGCAGGCGATTCTGTGCCACCGTGTCGGCGGGATCATCGTAAGTCGGCAGGAGCAGGGCAGAGTTGAGAATGAGAAAGTTGGCATAGCTGAGGGGCAGACGGGCGCCATCACCGTCCCTTTGCGCCTGTGCCCAAGGCAGAGGAATCAGGTGATACGGTGCGCCATCCCGGTTGCGGAAGGCTCTGAGTTCCGCCGCCATTTGCTGGAGCGGGGCGAAATGACTGTCGTCAGGGTCATCGCAACTCTGATAGGCGATGGTATGGGGGTTGCAGAAACGGGCAAGGGTGTCGATGTGGGCATCCGTGTCATCTCCTTCCAGATGGCCGCTATGCAGCCAGAGGACGCGTTCCACACCGAGTTGGGCGCACAGGGCGTCTGCGATCTGCGCCGCGGACCATTGCGGATTGCGGTTGGGCGAAAGCAGGCACGCACTCGTGGTCAGCAAGGTGCCCTGGCCGTCGCTTTCAATGCTGCCACCTTCCAGCACCATGCCGGAAATTTCCAGCGCTGCTGCACCAAAGGCACCCTGAGCATGCAGGTGACGGGTGATCTGATTATCTAAATCAGCGCGAAATTTCAGGCCCCAGGCGTTAAAGGCAAAATCCATCAGTTTATGCTGTCCAGCAGCATTTTTCAGGGTAATGGGACCGTGGTCGCGCGCCCAGGAGTCATTGCTGGGGACGATGTGCAGGTGGCAGCGGAATAGGTTGGCACCGGCCTGATGCAGATATTGCCTGCAGACCTCGATGCTGGTCGGATCAT
Organism: Acidithiobacillus ferridurans; assembly: GCF_003966655.1. Classification (NCBI taxonomy): domain Bacteria; kingdom Pseudomonadati; phylum Pseudomonadota; class Acidithiobacillia; order Acidithiobacillales; family Acidithiobacillaceae; genus Acidithiobacillus; species Acidithiobacillus ferridurans. Next base: position 308,462 of record NZ_AP018795.1, on the reverse strand, counting down.
GGCAGGCAATGAGCACGTCCTCGCGGAGGCTGATTTCACGGGCAATGCGGGCAAAGACGGGCAGCACGCTTTCCAGGCGCGGCCCCCAGTCGGTATCCGGGTGCGGCCAGGTGAGTTGTACCGATTGCTGCGGAGCCCACTCCGCGGGAAGGGTGTATTCAGCTGCCATGGTCCGCTCCGTTGTCCGTCACCCCGACATCATAGGAGTTTAATGACTTTTCGTCAGCCTGTCCGACAGGCTAAACTGCGTCCTATGCAAAAAACTGCCGAGCGTATGGATCATTTACTGTCCCGCCTAGGGTATTGCAGCCGCTCCGAAGTGCGCGACCTGTTGCGCGAGGGGCGCGTGCGCGTGGCTGGGGAACTGCTGCGCAAGGCCTCTGCCAGAGTGAACGCGGCGGAGGTTTGGGTGGATGAGGAGCCCATTGATCATCCCCATGCTTTCTATCTGCTCTATCATAAACCTCTGGGGAAGGTCTGTGCTCACGATGATCCCCGCGCCATCTATCAGGATTTTCCCCTGCGCTGGCGCTATCGGCGGCCAGCGCTGAGCAGTGTCGGTCGGCTTGACCGGGAGACCAGCGGGGTCCTGCTGCTCACCGATGACGGTGACTGGCTGCACCACTGGACGAGCCCCCGCCGTGCCATTCCCCGGGTGTATCGCGTGACTCTGCAGGAACCATTGCGAGGGGATGCGGCGGACATTCTGGCCGCGGGAACCTTGATGCTGGACGGTGAAGACACACCTTGTCGCCCCGCCACGTTGCACTGCCTGACAGAGCGCGAGGTCCTGCTGACACTGACGGAGGGGCGTTACCATGAAGTCCGCCGGATGTTCGCGGCTCTGGATAATCTCGTGCTGACACTGCATCGGGAGGCCTACGGCCCTTTTTTGCTGGGCGATCTCCCGGCCGGTCAGTGGCGTGAACTCACAGTGGCGGAGCGTATGAGGGAGGAAATTCCATGATCTGGACACCCCATGTGACGGTAGCCACCGTCGCAGAGGAGAACGGCCGTTTCCTGTTGGTGGAAGAAGTGGTAGATGGGCGGCGCTGTTTCAATCAGCCTGCCGGCCACTGGGATCCTGGTGAAACGCTGCTGGAGGCGGTCGTTCGCGAAACCCTGGAGGAAACCGGCCACTTTTTTCGGCCGGAATATCTGACTGGTATTTATCACTGGGAATATCCTGCGAAAAACCTGACTTATCTGCGCTTCGCCTTCGGCGGACAGCTCGGCACCAGGGACAGTAGCCGCGCTCTGGATGCGGGCATCATCGGTCCGGTGTGGCTGACCCCGGAGGAGATTGTGGCGCGTGAGGGAGAGATGCGTAGCGCCATGGTCCAGCGCTGCATGGCGGACTATCGGGCGGGCCAACGCTACCCGCTGGAACTGCTTCACATGGTCTGAAGGCGCCCCGGAGGTGGAATTGGACTGACGCTGGCCCTGCAGCGTGTTATATTGCCAATATAAAAGGCATCGGCAGAGACGATGAACATGATAGACGCAGACGGCTATCGCCCCAATGTGGGCATGATCATTTGTAACGAACAGAATCAGGTATTGTGGGCCAAACGCCTGGGTGAAAATGCTTGGCAGTTTCCCCAGGGCGGCATCGATTATGCAGAAACGCCGGAGCAGGCGATGTTCCGTGAACTGGAAGAAGAAGTAGGGACCGCCAAGGTCTGCATCATCGGAAGGACGCGGGGCTGGTTGCGCTATGAAGTGCCCTGCGCCCGCCATCGCGTCTCGCGGCGTCGCTATCGCGGGCAGAAGCAGATCTGGTTTTTACTTCGTTTTGAGGGCGAAGAGGCAGAAATCAATCTGCGCACCCGGCAGCCGGAGTTCGAGGACTGGCGCTGGGTGGATTACTGGATGCCGGTGAATGAAATCATTTCCTTCAAACGCCGCGTCTACTGGCAGGCGTTGCAGGAACTGGCGCCGCTGATCAACATGAATCCGCCGCCCATGACCGATCCTTGCCGTTCCGAGAACCGATATCCGGTTGGTGGAAGCCGCTGACCGCCCTACGCAGTAACGGACGATCTATCCACTCACCGGACGATTTCCCGAAGACTTCTGCACATAGTGGCGTTTCCGGCCTCCCATGCCGGTTTGCACATGGCTCGGCCCCACATCTGGCCGGTTCACCGTCGCGTAATAACGCCCGAGGCGTGGGCGGCTCGCTGCCACCTCGGCGTCGGTCAAGGGACCGAGATGGGAAGAAACCAGTTGGACCACCGCTTCCCTGAGTGGGCCGGCGTTGCCCTTGCCGAAGGGATAGACGCGGTTGGTCAGGATGATCACACAGGTCCTGGACACCGGGTCGATCCACAGGAGTGTCCCGGTAAAGCCGGTGTGATCATAGGCGCCCACGGGCAGGAGGTCGTCACGGTTGGGGGCGAAGGGCGCGGCCAGGTCCCAGCCCAGCCCGCGCAGCTGCACCTTTCCGGGCGGGGATTGGGGGATGGTCATCCGCCCCACGGAACGGCGCTCCAATATCCGAACGCTATGAAGGGCGCCACCGTTCAGAAGCATCTGCGCAAAAATCGCGAGATCGCCGGCGGTGGAAAACAGCCCGGCATGGCCAGAAACCCCTCCCATGCGGTAGGCCGTGGGATCATGCACCTTGCCCCAGCGCAGCTTGCCACCCAGATATTCCGTGGGCGCAATGCGATATCGTTTCCATGCGGGTGGGCGGAAGGTCGTCTCCCGCATGTGGAGCGGCCTAAAGATATGCTCGGCGCAGTAGACGTCGAGCGGCTCGCCGGAAACCCTGCGGACGATCTCGCCGAGGGCCTCGAAATTGATATCGCTGTAAAGGTAACGGCTACCGGGCGCAGCCACCGGCTTTTCCGCGATGATTGCCCCAAGCGCCCCCCGGTAACCGCGCCATGGGATTCTCGGGTTGAGATCTGGGGCCAGCCCCGAGTAATGGGTGAGCAGTTCCCGTACCGTAATGACTTCCTTGCCATTCTCCCCGAAGGCCGGCCAGTATCTGGCCGCAGGGGCGTCGAGATCCAGTTTCCCTTCTTGCACGAGTTGCATCACGGCGGTGGTGGTTGCGACGACCTTGGTAAGAGACGCCAGATCGAACAGTGTCCCGACGCTCATGGGGATCCTTTCGGGTTCCAGCGCGGCATATCCGAAGGCCTGGCGGTAGACGATCCGGCCCTCGTTGCCCACGAGTATGACGGCTCCGGGAATTCTGCCGCTCTGGATCTCCTTCTGAACGATCTGCGCGATTCCCGACAAGTCCGCCCGATGAAGCCTTTCCGGGTCAGCATCCGCCTGGGCGGATAATATGCCCGTACACAGCAAGGCGAAGAACACCAGAGCCCATAGGGCGCCTTTCCAGGTCAGCGCGCGAGATGCGCCATTTTTACCGGCGTATTGCGTGAACATATTCCCGTTCCGATCCCTCCAGGATTGTTCAGGTGGCCTTCGCGAATGGTTGTCACCATCCCCGACTTCGGCCGGAGTCCTGCCGTAGTATAGACATTACGGGGGTTCCACAGCATCCATCCGTCTGATCCGAAAGTCTGCGCCGCATCGATCTGCGCCGCAATCTCCTCGCCCTCGAAGGGTTTCCCGCCAAAGGCGTAGTCACGAAATGCCTGCAGCCAGGGGCGGAAGCGCACTGCAGGCAAACCCGTTCTTTCTTCGGCTTTGCGCAGCGAGAGGTACACTATTTGGTGCGGATGGAGAACGGGGTTGGGGTAGCCGGGAATACCGTACTGAAAGCCCGATGGATAGAGCATGGGAGAGATATAATCGACCTGCTGCGCCATCTCATCCAGGTTTTGGCCGATCCCGGTGTCATTGCGGTTCCAGATCACGTAACCAAAGATATCCGCAGAAAGAAAGACATTATATGGGATCAAGCGCCTGCGGGCCTCCGCGAGAAAGCCGGAAATTGCCGAGACCCGGCTTTCCCGGGTAGTCGGCCGGGAAAACACCAGGCCCTTGGCGTCGGGAAAGCGGACGTAGTCGAACTGGATCTCGTCGAAGCCGTCCCTGGCGGCCTCGATGGCGATGTCGATGTTGTAGTCCCATACCTGCCTGCTGAAAGGATCGGTCCAGGCGAGGCCCTCCCGATCCCTCCAGATGGCACCGCCCGCGGTCCTCACGGCCAGATCCGGTCGCGCCAATGCGAGGACGTTGTCCTTGAAAACCACGATCCTGGCAATGGTGTAGATGCCTTCTTTGTGCAAATCGTCCATTAGTTGCTTGATATGTTTAATGGTGATCATTTTTTGGGCGCCGATCTCTGTCGCCAGAGGAACGTCGGTCTTGTACGCAATCCTTCCCCGGTCGCTTTTCACATCGATCACTACGGCGTTGAGGTCCGTTTTGCCGATGATATCAAGCGCGGATTCCCGCAGGCGCGTGTTGGCCGCTCCGTAGGAAGACAAATAAAGGGCCTTTGGTTTGAAAGGCGCGAGGGATAGGGTCTCATCCTCCTTGAGATCTCCGACGGGGACCTCGCGTCGCCTGTAGCCGTAGGCCCTGAGGCCAAGCACCGCCCCTTCTCCGCCAATCTGGAAACGTCCACCCTGGCTGGTGCGCACGACCGTATCTCCCAAGGTCACAAATGCCCCTGGGATCGGTTTGCATGTCAAGGCGTCCACGACCATCCCGCTGTAGGCGGCAGCGCTCCCCGAGACGAGCAACAAGACTGCAACTAACGAAGCGCATATGTTTTTTATGTTTTTATAACCCTTCACAGCTCACCTCGTTTATCTGGAGTCCGTGGTCAACAGTCTTCCCAATGTCTTGCCCGTATCCTGGTCCGTGATCAGATAGCGCGGGAGGGCCATCACATTATCCGATGGCCCGGCAGGCGCCCTTACCATGGTGCAGGCGGCGATATATCCCGCCGCCACGGCGCTCTTGATGAGCTCTTCATCGTAGATCCCGAAGGGCCAGGCAAGCATGTCCACTTTGATCCCCAGTTCCTGATCGAGCTTCGCCCTGGACTTTTCCAATTGCATGGCCACGAACTTCTCGTATGCCTGAGGGGCAAGACGTTTCTTTTCTGTCTTGAAGTTCGGATGCCAGTAGGTGTGGGACTGGATGTCCACGAGCCCGGAGTCGCGCATGATCCGCAACTCATCCCAGGTCAGGGCGTAAGACGCCCGGGATATGGCGGAAGGATAGATGAAGAGCGTCACCGGAATATGGTAATGCTGCACCAAGGGAAACATGTCCGTGTACACCGACTGGTGCCCGTCATCCGCGGTGATCACCACGGAATGGGGAGGGGGAGGGGGACCAACGCCACGAATATATGCTACGACTTCCTTGAGCGGGACAATCCGGTAGCCATGGCTCCTCAGGTATTCCATCTGTGCCGCGAAGACCATTGTGCGAACGGTCATGGTATCTCTCACCACGGGACCAAAACGATGGTAGAGCAGGATGGGCACGACGCGCTCCGCCCCTGATCCCCAAGCCGGTATGGCGAAAAATATGGCGAGTAAAGACACCATTTGCCAAACAACGCGCATGCCCGGCTTTCCCATCCGCTGTGCCCTGCCGGTCTGGAGAAACAACCCCGAACTTCCAAGTTTCATGCACCCGCCTTCAAAAATCGCCGTGGGGCCGCTGCTGGGTAGATGCTAGCAGTTCCCCAGCCGGACGGGAACGGGGGTTGTAAGAATTGTTGTGTAAATGGTCATTTGGCAGGAAACTACCGTCCTGTGAGAAAGGAGTTGTAAATAGCTATTAGTAATGAACTGCTGGAGTCTTTGGGTTATATCTCTCCGGCAGAAGCTGAGGCACAATATTATCAGCAACTCGAACGTCAGGCCGGTCAAGCGGTATGACTTAACCTGAACAGCCTCCACAATACTCGGGGCCGTTCACTCCAAACTTGTCGATGTGCTGCTCATTGACGGATTCAACCAGGATGGCCAGGCCAGACAGTTATGCAGCGCGGAGTTCTACGGGCATGCTACGCCAGACCCCGGAAGGGTGGCGTATTGGTGGCCAATATGTTAAATAGTGATAGAAGATGTGTACCTGTATCACCAGAATCTGCGAGAGATCTGACGACCAGGTCATTGCTGTCGAGGCGGATTTGTTTGGGAACGGGATGGTCGTTGCGTATATGGGGCACCCATATTTGGTCCGCAAGATGCTGTTTTTACCAATAACCACTAAGGAAGGCTTATCTATGGGCAGTATTCCGAGTTGTCAAAAATGCGGTTCAAATTACGTCTATGAAGATGGCAATCTTTATATATGTCCAGAGTGCGCACAAGAATGGCCAAAAGAAAACCATCTGGAAAAAATCGACTCTCTTCGTGCTTCTGATGCAAATGGCCATGCCATCAATGATGGCGATACCGTGGTCGTGGTGAAAGATCTCAAGATCAAAGGTTCGTCATCAATAATAAAAGTTGGAACAAAAATAAAAAATGTCCGTATTGTTGATGGTGATCATAACATTGATTGTAAGGTGGATGGTGTTGGTGCGATACAGTTAAAGTCCGAGTTTCTACGTAAAACACCATGAGCATGCATCTCACCTTTCGCCAGTTACAGGTGTTTACCGCCGTGGCGAAGTATCAGAGCTTTACCCGCGCCGCGCAGGCGCTCTATCTCAGCCAGCCCGCCGTATCCATGCAGGTCCGGCAGATGGAAGAGCAGGTTGGACTGCCGCTCTTTGAACAACTGGGGCGCCAGATATATCTCACTGAAGCGGGGCGGGAAATGGCGCGCTACAGTGCCGCCATCACCCAGCAGCTGGATGAGGCGGTGCAAGTGATCAATGACCTCAAGGGACTGGCCGGGGGACATATTCATATCAGCGTGGCGACCACTGGGGCATATATCGCACCTTATCTACTGGCGGCGTTCAGTAAATTGCACCCGCAGGTGACGGTCAGTATGGATGTCACCAATCGGGAGACCTTGCTGCATCAGTTGGCGGAAAACGAAGTGGACGTTGCCATCATGGGGCGGCCACCAGCGGGGCTGTCGCTGGAGGCTACGGCCTTTCTGGAAAACCCGCTGGTGATCATCGCCGCGCCTGATCATCCCTTGGCTCAGGTCAGGGCGATTACTCTGGAGGCGGTGGCGGCTTATCCTTTCATTATGCGGGAGTCGGGTTCGGGGACGCGGATCGCGGTGGAACAATTTTTCGAAAAGGCCAGTGTTGCGCTGCATGCGAGCATCGAAGTCAGCAGCCACGAAGCGATCAAACATGCGGTGCGCGCCGGTATGGGGCTGGGCATCGCTTCTCTGCATACGGTGCGGGAAGAGTTGCTGGCGGGACATCTGGCGGTGCTGGATGTGCAAGGCATGCCTATCGAACGCCATTGGTATCTGGTACATCGTCAGGGTAAGCGCCTCTCGGCAGCCGCTCAGGCCTTCCGGGATTTTCTGCTGAACCAGGATGCGGCGCGGTTGCTGCCCGCATAAGGGCCCCTACCGGGTCAGGGCGATAAACAGTTCCGGCAGCTTTTCCGGCAGTCTGGCAATGTGGTCGATGACGGTGTACTGACGGCCGAAGATGTCGGCGACATAGGCGTCGGCATGGGCGTCGAGGCTGATACAGTAGGTGAAGATGCCGTCGCGATCCAGCTCATTGACTGCTTGGCGGGCGTCTTCGATCAGGAGACGTTCGTCCTGCACATCGACGTCAGAGGGCCGGCCGTCGGTGAGTACCAGCATCAGTTTCTTGTCGGCCTTGCGTGCCGCCAGATAGTGTCCCGCGTGGCGCATGGCGGCACCCATCCGGGTCGAATAACCGGCCTGGAGCGCCGCCAGGCGGCCCTTGACGGTGTCTCCCCAAGGTTCGGAGAAACCCTTGATGTGCTGATAGCGCACTTCATGGCGGGTGTTGGAGTTGAAACCGGCAATAGCCAACGGATCGCCGAGTTGTTCGATGGACCAGGCGAGCAGCGATACCGCTTCCTGCGATAGTTGCAACACCGTCTGGCCGTCACCGCCGCCGGTTTTGACAGGTTCGTTCAGTGATTCGGACAAGTCCAGCAACAGGGTCACGGCGATATCGCGCCCGGCCGTGCGATGGCTCATGTTGATGCGCGGGTCAGGGGTGCTGCCGCTCTTGAAATCGATCCAGGAACGCAGGGCGACGTCCAGATCCAGTTCGCTGCCTTCTTCCTGGTAGCGGATGCGCACCTTGTCCTGCGGTTTGAGCAGATCGAGCAGGCGTTTGAGGTGCTTGGCCAGCGCCGCATGCTTGAGAAGCAGTTGATCGATGGCCGCTGCCGCCGTCGAGGCGTGCAGCCCTTCATAGAGGCTGACCCAGTCTGGCCGGTAGCTCTGGCTCTGATAGTCCCATTCGGGATAGTGGCGCGGCGGCAGTCCTTGGGTTTCCAGGTCGGGCGCCTTGCGTTGCGCCGCGTCAAAGGCCTCTTCCTCATCGCCGGATTCGATGAAGCGCCATAAGCCGCGGTTGTCGTCGCGGTAGCTGATCTCGGTATCGGCGAAATGCACTTTGGCGAACTGGTCGCTCTGGCGGCGTGTGGTGGTGACGTAATCCAGCGCCAGCCGGGCCATGGTCGCCGTATCGGCATTGCCGCCCGCGAGTTCCCGGTGAAAGCGGCCGACAAAGTCATGGAGCACGGGATTGCGGTAACCATGTTCCGGATCGAGCAGCGCCCGCGACAGCATCGCCAGACGATGGCGCAAGCAGGAGGTCGTCTCCGGATCGCAGGCATCCTCACCGGGTTTGGGGTGCAGCGCGAGAAATAGCGTGCGCAGGCCGGGATAGGTCCGGATGACCAGGATGTCGATGCGGGCGTCCTCGAAAAACTCCACGGCCAGGCGCTGGAACGGGCTCCAGTTATCGGCTATTTGCGGTGTCGACCAGCGCCGGTGGCCGACCATATGCGCCAGGATCGCGCGGTAGTGGTCCAGCGCGCTGACACCCGGCAGATCAACGAGCACATCCGGCAGCCGCATGCCAAGCGCGTCGTAGTAGGGCTGCGGCGTGCGCAGCGTGGTAAAGGCGGTGGAGTAGGGGACCAATACTTCGCTGTCCTCCCAGAGCCCGCGCAGGTACAGGTCGAGTTTGCGTTCGACGTCCGCCAGCAGGGTGCCGTGTCGTTCGCGCTGCAGCACCGCCCGGCTGTCCGGCGACTGTAGCGAGAAGAAGTCTTTCTGACGTTCGGGGTGGTGGAGATAATTGCGCACGCCATAGTCGACCCAATGGCGCAGGCCATCCACGGTCAGGCTCTGCAACAGGGTGGGTGCCTGGCGCAGGAGCTCCGGCAGACCGGGGCTGGGGTGGGTCTGGTGATGACCGTGGATGGAGCCGGTGGTACGCTCCATCATGTCGCGTAGCGTGTCCAGGTAATGCCCCAATTGCTCGCGGCCCTGCAGGGCGCGGCTGACCGGCGCCAGGGTTTGCAGAAATCCGCCGATGGCGTTGCCGTTGGGGGTGCGTTGCATGTGCTGCACCATCTGCATGACCATTTCCAGTGTACCGTCGCCCAGCGCGGCGCCGATGTCCGGCCATTCTTCGAGGAAAATCAGGACCGGTTCTTCACCCCGCCCGAGTTTGCAGAGGACGCGCGCTGCGTCAACATAGGCGCTCACTCCCGCCGGGCCGAGGCAGGCACTGGCCTTGGCGATACAGTCGGGAAACACCTCGCCGACCCGGGGGAAGCGACAGTCGAGTTGTTTCCGGTATGCTGCCAGGCGGGATGGCAGAGAGGCGTCGCACGGATGATCCGTCATGGAGGCCACTGCCGCGCTTCAGGCGAAAGTCATGTCGATGGCGTGCTCCAGCGTCGCGCGAATGTCGGCATCATCGGTGATCGGCTGCACCAAAGCCATGCGGCAGGCCGCGCGCGGTGCCACCCCATCGTCCATCAGCATGGCGGCATAGACCAGCAGCCGGGTGGAGATGCCCTCGTCCAGACCATGGCCCTTGAGACGCCGGGCGGTAGCGGCCACGGCGACCAACTGGGTGGCTGTGGCCGGCGCCACACCGGTTTCCCGCACCAGAATCCCGGCTTCCAGTTCGGCGTTGGGATAGTCAAATTCAAAGCCGGTAAAGCGCTGCTTGGTGGATTGCTTGAGATCCTTCATCAGCGACTGATAGCCGGGGTTGTAGGAAATCACCAGTTGAAAGTCGGGATGCGCACGGATCAGTTCGCCCTTCTTGTCCAGCGGCAGGGTGCGGCGATGGTCGGTGAGCGGGTGGATCACCACGGTGGTGTCCTGGCGGGCCTCGACGATTTCGTCCAGATAACAGATCGCGCCGTAGCGTGCCGCCACCGTCAGCGGGCCGTCCTGCCAGCGGGTACCGTTCTTGTCGAGCAGCCAGCGGCCGACCAGATCAGCGGCGGTCATGTCCTCGTTACAGGCTACGGTGACCAGCGGCTTGGAGAGCTTCCAGGCCATGTATTCGACGAAGCGGGACTTGCCGCAACCGGTCGGTCCCTTGACCATCACCGGCAGCCGCTTGCGGTAGGCAGATTCAAACAGGGCCACTTCGTCGTGCTGAGGCTGGTAAAACGGTTCCTTGCCTACCAGGTACTGGTTCAGGATGGAGGAATCTGTTGCAGTCATGCGGCGCTCCGTGTGTGGTTTGCCGCCAGAGGCGGCGAAACAGGGAATGAGTCGGTTCGAAACGGGCTGTTGGAGGCCGTTTTCAACAAAAGCGCCCCCGTTCGGGGGCGCATTTATCTGGTTGATCGGAGACGGAGGATTACTTATGCACGCCCAGCTTTTCACGCCAGCCGGGGAACAGCTTGTCGGCATCGCCCGGGAAGGACTCGAAGGCGCGGGCGAATTCCTTGTGCTCCTTGGCCCACTCGATCGGGTCGGCCTTGGCCTTCCAGCAGTCGTAGGCCTGGCGCAGGGAGATGGCACCGGCCGCCGGGGAGTCGATGTGGCCGTAGGAGCCGCCGCCGGCGGTGTTGATCACGTTGCCGTGGCCCAGGTTCTCGAAGAAGCCGGGCAGGCGCAGTGCGTTCATGCCGCCGGAGATGATCGGGGTGGTGGGCTTGATGCCGTACCACTTCTGGAAGTAGACCGGGCCCTGGCACTCGTCGCGCTCGATCATGTAGGCGATGACCTTGTCGTCGCCTTCGCCTTCCATCTTGCCGTAGCCCATGGTGCCGACGTGGATGCCGGAAGCGCCCTGCAGCCGGCTCATCTTGGCCAGCACGAAGGCGGTGTAGCCGCGCTCGGCGCTGGGCGAGGTGATCATACCGTGGCCGGCGCGGTGATAGTGCAGGAACTGGTTGGGGTACTGGCGGCGGGCGGTGGTGATCATGCCGGGACCACCGACGAAACCGTCGACCAGGAAGGCCAGCTTGTCGGCATCGGGACCGAAGGTTTCCAGCGCAAAATCGGCGCGGGCGCACATCTCGAAGTGGTCGTCAGCGGTGATGTTCATGGAGAACAGCTTGGCCTGGCCGGTTTCATCCTGGGCGCGCTTGAGGGAGTCGTAGACCAGCGGCAGGGTCTTCTTGATCGGGGCGAACACCTGGTTGCCCTGGGGTTCGTCGTTCTTGATGAAGTCGCCGCCCAGCCAGAACTGGTAGGCCGCTGCCGCAAAAGGCTCGGGACGCAGGCCGAGCTTGGGCTTGATGATGGTGCCGGAGATATAGCCGCCGTCCTTGACCGGGCGGCCGAGGATGCGCCACAGGTCGGAGATGCCCTTGGCCGGGCCGTCGAACATCTCGATCACGCGCTCGGGCACGTAGAAGTCGATCATCTTGGCGTGGGCGATGTCGCCCATGCCCTGGTTGTTGCCGATGGTGAGCGTCAGGAAGGACACCAGCATGAAGCGGCCGTCGGTAACGTTGCGGTCGAACAGTTCCAGCGGATAGGCGATCCGCATGTCTTCGGTCGCTTCGTCGATGTGATAGACCAGCGCGTCGACACCCTTGGTGAAGTCGTCGGTGGTGGAGACCTCGACGTTGGTGCCGGTGGAGGACTCGGCGGCGAAGTGGGCGGCACTCTCGAGATAACCGTGGCCAGCCTTGGGCTTCATTTTGTAGGCCACCAGAACGTGTTTGCCGCCAGAGATAAGGTCTTCCTCTTTTAGCGAAAGATCGGCATAGCGATTAGATTGATCCATGGTTGTTCCTCTTGTGCATATTGCATATTGATCATGAAAAGTCCGATGTTGCGGTTGACTTCCTGCCGGATCCGGCCGATGGACTGTGCGAGCAGCGCGTTCCACGCAACAAAACAAATAACCCCGGGCATTATAGCATTGTCAAACCGACCCATATACCAGAAGAATCTTATTGGATCGGTAAGTATCAGCTTATGGATCGTTTGCCCCGCTTTTGCCGGACTGCGTCAGACCCTCGGTGCCGGAGTCCGTCCGTCAACCGTTTATTCGTTCCCCGGACACCTGCAAAAGTCCCCGCAGCAGCGCGTCCGGATCCGGCGGACAGCCTGGTATCTGCAGATCCACCGGCAAGACCTCCGCGGCGCTGCCCATGACCGCATAACTGCCCCGGAATGCGCCGCCACCACAGGCGCAGTCGCCAATGGCGATGACCCGCCGCGGTTCGGGCATGGCATTGTGGCAGTCCTGCAAAGCCGCGACCATGTGGCGGGTCACTGGTCCAGTCACTGTCAGCACATCCGCATGACGCGGTGAGGCGCCAAAGTGGAAGCCTGCCTGCTCCAGGCCATAATGTGGGCCGCCCAGGGCATTCAGCTCCAGCTCGCAACCATTACAGGAGCCCGCATCCACATGGCGGATGCCGAGGCTGTGGCGAAAAACAAGGGGGCTGGCGGAGGATGGGTCCCGTTCCGTCCGCGGTGGTGTCTCTCCCACCCTTCCCAGCCGCAGCAGCTCACGCAATATCCGGTACATCACCATCTCCTTCCGGGAACTGTCCCGGCGCCGTGCTCACAGATCATGACCGCTGTAACTCAGGTTGAAAGATTTGTTGATGAGCGGAAAATCCGCGACGATATCGCGGAGGACCGCTTCTTCCAGCGCCGGCCAGAGGGTCCACGACGGGTCCTGGGGATGACAGCGGCGAATACGTCCCTGCTCCATGCGCAGCCAGAAAAATACCTCACCCCGCCAGCCCTCCACCCAACCAACGCCCTCTCCCGCAGCATCCCGGAGATCCGGGGGTTGGCACACGTTCCCGCCGGGCAGATTGCGGAGGATTTCCTCCTGCAGGCGCAGCGACTCGAAAATCTCGAGAAAGCGCACCGCCATGCGCGCCGCGACGTCGCCCTCCGTGGCGGTGGCCATGCGTACCTGGATCTGATCGTAAGGGGGTTGGGGAAATTGTATGCGCTGGTCCCAGGGTTGACCGCTGGCGCGGCCGGCGACCCCCATGAGTCCCAGATGCGCCGCCCGTTCCGGGGAAATTATGCCCAGCCGCACCACACGGTCGCGCAGACCGCCATGTTCGGCAAGGATTTCCTGCAGGCGCCCGACGGCGGTTCCAAGCGCTTGCCCCGCACTGCGGAGGGCCGCGACGGCCACCGCCGTAAGGTCAAAGCCCACCCCACCGGGCAAGACCCGGTCCATAAGGTAGCGATGCCCGATATAGCGCTGATTCTCCCGCAGCAGATCCTCCTTGAGCGCCTGGAACTGGGTCAGGGCGAAGGCCAATCCGGCGTCGTTGCCGATGGCGCCGATGTCACCGAGGTGATTGGCCAGGCGCTCCCGTTCCAGGCAGAGGACGCGCAGCCATTGGGCGCGTTCCGGGACCTGCATCGCGGCGATCTGCTCCACCGCCTGGGCATAACTCCACGCATACGCCACTGTGCTGTCACCGCTGATCCGTCCGGCCAGACGTGCGCCCGCATCCACATCCAGGCCCTGGAGCAGGCGCTCCACCCCTTTGTGTGTATAGCCGAAGCGCTCCTCCAGGTGCAGAATCTCTTCGCCCAGGACCTGGAAGCGGAAGTGCCCCGGCTCGATGATGCCGGCATGTATGGGACCCACCGGAATCTCGTGGGCATCCGGGCTGGCGGCAGACACGAAGGCATAGTCTCCGTCTCCAGCGGTAGTAAGGTTGTCAGCGCAAAAATCCGTGCGTAGGGGAAACTGATCCGCAGGCCATGCGGCATGCCGCAGCCAGGGACGAGTGTCGCCATTCCCCGCGCGAATGCCCAGCAGGTCGTATAGGGCGCGTTCCATGCGCAGCGCGCCCGGAAAAACGGCGGCCAGGCTCGGGCAGGACGCCGCGGCCGGGTCTACGATCATCTCCGTATGCACGATGCCCGTCTCCGACAAAAAGGCCGCATGGACGAGATAACCAGGTTCTTCAGTACGGCGGTCCTCGCCCCAGAGGGCCAGCAGGCGACCCCCTTGCGCATGGATGTTTTCGGCGGCAAGGAGCCAGTACTCTTTGCAGAGGCGACCGGACCACACCGGCAAGGTCGTGCCCCACTGTCGGAAATCGGTCAGTACGCGCAGCGCGGGGTTGGGCATGATGGCGTCCCTATCCGTGGAGAAGCTGAGCGGCGTGCTGCATCCACTGGTCCAGCGTCAAGGGGATGAACACCCCGAGCATGGCGACGAGGGCCAATTGGATGAAGACCGGAATGATGCCGACGGCGGACTGGCGCACAACGCCTTCCTGATGTACCCCGAAGACCATGCTCTGCAGACGCGGGAAAATCCCGGCGAAAGCCACACCCAACCCCAGCAGAAGCAAGGGCGTGAGCCAGGGCTGGGCCTGCAGGGTACTGGTGATGATCAGGAATTCGCTCAAGAAAAGCCCGCTGGGGGGCATTCCCAGGATGAACAGCACCGCCAGCATAAACGCCCAGCCCAGCAAGGGGTTGAATTCCAGCATACCGCGGATGCGCTGGATTTCGCGGCTGCCGATGTCCTGTACCGCTTGCCCGACCGAGAAAAACACCGAGGACTTGGTCAGGCTGTGGCTGACCATGTGCAGCAAGCCCGCAAAGCTCGCTAGTGGTCCGCCGATCCCGAAGGCGAAGGTGGCCAGCCCCATATGCTCGATGGAGGAATAGGCGAAAAGCCGCTTCACATCCCGTTGCCGCAGCATGGAAAAGCCTGCCACCAGCAGGGAGAGCAAACCGAAACCCATCAGCAGGTGGCTGGCGAAGTCCCGACCCAGAGCGCCATCCACCAGTACCTTGGCGCGCAGGATGGCGTAGAGGGCGACATTGAGCAACAGGCCGGAGAGCACCGCCGAAACCGAACTGGGGCCGCTGGCGTGAGCATCCGGCAGCCAGTTGTTGAGCGGAGTCAGGCCGATTTTGGTGCCGTAGCCCACCAGCATGAAGATGAAGGCGATGGCCATGACCTGCGGCTCCAACTGATGGCGCACGGCCGCCAGATGCGTCCACAACAATGCGTCCGCACCGTGCCCCATGATTTTCTGGGCGGCGAAATATAGCAGGATCGTACCGAATAGCGCCATCGCCAGACCGACGCCGCAGAGAATGAAATACTTCCACGCCGCCTCCAGGCCCTCCGCGGTGCGGAAGAGGCTCACCAGCAGTACCGTGGATAGGGTAGCGCCTTCCATGGCTACCCAGAGGATGCCCATATTGTTGGTCAGCAGGGCCAGCAGCATGGTGGCGAGAAAGGTCTGAAACATGGCGTGATAAAGGCGGACACGCCGGCGAGAGAGCGACCAGTGCGCCGTTTCGTGCAGCATATAGTTGCGGGAGAACCACGCCGTACTGAGTCCCACCACGCCATCCACCAGTACCAGCACGATACTGAGATCATCCACCAAGAATTGCCCGCCGCCCGCGGTAAATGCACCGTCTTGCAGCACCTGTATGGCCAGGGCCAGGATGGCCAGCAGCGTCAGCGTATTGAAGCCGATGAACATCGCCGCCCCCCGGCGCCCGTCGCCCCAGAGGGCAAGCAGGGGGATGCCCATCGCCGCACAAGCCAGAACCAATAGAATCAGCATCATTCCTCCCGGATATGTTCCAGATTCTGGAGATCCATGCTGTCGAAGGTCTCCCGTATCTGAAAAAAGAATACGCCGAGAATGACGAAGCCGATCAGGGCATCCAGGGCCACCCCCAGTTCCACGATCATCGGCATGCCCAGGGTGGCGCTGGTGGCGGCGAAGAAGAGGCCGTTATCGATGGCCAGAAATCCCACCACCTGAGAAATGGCCTTGCGCCGCGTGATCATCATCAGGAAAGCGAGCAGCACGGCGGCGAGGGCAATGCCGACCATACCGCGGGTCACGGTGTCGGTCAGGGCGGTGATGGGGGCGGCCAGGGAGAACGCAAAGATGACCAGCGCGATGCCGGCGAGCAGGGTCAGGGGGATGTTGAGCACTGCCTCCACATCGCCATGTACCTGCAGGCGTCGTAACAGACGATGCAGTACCGTTGGGATCAGAATGGCCTTCAGCCCCAGGGTCAGGGCTGCGGAAAACCACAATTCCGTCTGCCCGGTCAGCAGTGCCACCAGCGCCGTGCCGGCCGCGAGGACTACTCCCTGCCAAGCGAGGAGATGGATCAGGGTGAGGAGGCGCCGTTGCGCCAGCATGGCGAAAGCGAGCAGCAGGAGGAGGGCGGCGAGGAGCTTCAGCAGGGGGATGCCCCACGCGAGTCCCTGTGCGGTGATGATCATGTCATGCCCCCAGCATGAAAAAAGTCAAAAGGCCGATAACCCCGAGCAGAAAGGCGGTGGCCATGAACTCCGGGGCGCGGAAAAGTCGGAGCTTGGCGAGCAAGGTTTCGATCAATGCCAGGATCACGGCGGCGCCCGCGAATTTCAGCAGCAGGACCGGCAGGGTCACGGGCAGTATCGCGACTTCTGCGATGGGCACGATACCCCAGGGCAGGAACAGCGCAATACCGATGGCCACATAGAGCGTCAGCTTGATCTGCGCCGCCCACTCCATGAGTGCGAGATGCCGCCCCGAGTACTCCAGGAGCATGGCTTCGTGAATCATGGTCAGTTCCAGGTGGGTAGCGGGATTGTCCACGGGAATCCGCGCATTTTCCGCCAACAGCACGATGAAAAAGGCGGCGGCCGCGAAAACCATGCTGGGGTGCAGGGCGAAGCGCAGTTGCTCCAGATGGGCCACGATCACGCTCAGCGAAGTGGACCGGGAGAGCAGGGACGCCGTAAAGAGTGTGGCCAGCAGGGCGGGCTCCGCGAGTCCGGCGATCAGCATTTCCCGATGGGCGCCCAGGGTGGCGAAGGGCGTCCCCGTGTCCATGGCTGCCAGCACCTGAAAAACCCGTGCCAGGGCGAACAGACCCACCAAGGCGATGACGTCGGCGGCGGGTGCCAGAGGCAGGCCGGTGGCAAGGATGGGGATGATCGCCGCCGCCAGACAGAACGCCCCGAAAATTGCATAAGGGGCAAAGCGGAAGAGCCAGGACGTGCCGTCGGCCTGTAGAGATTCTTTATGGAACAGACGATACAGATCACGGTAGTTCTGCCAGCAGCCTGCCGGTCGCCGGTTTTGCAGGATCGCCCGCAAGGCCCGCAGCAACCCCGCAAAGAGTGGCGCCAGAAATGCCACCAGCAGTACCTGTGCCAGTTCCAGCAGTATGCCCGTCATCGCCAGATCGCCAGCAGGACCAGCAGGGTCAGGAAGCTGTAGAGCAGATACAGGGTGATGCGGCCCTGCTGCAGGCGCAGCACCTGAGCCGAGAGCCAGAAGGCAACAAGGTTCAGGGGTTGATAGAAGCCACGGTACAAAGGTTCTCCGATCCGCATTCGCCAGCGGCCGGCGCCGTCCGCCTCTCGTCCCGCCTGATACAGCGGGGCGAAGATGCGCAGCAGGGGTTGCGCAAATCCCAGTGGGCTATCCTGCATGGCCGACGTCCGGACGGGAAAGCCGCAGGACCAGACCGGCACCCGCCGCAGGGGCCGGCCAAAGAAGCTCCAGATCAGGAGAAAACCCAGTCCCAGGGCGGTGGCTATGCCGAGGAAGAAAATGATCGGACTGTAACTGGCGCGTTGCGCGGAGACCGGAGTCAGCCACAGCCCGTGCTGGACGGCGAAGCCTTGGCCGAGCATCTCCTGCAGCACGGGATGCAGCATATTCAACAAAATACCCGGAAAAACTGAAGTTTAGACATACAGCCCGGCTCCGCCGGGTTTTTTCTATTTTTGCTACGAAAGTGCTTGACACAGTGATAGTGCCGTGCGGCCGACCCTTGTAAAAAAGGGTCGGCCAATGAGAAGCGTTTTAGGCTTCTCGGAATCACTGTCATGCCCTTTCATCGTCTCGTTGCCCTCCGCCTCTCGGAGTGGATTTCCTACTTTCTGACGGTCGTGCCGCCCCGCTCGCGGCGCAGTTTTGTGGAGCTGCTTTGCGGTTGCCTGATCTCGCCCGAAGGCTGGGTCACCCGCGCCCTCAGCAGCATCTCCCTCCGCTGCCACTGGACCACCTATTACAAACTCCTGGAGCGTGCGTCCTTGCGTACACAGGCGTTGGCCATAACCCAGGTACGCTGGCTCCTGCAGTCCTTGCCCAAGCCCCTGATCGTCGAGTTAGTCGTCGACGACACGATGGTCCTGCGGCACTCTACCAAGGCCCCAGGCGCGGCCATCCGCTTCGACCACAGTCATAAGCACAACCGCCCCAGTTATGTCCTCGCCCAGAATTGGGTGGGTCTGGCGTTGACCCTGCGTACCCGTTCCGGCAAAGCCATTTCCTTTCCCATCCGCTTGCGCCTGGTGCCCAGTACCGGCAACACCCACAAGCTGAAAATCGCCGGAGCATTGCTGCGCGCCTTTATACCCCACATCCCCGTACCCGTCCGGTTGCTCACCGATGCTTGGTTCATGCGGCGGCGCCTGCTCTTGCCCCTGTTGCGTCAGCACGGCCTGCAGCCGGCAGGCCAGTTCATCGGCCAGGTGCGCAAAGATACTGTACTGCTCCGCGACCCACCGCCGAGGACATCCCAACGCGGGCGTCCTCGGATATATGGAAACAAGTACACCGTGGAAGACATGGCTGCGCTGCCCACCGAGATCGTCTCTCTGGATCTCTATGGGAAACGGCAGAAGGTCCGTCTTCAATCCATCATCGCCAATGCACGATTCCTGAACGGCCATCCGGTCCGTGCCGTATGGAGTGCGATCTACGATGAAAAGCATCATCGGTGGTCTCCCACCCGCCTCTATCTCGCTTCCGAGACGGATCTCACCGCCAGCGAAATCGTCGTCCTCTACAGCAACCGCTGGCAGATCGAACCGATCTTCCACAATCTCAAACGCTGGTGGGGCATCCATAACCTCTGGCAGCAAAAACGCACCGTCTTGGAACGCTGGATGCAAATCCGCTGCATCGCTTGGTCCATGGTGCAACTCCTCGCCGAAACCCTATCCGAAGATTTCCCCATGACTGCAGTAGCGCCCTGGCGTATCGCTACTCCTGTCACCGCAGGACTCATGGCCCAATGGCTTCATCTGCAATTTCTGCGGGTTCCATTCTGGAAGGGCTACGACCCGAAGTCCGGGAAATTCCAGTGCCCCGCCCCCGCCTTTTGGGCCGATACCGATGACCCACCCCGCAAAAAGGTCGCCTGACTCAATCCTGCTCCACATTTACTACGCCATATCGCCACACATAGAAGCTGGCGAGGAGGCTGCATGTCTAAACTTCAGCCGGAAAAAGTCCGAGGACAATACAGGCGACACTCAGCAGGGCCATGGCCGAGCGTTCCCAGCGTCCGCTCTCATGGGCATGCCGTGCGCCGCGCGCCTGACCGAGAAAGGCGATACCGTAAAACTTGACCATGGCATAGGCCGCCAGCGCTACCGCCAGCACGACGCCGGAGGCCGCCAGGGGCAATACCGCGCTGAGGGTGCTTTGGGGCAAGGCAGGCGACAGCAGGAATGCCTGCAGGAGCAGCCATTCAGAGACGAAGCCGTTGAGGGGGGTAGCCCGGCGATGGCGAGGGTGCCGAGGAGCATGAAAAAGGCGGTTTGAGGCATCTGCCGGATCAGGCCGCCCAGTCGATCCATGGCCACGCTGCCCGCTCCGTGCAGGACGCTGCCGCTGCCGAGAAAAAGCAGACCCTTGAAGAAGGCGTGGTTCAGGGCGTGATACAGGGCGGCGGCCAGAGCCAGTGCCGCCAGGGCACCGAGTCCATGCGCGCGGAAGATCAGGGCGAGGCCGAAGGCCACCATGATCAGCCCCATGTTTTCTATGGAGGAATAGGCCAGCAGGCGTTTCATGTCGGTCTGGACGGCAGCGAAAAGCACACCGAAGAGGGCCGTCGCCAGGCCCACGCCCAGTACAAAGGGACCCCACCACGAGGCCAGCTTGCCGAGAAAGAGAAAGTCCACGCGCAACATGCCATAGAAGGCCATCTGCAGCATGGCCCCGCTCATCAACGCGGAGACCGGTGCGGGGGCGGCAGGATGGGCATCCGGCAGCCAGATGTGGAGGGGAAGCAAGCCCGCCTTGGCACCGAATCCGAAAAAGGTCAGGAGAAAGGCGGCCGATGCCCAGAATGGATCGAGGGGGGCGTGCAGCATGGCGCTGAACGGCCCGCCCTGGGCTATGGCCGCTCCGGCGAGGAGGACGAAGCCCAGCAAAATGGCCAGCGCCCCAAGGTGGGCGATGAGCAGATAGACGAAACCGGCATGGCGGCTGCCCGCCTCCTCATGCTCCGTCACCACCAGGAAATACGAGGCCAGCGCCATGACTTCCCAGGCGACCAGGAAAGTGAAGGCATTGGCCGCCAGCAGAACCAGCCCCATCCCCAGCAGAAAGGTGTGGTATTGGAGCACGAGCCGACGCAGTGCCGGTCCCGAAAGGGTGCGGAAATAGCCCGTGGCAAAAAGGGATACCGCGAAGGCTAGCAATCCCAGCAGAATCAGGAAAAATCCCGAGAGGGGATCGATCTGGAAAGACCAAGGCAAGGCGGGCAGGGGCCCGCGCAGTTGCAGTTGGTCTGGAGGGGCCGTCAGCGCGCTGAACCCGGCAATGGCCAGCAGCAGGGCAACCACGCTGCTGAGGGGGAAGATCAGCCGGCAGGCGGCGGTTGGCCAGCCGCCCAGCAGAAAGCCCAGTAGCCCGAGACCCAGCCAGAGCAGTAATGCCCCAGTGGCGAGATCCAGAGGCAGGCAGGAGATCACTAGGCTACCACCACCAACAGGGTTGTTGCGGAGTGGCCGCGGTTGTGCCAGTTGTGGGGCAGACGCGGATCATAGTAAATGGCGTCGCCTTCCCCCAGTTCCGTGGCCACCCCGGATTGCTCAAAAGCGGCTGTCCCGCGGATGACGATGGTGAATTCTTCTCCTTCGGCGCTGGTGTAGGGGTGCTCACCACACTCTCCGCCCGGTTCCAGTACCATCAGCAGCGGTTGCATTTTCTTTTGCGGCAGGCCGTGGGCCAGCGGTTCTAGTGAAGCGTGGGAACCGGCACTGTAAAACTTGCGTCGGTCACCGCTGCGCATGATCCATGGCAAACCCGCCGTTTCACCGTCATCGAAAATTGCGGCGATGGGAATCTGCAGCGCCGCGCAGATTTTTTCCAGCGTGGCGATGGAGGGGGAGTTCTGCCCGGCCTCGATCTGCGAGAGGGCGCTGGGTGAAATTTCGGCACGCGCTGCCAGCCCGCGCACGGACCATCTCTTATCCTCGCGAAGTTGCCGAATTTTTTTGCAGACCTGTTCCATGGGCGGAGAGTGTACGTTAAAACGCGCGATATGCAATCTATTTTGGACGGTATTCCCTACACGTTGAACAAAAAGTTCAGCACATCTCCGTCCTGCACTACATATTCCTTTCCTTCCGCGCGCATCTTGCCTGCTTCCTTCGCCCCTTGTTCGCCTTTGTAGCGGATGAAATCGTCATAGGCGATGGTCTGGGCGCGGATGAAGCCGCGTTCGAAGTCGCTGTGGATCACACCCGCCGCCTGTGGCGCTGTGGCGCCCACCGGGATGGTCCAGGCGCGGACCTCCTTGACGCCGGCAGTGAAGTAGGTCTGCAGACCCAGTAAACGGTAGGCCGCACGGATGATGCGCTTGAGGCCGGGCTCCTCCAGTCCCAAGTCCTGCAAGAAAGCGCTTTGCTCCTCCGGTTCCAGTTCTGCCAGCTCTGATTCTATGGCGGCGCAGACGGGCACCACACTCGCGTGCCGTTCGCTCGCCCAGGCTTCCAGGGGCGCACGCCAGGGGCCACCCTGCAACTCGTTCTCGGCGACATTGGCAATAACCATGAGGGGTTTCATGGTCAGCAGACAGAGGCCGCGCAGATGCTCTTGCTCCTCCCCGTTCAGTTTCAGGCTGGCGGCCGGCTTTCCTTCATTCAGATGGGGCAGGAGACGGGCCATGGCGGCGACTTCGGCCACCGCGTCCTTGTTGCCGCCCTTGGCCTGTCGCGCCACCCGTGCCTGCGCCTTCTCCACGGTGCCGAGATCGGCCAGAATCAGCTCCGTCAGCACCACCTCCAGATCTGCCACGGGATCCACGTGACCGCTCACATGAACTACATTGGGGTCCTCAAAGCAGCGGGTGACCAAGGCAATGGCGTCTGTCTCGCGGATATGGGCGAGAAACTGGTTGCCCAGACCCTCGCCCTGCGCCGCACCGGCCACCAGCCCGGCGATGTCCACGAACTCCATAGTGGCGTGCTGTACCTTCTGTGGCTTGACGATCTCTGACAGGGCCTCAAGACGGGGATCCGGAACGGCAACCAGCCCGACATTGGGCTCGATCGTACAGAAGGGATAGTTTTCCGCCGCGATGCCCGCCCTGGTGATGGCGTTGAAAAGGGTGGATTTGCCGACGTTGGGTAAGCCGACGATGCCGCAGGCCAAAGCCATAAGAAACTCCTAATCGCTGTGCAGGGTTTTTTGCGCCGCATCCGTGCGGCCGCAGAGAAAGTCGGGAAGTACGCCGAGGCTGCGTTCAATCGCCTCGTCAATCAGGGCCTTATCCGCCGGCGGCGGAGCGCTCAGCACATAAGGGATGACTGCGTCCTTATGCCCCGGATGGCCGATGCCGATACGCAGTCGCCAGTAATCCCGTGTGCCCAGGGCACGTTCGAGGTCGCGGAGCCCATTGTGGCCGCCATGACCTCCACCGCGTTTCAGCCGCGCCGTGCCCGGCAACAGGTCCAGTTCGTCATGCATCACCAGAATCCGTTCCGCGGGTACTTTATAAAAGGCCGCCATGGCCTGCACCGGGCCGCCACTGCGGTTCATGAAATCCTGGGGCATACACAGCCCCAGTTCCAGTCCCGAAGCTCGCGCCGTAGCGGCCAGACAATGCCAGCGCTTCTCCATACGCAAAGACGCCCCGACCCGATCCGCAAGGGTTTGGAGCGTCCAAAAACCGGCATTGTGGCGGGTCCGGGCGTATTCCGCGCCGGGGTTACCCAGGCCCGCCAACAACCAGTCCATAAGGCCTCAGGCGGTGGTCTCCGGGGCCTCTTCCGCCTCGGCACCGGTACGCGGATTGTGGATGGCGACGACTTCCTTGTCGTCTTCATGCAGCAAAGGTACCAGTGTCACGCCGGCGGGCACACTGATCTGGGACAGATGCAGGCTGTCACCAATGTGCAGCCCGGCGATATCCACCTGGAGGGCTTCCGGCAGGCGATCCACCCGCGCTTCCACTTCTACTTCCACCAGGGCGCGATGCAATACTCCGCCTGCCTTGATGCCGGCGCAGGTGCTTTCGTTCAGGAAGTGGACGGGCACATGCAAGCGTACTTGTTCGCCAGCGTGAACGCGCAGGAAGTCCATGTGCAGGACCTCCTCCTTATAAGGGTGCATCTGAATATCGCGGATCAGGGCCGTCTCATTGCGACCGGGGAGTTGCAGCGTGATGATGTGGGTATAGGCGCGCTCGTCGGGCAACAGCTTGCGCAGCAGGCGGGCTTCAATGCTGATGCCCAGCGCGGCCTTGCCGTCCCCGTAGAGCACGGCGGGTACCATGCCGGTGCGGCGCAGGCGGCGGCTGGCACGACGGCCGATATCTTCGCGCGGCTGGGCCGCAATCGCAAAATCTGTCATTTTCTGGACTCCTTATGGTATCGCGGGTTGAGCGGGGCGAGGGTTGACAGAACCTTTCTCCCCAATGGCAAGGGGCGCATCATAATGCGCCGCGGTTTTTTCGGCAACCGTTTCCGGCATTTTTCCATCGGGCCGTAAATAGGCGTTGATCACTGCGCGGGCTACCGGCAGGGCTTGCCAGGCATTATGCCCACCATATTCCACCACGACGGCGACGGCGATTTTGGGGTGATGTACCGGTGCCCAGCCGATAAAAAGAGAGTCGTTGTTATAGACGGTGTGACCATTTTTGTACCCCACCGGGACTTGCGCGGTGCCCGTCTTCCCGGCAATGGTGATGCCGGGGATGGCGACCGTATGGCAGGTCCCGCTGGTGACACAGGACTCCATGCCTTTACGCACCGCCTGCATGGCCTCCGCGGAAATGTGGAGGTCGATGGGCGGCGCATCGGCGATGGGCTCCACCCTGCCATTGTCCGGATCGACGAAGGCTTTGGCCACCTGAGGCTGGACCAGATAGCCGCCATTGGCGAGCGCGGAGACCGCCCGCGCTAATTGCAGGGGGCTCTCCAGAAGATACCCTTGGCCAATTCCGAGAATGACGGAATCCCCGGTGTACCACGGGGCATGCAGATGCGCCTGCTTCCAGGCGGGGGTGGGTACCAGGCCGCTGGCCCCCCCTGGCAGATCGATGGGTGGTTTGCTGCCGAAGCCAAATCGCCACAGGGTCTTGTCCTGCAGGGCGATGCCCATCTTCACCGCAAGTTTGTAATAAAAAACATCCACCGACCAGGTCAGTGCCTTGGTCAGGCCGGTGTTGCCGAATCCTGCCCGGTTCCAGTCCCAGTAGGTATGGCCGCCAAGCTGATAATTACCCGCGCAGAAAGTATGGTAATCCGGCGCAATGATGCCTTCCTGTACCGCCTCTACAGAATAAAAGGGCTTGGCGCAGGAACCTGGCGGGTAGAGGCCATTGTCGGCGCGATTCATCAATGGGCGACCCGGATTGTCCAGGAGGCTCTGCCAGTGGGCCGTGCTGATACCATCCACGAACCAGTTGGCATTGAAGCTGGGGCTGGTCACCATGGCCAGTACAGCGCCATCGTTCGGGTTCATGGCGACGACTGCGCCGCGATACCCCTTGCCCTGTAGGGCCAGTGCCCCCGCCTCCTGAACCCGCACCCGCAGGTGGGTGAGTAAATTTTCACCAGGGCGCGCCGGGATCTCGCGCAGGGTGCCCACCTGCAGGCCGCGTGCATTGATATCCTTGATCTGATAGCCCATGGTGCCGCGGAGCTGGCGTTCGTAATAGCGTTCCAGGCCATTCTTGCCGATGTAGTTGCGTCCGACATAGTTGCTGGCGCGAAAATCCTTGAGGTCGGTGGCGGTAATCGGGCCGACATAGCCGACGACGTGGGAAAAGAGCGCGTCGTAGGGATAATGACGATGAAGCATGGCGACCACCTGCACCCCGGGCAGATCCAACGCGCGCACGGCTACCGCGGCGATCTGTGCCGGTGTCAGACCGGCCTTGAGCACCACCGGATCGAAATCCGGCCTGCCCATGCGCCGTTCCTGAAAGCGGCGCATATCGTTCGCGTCCAGCCCGAGCAATTGCTGCAGTCGCTGCAATGTGTCCTGCAGTTTGGGCACCTGGTCGGGGGTGATTTCCAGGGCATAGGTGGGCTCATTTTCGGCCAGCACCGCGCCGTGATCGGCCAGCACCAGGCCGCGGGGCGGTGCGACGGGCACGAGAGCCACATGATTATCGTAGGCCAGGGTGCGAAATTTGGAATAATGCAGCACCTGCAGGTCCACGATGCGCAGCACGACGACCAGTATCGCCAGCCACATCAGACCGGCTGCCACCCCTAGTCGGAAGCGGAAGCTGCGAATACGTTTCTCGTGATCAGAAGGGGACATAACCGGGAATGACCTGATTCAGTTTGCAAATGGCTGGGACGCTTCGTACACTCGAACGCAAAATCCTTGGAGAGATGGGGTGGCGCAGTGGTGGAGTCCCGTTTTGAATCCCTGTTCATAGAGCTGGAGAGCATTATAACGGATTATCGTGGCCTGCGTCGTCACCTCGAAGGCGACGACCGCGACAGGCGTTCCCTGCAGGCACTGCAGAAGCAACTCCAGATGCTGGATGCAGAAAATACCCTGCTGCGGGAACGTCAGGAGGCAATATGTCTGCGACTCAGCGAACTGCTCACGCAGGTCAGTTGTTGGGAAAACGAATAAAGAACACCCAGACAGATGGAGAAGACCGTGCCTGAAGCGACCCGTAATTCCGCCACCAACCGCGTCAATATCAACCTGATGGGGCAAAGCTATCAGGTACCCTGTCTGCCCGAAGAGCAGGCGCTGCTCCTGGAGGCGGTGGCTCTGCTCAATCAACAGCTCGACGCCGCCCGCGCGGGGGGGCGGACGATCAGCAAGGAGCGCACCGCTCTGATGGTGGCGGTCAATCTGGCCGCAGACCTGCAGCGCGCCCGCCAGGAAGTGCAGGCGCGCGATGAACAGCTCGATCGGCTGGAGAGTCGCCTGCGCCGGCTGGTTGACATGGGTAGGGGGGCAGAGTAGCTTGGTTATTGCCTCCTGCGGGGCTCGAGTGGCCGAGATGATTCCTGAACCAACATTGTCTATCCAGGGTGTCCCCAGTCATCGCCGTGGTGTGCCGCTCCTTTGCGGAGTAGCCTGAAGCGGTGTGTGGATTCCCACCTGTACATCAGGTTCATGGGGTAGCGGGCTGCACGACCCAGGCGGGGGGTTCCTTATTTCCAGGGCAGGATGATCTGCCGACCAAAAGTCAGTTGCGCCGACAGATACGTCAGCAGCGACGTGGGCTATCGTCGGAGGCGTTGTACCATGCCGCCGCGGCCCTCGCCAGTCACCTCGTGCGCCTCAACCATTTTCGGCGGGCCCGGCATATCGGACTCTACTGGCCTATGCAGGGCGAAATCAGCCCCTTGCCG
This sequence comes from Acidithiobacillus ferridurans, assembly GCF_003966655.1. Classification (NCBI taxonomy): domain Bacteria; kingdom Pseudomonadati; phylum Pseudomonadota; class Acidithiobacillia; order Acidithiobacillales; family Acidithiobacillaceae; genus Acidithiobacillus; species Acidithiobacillus ferridurans. Next base: position 281,572 of record NZ_AP018795.1, on the reverse strand, counting down.
GTCATGCAGCATCCCATCGCCGGCAACAAACATTTTTATCTGCCGGTGCTGGCCGGGCACTTTGCGCGCAGCCTCCGCTTTGCGCCTTTTCATCCGCATACGGACCTGCGCAGCAATCGCTTTCACATCCCGGAACCGCAGGTGCCCCCCGGCTGTCAACGGTCGGTACGCGAGCTGGATCTGCTGATCCTGCCGCTGGTTGCCTTCGACGCGGAGGGGTACCGTCTGGGGATGGGCGGCGGTTTCTATGATCGCAGCCTGGCGCATCTGCCCCATCGCCGCAGTTGGCGGCGCCCGCGATTGGTTGGTGTCGGGCATGCCTTTCAGGAGGTGCCCCGGCTGCCCAGAGAGCCCTGGGATATTCCACTGGGCATCGTCTGTACAGAAAAAGGCTGTTACCGGATCGGATCATGATGGCACAAATATTGTTTGCCGGTGATGTGATGGGGTCCGCAGGGCGGCGTGCCTTGCGGCTGGCGCTGGCGCGGCTGCGGCAGGAGGGGCCGCTGGACGCGGTGGTGGTGAATGGGGAGAACGCCGCCGGCGGTATGGGGATCACGGCGGCCATCGTCCGGGAATTCCGCGGTTGGGGTGTGGACGTGATTACTGCCGGGAACCATGTCTGGGATCAGCGGGAGGCGCTGGCCTTCATCCGGGAGGAGCCGCGCCTGCTGCGGCCCTGCAATGCACCGCCGGGCACACCGGGAGCGGGCTGGGTGGTGGTGGAGGCGCAGGGCGGCTGGCGTCTGGGGGTGCTCAATCTCATGGGACGGCTGTTCATGCATCCGGTGTATGACTGCCCATTTCGCACCGCGGATGCCGTGCTGGCGCGAGAGGCGATGGATTGCGATGTCGTCCTCGTCGATATGCACGCCGAAGCCACCAGTGAGAAGACGGCCATGGGTTGGCACCTGGCGGGCCGAGTGGCTGGCGTCATGGGCAGCCATACCCATGTGCCTACGGCGGATGAGCGAGTGCTCCCCGGCGGCACGGCCTATCAGAGCGATGCGGGCATGTGCGGTTGCTACGACTCGGTGATCGGCGTGGACAGGGACGCCGCCATTCGCCGCTTCATTACCGCCCTGCCCGGACACGGAGAAGCGGTGGACGGCGTGGCCACTTTTTGCGGCCTGCTGATGACGGTGGATACGGGCACTGGCCGATGCAGCGCCGTGCGTCGTGTGCGTTACGACTTTCCGCAAGAAATATCCTGAGCCCATCCCCCGTACGGCAGGGACGCGCATCGGGACGCTTCACTGGCCGCGCCCGTTCCCCTCCAGCCAGGCGCGGCGACGCGCGAGGACCACATCATCTACGTCCTCCAGTAATTCCAGCCAGGCCGTATCCCGTGGTGGTGGGGTAGGGGTCACGCGGGTTTCCCGGAGGATGTCGTCGCGGAAGAACTGAATGCGCAGCGCCGCACCCCCCGGAACCGCATCCAGTTGCTCCGACAATTGTTCCGCCGTAGTCCGGACGCCATCCAGGGCGATGAGAATGTCGTCCGGCGACAGACCCGCCTGCTCCGCAGGGCTGTCCGTCTGCACATGGCGCAACTGGACACCCAGCGCATGGGGTAACCACTGCGCGCCAAGCCATGCGCGCAGGGTTTTCTCTGCGGGCTGTCCGCCCTCATCCTGCGGGCCGCTGGCCGCGCGCAGGCGCAGCGCAATGCCCATTTCCGCGAGCAGCGCCGGCAACGGTAAGTCGGTCCTCGCGGTGATCCAGTCCTGCAGACGCCCGGCGAGCGCAGGGCCCGCAAGGTCTTCGACTATTCCGACACACTGGCCTTCCGGCAGGGGAATGCCGGTGCGTCCGAAATTCTGCCACAGGCGCACAAGTACCGTGTCCAGACTCAGGGCGCCGGCACTCTCCAAGCGCAGACTGAGGTCCAGGCAGAGGGCGAGCAGGGCGCCCTTGTTGTAATAGCTGATCTCAAAGTTGGCGCTGTTGACATGGGGATGATAGAGCCTGATCCAGGCATCTTCACTGGATTCCGCCACGCTTTGCAGGAAACGTCCGGGGCGGCGCAGCAGGCGGGTAAGTTCCTTCCCGACGCCGCACAGATATTGCGCGGGGGTCGTCAGACCGGCGCGACGCAGGCAGAGGTCGTCATAATAGGAGGTGATACCCTCGAAGACCCAGAGATCGCGGGTGAGTACCTCCCGGTCCAGTGCGCTGGCGCTGAGCACGGCGGGACGGATGGCCTGCACCAGCCAGCCATGAAAATACTCGTGGCTGGCCAGCCCCAGAAAACGCCGGTAATGGTCGTCGTTACGACCGCTCAGGTCATCCCGGGCGCAGAGGAGGGCGCTGGACGCACGGTGCTCCAGCCCGCCATAGCCGTCGGCGCCGGTCATGCACAGAAAGTGATACTCGGCAAAGGCGGCATCCCCCAGAAGCGCTGCTGCCAGTCGCAGATGCGGGTCAGGTCGGTACCGAGACGTTGCAGATCCGCCTGGTGAGTGCCCTGGATAAGCAGGTGATGGGGCCGCTCTCCTACCTCGAAATCCAGCAGGGTAAGGGACCCCATGAGCACTGGATGATCGATGAGGGCATCATAGCCGGGGGCTTCAAAACCGCCCCAACTCCACACCGCACCGCTATGGCGGGGAAGGGCGGTGGCTACCTGCCAGTCTTCGGGGCCTTCGAGGAGGACCGCGTGCGTTTGTGTCTCCTGTCCGGATACTCGCAGGTAGATGGCCGGGCCGTTGAAAAAGCCACCCTGATCATCCAGATATGCGGTCCGTACCGAGCGGTCGAAGGCGTAGACGGCGTAACGGACGACCACCGGACCATGCCCTGGCGCAAGCCGCCAGCGGTCTTTGGCGATTTTGTGCAGGGCGATCTCCTGTCCGTTGCGTTCTGCGCGGATTTGGGTCACATGACGGGCAAGGTCGCGGATGGTGTAGCTGCCGGGCACCCAGGCGGGCAGGGCAAGGATCTGTCCTTCCGGGTCCGCTTCCGAAATGCTCAGGGTTACCCGAAAAAGATGGGCCCGCGGCGCGGCGCTGATCCGGTAACTCAGTGGGGGAATGGTCAAAGCAGCATTCCTAACGCCATGCGGCGGCAAGACCGCGAAAGGCCGGGTGGGTCGCGTCCCCCAGCCACTCATAAAATACGGATTCGGCGACAGCGACCGTAACCCCGGCGTGCCGCAGCCGCTCCAAGGCAGGTTGCTGATGCTCGGCGTCACGACTGGCGCAGGCGTCGGCCACTACCACCGGTTGCCAGCCCGCCGCCTGCAGGTCCAGCGCCGTTTGCAGCACGCAGATGTGCAACTCTATGCCGGTCAGAATGACCTGACGCCGATCGTCCTGTGCCGTCAGCCACTGGCGGATGTCATCGCCGCGCCAGCAGGAAAAGGCGGTCTTTTCCAGAACCTGTGCAGCATGGACGCAGATATCCTCGCGGGCCGGCCCCAGTCCCTGCGGATATTGGGCGGTGGCGAGGACAGGCAGCCCCAGGGTGGTGGCCGATTTCAGCAGCCGGGAGACATTGTCCAGGAGCGGCGTCCGCCGCGCCGGCACAAGTGTACCGAGTAGGCGATCCTGCAGATCGATGGCAATGACGATGCTCTGCGCAGCCTCGATACGCATGACTGCTCAGAACACGAAGTGGGCTGGTAGCGGCTGATGACGCAAAGGCGGGATCTCTGTCTCAAAAAGCTCCGAGCTCTCAAAAACACCCGGCCGGGAGTGCAGGATGCGCCGCACCCCCATGGCCGGACCGGTGCCGAGAATGGCGACCAGCCGCCCACCGACCGTCAGTTGCTGTTTGAAGACATCCGGCAGTACCGGCAGGGAGCCGGTGATGCAGATGGCATCATATGGGGCATTGTCCGCCCAGCCCTCGGAGCCGTCGCCAATGTACAGACAGGCATTCTGAATACCCTGTATGCGCAGATGATTTCCCGCCGTCCGGGAGAGATCGGCGCGGTCTTCAACGCTGTGTACCATTCCCGCAAGTTGTGCCATCAGGGCGGTCAGATAGCCGCTTCCGGTACCGATCTCCAGTACCCGGTCCTGTTCCCGCAAATCCAGCTCCTGAACGACCCGCGCCTCCATTTTCGGCGACCACATGGTTTCACCATGCTCCAGAGGCAGGGTGAAATCAGCGAAAGCCAGGTGCCGGTAGGCGGCCGCTACGAAGTTCTCGCGCTTCACCTGCGCAACGGCGTTCAGCACACGGGGGTCGAGCACATCCCAGGTGCGGATCTGGGTGTCGATCATGGTACGGCGGAGGATGTCAAAGTCCATAGGGCATCAGCGTTCCAGTGAATTTCCGACATTTAGGCATGGGTCTTGTGGCAAGTCAATCCGTGCGCCGGGCCATGGACGTGCCGGGGGGTCATTGGCTTGGCGCCCGTCCTGTGCTCCAATAGTCCAGGATATCGCAGAGGAGTTCCCCTTGGAGAGCCGTGCACACGCGCTGGTAGCACTCATCTTTCTGGCCGTTCTCGGCATTGGAATGGTGGTGGTCGGATTGTGGATGCATCACCGGCAGAGGCCGGGCGTGACCTTCGATGTCATATCCCCGTACAGCGTAGCGGGTCTGACTCTGCAGGCGCCGGTACGTTTCAAAGGCGTGCGGGTCGGAGACGTGACCGCAATTGGTCTGGATCCGGCGAATCCGCGCATGATCAGGGTGCGGATCAAAGTGGATGAGGCGACTCCCGTTACCCGAGCGACTTTCGCCGAACTGTCGCCGCAAGGGGTAACTGGGCTGAGTTATTTATCCCTGACGGATCGCGGTACCGACTTCGCGCCTTTGCCGAGGGTGGACGGCCGACCGGCCGAAATTCCCATGCATCCCAGCTTTTTGGAGGTGCTGTCCCGCAATGGCGAATCCCTGGTGAATCGTGGCAACATGTTGGCCAGCCGGTTGAACGTGCTGCTCAACCGCCAGAATCGTACCCGTTTTGCGCAGACCCTTGCCCACCTGGACCAGGCCACGGACCATTTGGTGCAGATGGAGACGGCATTATTGCCGACCATCAAGGCGCTGCCCGGGATGGTCGCCGCCACCCGGTCCACCATGGTGGCAAGCCAGCAAATGCTCAAACATCTGGATGCGCTGACGGTCTCCGCCCAGGCACCACTGGCGGACACGGCAGCGGCCGCCAAATCCTTGCGTGGACTTGCTGTGGCCGGGGAGCGGACGGTGAATACCCTCAATTACGATACGTTGCCACAGGTGAATCGTCTGACACAAAGTCTGATCGCCAGCAGCACGGCGGTGCAGAGTCTCAGCCGCTCGCTGCAACGCTCCCCACAATCGCTGCTCTACGGCGATCGTGGCCCGCCGCCGGGTCCGGGTGAACCGGGATTTTCCGCAGGAGGAAACTGAGCGCATGCGACACCTTTACTCCAAATGTTCACCAGTCGGGAAGCGCATGATACTGGCGGGTCTGGTCCTGCTCGCCACAGGTTGTGCCACTAGCGTTTCCTGGCAGGCGCCCTACGATATTACGCCCCCACATCCTGCCCCTCTGGCCAGCACCACGGGCTCAACGGCGACGCTGCCCGTGCTGCGGCTGAGGCCGGTCAGCGCCGTGCACTGGCTGGAAACGGACAATTATCAGTACCACCTGCTCTACCAGGACCCGCAGCGACTGCTGGCCTACCGGGATGCCCGCTGGATCGGCACCCCGCCGCAGATGATTGCCAGTCGTCTGCAACGGCAACTGGAAGAATCCGGCCAGTGGCGGGCCGTGCTGACGCCGCTGTCGAGAGGCCGTTCCGTCTGGTTGCTACAGGTAAAACTGACGGACTTCGTGGTGAATTTCAGCGGTCCGGATGCGGGCGCGGCGCTGGTTGCCGGTACGGCGACATTGGTGAAAACTGCCGATTATCAGGTGATCGCGCAGCGTCATTTCCGTTTCACCAAGATGCTTCCCAGTGCGAGTGCGCAGGGCGGCGCGAAGGCGATGGCCACGGCCAGCGCACGCTTCGTGAGGGCGATAAGCAGTTGGGCGGCGCAGACGGCGGCTACGGAGCACTCCGCGCGCCAGCCCTGACGATTCCCGGGCTCACTCCTCCGGCTGTTTGACCACCAGCACCGGGCAACGGGCATAATGGACGATATCGTTGGCGACGGAACCCAGCAGCAACCGGCCAATGGCGCCGTGGCCATGACTGCCCACCACCAGCATGTCCACTTCATGGGCCTTGCCGAAGGCGATCACTGCCTTGCCGATATTCTCCCCGCTTTCCACTATCTCCACCTGCGGCGTGATTCCACCTTCGGTTACCGACTGACGCAGCTTTTCCATTTCGGCATGGGCCATATGGAGCAGTTTTTCGCGCAGATCCAGGGTGGGGGGCAGGATTTCCTCCGGCATCTGCAGATTCAGCATCTGCGGATTGAAAATATGCAGCAGGGTGAGGCGGGCGCCACGCAGTTGCGCCTCCTGTGCGGCCATCTGCGCGGTGACCAGCGCCATGGGTGAAAAATCCACGGCCACCAGAATATGCTTTATGAGCGGTTTTACGGGCGATTTATCCACGGGCATGCTCCTTGCGCAGGCGTTCCATGAGTTGTGTTTCGTCAAGCAGCACGTTTTCCGTAGTCCGCCGGGCGCGATATTCCCACACGCCCTGCGCCAGCACCGCGTCACTGACCACGATGCGATGGGGCAGGCCGATCAGGTCCATGGTGGCGAACTGTACTCCGGGACGCTCATCGCGGTCGTCGAGCAACACGCTGTAACCCTCCGCCTCCAGGCGGTCGTGCAAGGCCTGGGCGGCGGCGGTCACATCCGGTGACTTGCGCGCGTTGATGGCGACGATGCCCACCTCAAAGGGCGCGAGGGCCACCGGCCAGGTGATGCCCCGTTCGTCGAAATGCTGCTCCACCGCCGCTGCCACCACCCGCGACACCCCGATACCGTAGCAACCCATGGTGACCGTGGCATCACGACCGGTTTCGTCGAGCACGGTAATCCCCATGCTCTTGCTGTAACGCTCGCCAAGCTGAAAGACGTGCCCCACCTCGATACCGCGGCGGACGCTCAGGGTGCCTTCCGCACAATGGGGACACGCATCCCCGGCGCGAACATTGCGCAGATCGGCCGCCGCCGGGCGCGGCAGATCGCGGTCCCAGTTGAGGTTGATCCAGTGCAGATCCGCCGCATTGGCGCCGGTGCTGAAATTGGCCACGCCAAGGGCGCGGTGATCCGCCAGGATGGGGACGGTCAGCAGCGGCTCCTTGGGGCCGATGAAGCCCAAAGGCGCACCCGTGGCCGATACGGCTTCCTCAGGACTGGCCATTTGCACGTCCTGGGCATTCAGGGCGTGCCCCGCCTTGACCAGATTCAGTTCGTCGTCACCGCGCAGCAGCATCATCACGGTCTTGCCGTCGGCCACCACCAATACGGTTTTGACGATTTTTGCGGTAGGGATACCCAGGTGCTCCGCCTGCTCCGCCACGGTACGGATGCCCGGCGTCCGCACCCGCTCGGCGGCCAGCGGCATCTCCGTTTCCGCCAACTCGGGGCGACTCGCCGCCTTTTCCATGTTGGCGGCATAGTCGCAGTGGTGACAGGAGACGATGGCGTCCTCTCCCGAATCCGCCAGCACATGAAACTCATGGGAGCGCTTACCCCCGATGGCCCCGTTATCGGCTTCTACCGCGCGAAAGTTCAGCCCCAGGCGGGTAAATATCCGCTGGTAGGCCTCGTACATCGCCTGATAGGTAATTTCCAGGGAGGTATGATCCATGTGGAAGGAATACGCGTCCTTCATGATGAACTCACGGCCGCGCATCAGCCCGAAGCGGGGTCGGATTTCATCGCGGAACTTGGTCTGGATCTGATAGAAATTGACGGGAAGCTGCCGGTAGGAGTGAATCTCCCGCCGCGCGAGATCGCTGATGACTTCCTCATGGGTAGGCCCCAGGCAAAACTCGCGGTCATGGCGGTCGCGCAGGCGCAGCAACTCCGGGCCGTATTGTTCCCATCGGCCCGACTCCTGCCACAGTTCGGCAGGCTGCACCACCGGCATCAGCAATTCCTGCGCACCGCTGCGATCCATCTCTTCACGCACCACCCGCTCCACCTTGCGCAACACCCGCAACCCCAGGGGCATCCAGGTGTATAAGCCCGAAGCCAGGCGGCGGATAAAGCCACCGCGCAGCAACAACTGGTGACTGACGAGTTCCGCCTCGGCGGGCGTCTCCTTGAGGGTGGGGATAAAAATCTGACTGGCGCGCATAAAAAACCCTGTTTAGCTGAAGCGCACAGTGTAAGAAAGGGCGACAGACAAAGGAAGGGGCAAAACGCGGTCCGGGATCTGGGCGCGTTTTTCTCCACCCGTGGCCGCTACTTCGCAGTTTGCTTACGCGCTCAGGAAGGCGCTATAGGTGAAATCGACGAAAATGCCGTCGCTTAACACTTCCATGAGGCGTTGGGCGTTGTTGGTCAAATCATTCCGTGGAGCTTCCCACTGCCAATGGCGTGCTGGAAACTGGCGCCCGCACTGGCGGCAGGTAACTGCGTGGTACGGAAACCGGCAGAACAAACCCCGGCCTCTCAGTTACGACATCGATCCGTTGGGCTTATTCCAGGTTTCGTTTCCTTCCCCGAGCGACGTGACGTGGGTCAGGGTTTACCCCCCGACTTAAGGGGTCAGAGCCCTCTTCTGTACTAACGGCGACCCATGCGAGACTGCACGTCTTTCATGTCCACAACTGCAACTCATCGATACCCGGCGCCACGGCCTTTTCCAGAATGAGCAGATGAAATGCAGAATAATTGCAGCGTTTAATCAAGCTAGCCAAGATGAATTTTCTAACTTGTTGTTTTGTTTGGCGTCCCCAGGGGGGTTCGAACCCCCGTTACCGCCGTGAAAGGGCGGTGTCCTAGGCCACTAGACGATGGGGACATGGACAGCGCTGAGAATCCTACACAGAACCGCGACACAGAGCAAGCGCCCCTGGTGGAAGGACTTGTTCTGGGCAAGCATCCCGGTCGGCGCGCCCGATGTGGGGTTCAGAGGTGCGTGGGGGACGTAGCCCGGCGGGGGGGAATTCAGTTAAACTACGGCTACCCACAACCCAAGAAGAAGGACTTATGGACGAACAGGAAGCAGTTTTCATGATCGAACGCATCTACGTGAAAGACATCTCTTTTGAGTCGCCCAACGCGCCCCTCAGTTTTGTGCAGACCGAGGCGCCGACCGTAGATGTGGGGCTGAACACCGCTAGTACCGTAGTGGAAGGGATGGAAGGACTTACCGAAGTGACGCTGACGGTGACCGTCAAGGCCAAGGCGGGTGAGAGCACCTACTTTGCTGTGGAAGTTCAGCAGTCTGGTCTGTTCCGGGTTCAGAACATCCCGGAAGAGCACATGCCCGCCCTGTTGGCCGTGCATTGCCCGACCATCCTGTTCCCGTATGCGCGGGAAGTGGTTGCGGATCTCGTCGGTCGCGGTGGTTTCCAGCCATTGCACCTGCACCCGGTGAATTTCGAGGCCCTGTATCAGCAGGCGCAGACCCAGCAGCAGAACTATACGACGCAATAATCCATGCGTTGGGCAGTACTGGGCGGCGGACACTGGGGGACGGCGCTGGCCGTATATCTGCTGCGCCAAAGGCATACCGTGCAGCTTTGGGGACGGCGCGCCGAGCGCCTGCCCTGTCAGCCCGGACGGACGGACCTTTTCCCCGTATTTCCAGAGTGCGCGCGGCCGCAAGGACTGCACTGCACGGTGGACCTCGCCGCTGCGGTACAGGGCAGCGAGGGCATCGTCCTTGCGGTGCCCAGTCATGCGTTGCGTGGCCTGCTGACGCATCTGCTCCCCTGTCTGCCGCCCACCGCGCTGCTCGTCCTCGCCAGTAAAGGGTTGGAAGTGCCGAGCGCCTTGCGTCTTGACCAGGTATTGCGGGAAATCTTGCCGGAGGCGCCTCTGGTGGTGCTTTCCGGCCCGAGTTTCGCCCATGATCTGATGCTCGGCAAACCACTGGCGATGACGGCGGCGTCTACCGATCCGACCTATGCCCAGCGGGTGGCCGAGGCCTTTGGCAGCGCCCAGATGCGGGTCTACACCAGTGATGATGTGGCGGGCGTCTGTCTGGGCGGGGCGATCAAGAATGTGCTGGCCATTGCCGCTGGTATTTCCGATGGTCTGGGCAATGGCGACAGTGCCCGTGCCGCGCTCATCACCCGTGGGATGGCGGAGTTGCATCGCCTGGGGACGGCGCTGGGGGGGCGAACCGAGACCTTCATGGGTCTGGCCGGTGCCGGTGACCTGATCCTCACGTCCTGCAGCGATCTCTCGCGGAACCGGCGGGTGGGGCTGGGCCTGGGCGGCGGCCTGAGCCTGGAAGCGGTGCTGCGCGGAATTGGCGAGGAGGCCGAGGGGGTACGCACGGCACAGGCTTTGTTTCAGTTTGCGCAGAGCCTGGGGGTGGATATGCCGATTACCGAACAGGTCTATCGCGTGCTGTTCGCGGGTGCCGCGCCGCGCGCCGCGAGCGACGAACTGATGCGCCGCGCCCTGCGTTCCGAGTTGCATGTTTCAGATGATGGCACCCCTGGGAGCGCCGCCAGAACCGAGTGACGGCGACGGGTCGCCGTGCGCAGATCCGGGTGGGTGGCATAGGGCTGCAAGACTTGCAGAATGGGTCCGGGATCGTTACATTGCCGCCAGATGACAGGGTGTTTGCGCGCACCCGGACAAATACAACAAGGAGTTTGGATGTCACCAGACAGGACCGCATGTTGATGGCGGCGTTGGAGCGGGCTTTGGCGTACCAGGCACAAAGCCTTCAGGCTGTTTCCAGGACTTTTGCCCTGACCATCCCCCAGTTGCCGGAGGCGCTCCGGGACGCGGTCGGCAACGGTTATCTGTTGTGCCGTATTGCCGACACCATTGAAGACGATCCGGATATGCCCTGGGAAAAAAAGGCCTGTTGGCAGGCGAAATTTCTTCGGGTGGTGGAGGGTGCGGACGATCCCGCCGCCTTTGCTGCCGCATTGGGCGCAGACCTGTCGCCGGCGATGCCAGAAGCCGAGCACGATCTGATTCGCCACACTCCGGAAGTCGTCGCCATCACCCACAGCCTCAACCCCACCCAGCAGGCGGCATTGTCCCGCTGCGTGCGGATCATGGGCATGGGGATGGCGGAGTTTCAGCAGCATGCTTCGTTGCAGGGGTTGGCGGACATGGCGGCCCTGGATCGCTACTGCTATGTGGTTGCGGGTGTCGTCGGTGAAATGCTCACCAGCCTATTTGTCGAGTTCGAGCCGCTGCTGGCGGAGCATGATGCGGAGATGCAGCGATTGGCGGTGTCCTTCGGGCAAGGCCTGCAGATGACCAATATTCTCAAGGACATCTGGGATGACTGGCAGCGCGGTGTGAGCTGGATGCCACGCGCGCTGTTTCAGCGTCATGGCTGCGATATCGCCGGGGTGCGGCCCGGCAGTCGGGACCCCGCGTTCCAGGCGGGCCTCAGCGAGCTGCTGGGTATTGCCGCGGACCATCTGCAAAATGCGCTGCGCTACACGCTGATGATACCGGCCGGGCAGACGGGGATGCGGGATTTTTGCCTTTGGGCCATCGCCATGGCGGTGCTGACCCTGCGGCGGATTGCCGAAAATCCGGCTTTTGCCTCCGGGAGCGAGGTGAAAATCAGCCGTCGCAGCGTACATCGGGTGGTATTACTGTCGCGTCTCCTGCATCGCTCCGATGCGCTCCTGCAGTGGAGTTTCCGGGTGGGCGTCAAACCACTGCCTCTGTCTTCCGCTGTCGCGCAACCATGAATCGTATGCTGCAACCGGTGCGTTCTGGCGCGGGCATTTTTCGTTCATCACTGGATCGGGTGATCGCGCAGGCGCGTCAGGCGCTGAGCGGTCGGCAGGCGGAGGATGGTCACTGGTGTTTCGAGTTTGAGGCCGATTGCACCATCCCTGCCGAATATATTCTAATGCAGCATTACATGGATGAGCGGGACGAGGCTCTGCAGGCCAGGATCGCTGTCTATCTGCGCGGCAAGCAGGCGGATCACGGGGGCTGGCCCCTCTATTACGGTGGCCATTTTGATCTGAGTGCATCGGTAAAGGTCTATTACGCCCTGAAACTTGCGGGCGATGACCCCGAACTGCCGCACATGCGGCGCGCCCGGGAGGCGATTCTCGCCCATGGCGGAGCGGAACGCAGCAATGTATTCACGCGCATTACGCTGGCGCTTTTTGCCCAGGTGCCATGGCGGGCGGTGCCCTTCATTCCGGTGGAAATCATGCTGCTGCCGCGCTGGTTTCCCTTTCATATCTACAAAGTCGCTTCCTGGTCGCGCACGGTGATGGTGCCCCTGTTTATTTTGTGCAGCCTCAAGGCGCGCGCCAAAAATCCCCTGCAAGTGCATATTCGGGAGTTGTTCCGTCGACCGCCGGATCAGATTACGGATTATTTCAGCCACGCCCGGCAAGGGATTGTGGCATATTTCTTTCTGTCTCTGGATCGATTCTGGCGGTTGATGGAGGGCTGGATACCGCACGCTATCCGGCGTCGTGCCCTGAAGAAGGCGGAGGCGTGGTTTACCGCGCGGATCAATGGGGAAGATGGCCTCAACGGCATCTTCCCGGCCATGGTGAACGCCCACGAGGCCCTGGCGCTGCTCGGCTATCCGCCGGATCATGATTATCGTCGGCAAACCGGCGCGGCGCTGCGCAAACTGGTGGTGGAGCGGGCGAACGACGCCTATTGTCAGCCCTGTGTATCACCCGTCTGGGATACCTGTCTCGCGCTCCACGCCCTGCTGGAGCAGGATGGTGAAGTCTCTCCCGCGGTGCAAACCGGTATTCGCTGGCTCAAGGACCGGCAGATCGGTGCCGAACCCGGCGACTGGCGGGAGTCACGGCCCCATTTGGCGGGCGGTGGCTGGGCGTTTCAATATGCCAATCCGTATTATCCGGATCTGGATGACACGGCGGCAGTGGGCTGGGCCCTGGCGCGGGCCGGGCGTGCGGAGGACCGTGACAGCATCGAGAAGGCGGCGAACTGGTTGGCGGGCATGCAATCCAGAAACGGCGGTTTCGGCGCCTATGATGTGGACAACACCCACTACTACCTGAACGAAATTCCCTTTGCCGACCACAAGGCCCTGCTGGACCCGCCGACGGCCGATGTCACCGGGCGGGTGGTGGCCTTTCTGGCGCATCTGGCGCGGCCACGGGACCGCGATGTGCTGCGGCGTGCCGTGGCTTATCTGCTGCGTGAACAGGAGTCATCGGGCGCCTGGTTCGGGCGCTGGGGAACCAACTACATCTACGGGACCTGGTCCGTACTCATGGCGCTGGCCGAACTGAACGATCCTTCCCTGAAACCCACCATGGAACGCGCTGCGTACTGGCTGCGCGCGGTACAGCAGAGCGACGGCGGTTGGGGTGAAAGCAACGATTCCTACGGTGACCCCGGTCTTGCCGGGGTGGGCCAGACCTCTACCGCGGCACAGACGGCCTGGGCCTGCCTGGGTCTGATGGCGGCGGGAGACCGGGATAGTGTGGCCCTGCATCGTGGCATAGCCTGGCTGCAGGCGCATCAGGAAGGGGATGGATGCTGGCAGGCGCCCTTTTTTAACGCGCCGGGGTTCCCAAAGGTTTTTTACCTGATTTATCATGGATATGCGTTTTATTTCCCGCTCTGGGCGCTGGCCCGCTACCGGAACTTGGGATGCATGGCGCACGAATAGGAGTGGTGGTGGCGCTGGACGCGGAGGCGCGTGTTTTTTCCCTCGCGGGCGCGCTGTCGCACGATGCGCTGATAGAGGTGGGTGAGCATATCTTGCTGTGTGTTTCCGGCATGGGGCCCGAGCGGGCGACGGCCGCGGCGTATAGGCTGATTGCTGCAGGTGTTGACGGGCTGGTTTCCTGGGGAACTGTGGGCGCCTTGCGGCCGGAACGGAAGCCGGGTGATCTGCTCCTGCCGGAAACCGTGTTCTGGGCGGGGCAGTGCTGGTCGGTGGATGTGGCATGGCGCGGGGGCCTGGCGAAATCGCTGTCCATCCCATTCCATGCCGGGGGAGTGCTTTCGGTGGATGAGCCTTGCGGTTCTAGGGCGGCGAAGGCGGCCTTTCTGGTGGATTACCCGTCGGCACAGGGGGTGGATATGGAAAGTGGTGCCATTGCTGCCGCGGCGCATGGCGCGGATACCCCCTTTATCGTCATCCGCAGTGTCGTGGACCCTGCAGATCAGTCGCTGCCAGCGGTGGCCACGGCGAGTGTCGACGCCTATGGGCGGCCGCAGGCCCTCCGCCTGGCGCGCGGGTTGTTGCGCCATCCTGCCGAGTTGTCCACTTTGCTGGGCTTGGGCGGGCAGATGCAGAAGGCGCTGCGAACGCTTCGCACGGTGGCGCCGTCCCTTCTTCACGCAGGAAGGGCGGCATGAAAGCCCTGTTGACCGGGGCATCCGGTTTCGTCGGTGGCGCGGTGCTGCGCCGCCTGCTCGCCGAAGGTCTGGAGGTGCGAGTGCTCCACCGCACCGGTGCTGATCCGGCCAACTGGGAAGGGCTGGACGTGGAACTGGTGGTCGGGGATCTCACAGACGGCCCGACCCTGGATGGCGCGGTGGCTGGCTGTCAGGCGGTTTTTCATGTGGCTGCGGACTACCGGCTCTGGGTACCCGATCCGCGCGCCATGTATGCCGCCAATGTGGGCGGCAGCGAACGTCTGGTGCGCGCGGCGCTCGATGCCGGGGTGGAGCGCATCGTCTATACCAGCAGCGTTGCTGTGCTCGGTCATTATGCCGATGGCCGGGAAGCCGATGAGGATACCACTGCGCAACTGGAAGACATGATCGGGCACTACAAGCGCTCCAAATATCTCGCCGAGGAGGCCCTGCGGGCCCTTTGCCGGGAGGAAGGTGCGCCCATCGTCATCGTCAATCCGTCGACGCCCATAGGTCCGGCGGATCGCAAACCGACCCCCACCGGGCGGATGGTGCGCGATGCTGCGGCGGGCCGTATGCCGGCTTATGTCGATACTGGTCTGAACGTGGTGCATGTGGATGATGTGGCCATGGGCCATTGGCAGGCATTTACGGACGGCGAGGTCGGGGAACGCTATATTCTCGGTGGCGATAACCTCCCCTTGGCGGCGATCCTCACCCGTATTGCCGGTCTGACCGGGCATCGTTCGCCATGGCTGCGTATCCCTCGCCGCCTGCTCTATCCCCTGGCCTGGGGGGCGGAGCGGGTGGCGCGCCTGCGGGGCAGGGGGACGCCGCTGGTAACGGTGGATGAGCTGCGCATGGCCGCCCACAAGATGTATTTTTCGTCTGCCAAGGCGGAGCGCGTCCTGCATTACACCCATCGTCCTGCGGAGGAGGCCTTGCGGGACGCGGTACGATGGTTTGCGGAGCATCACTATCTGTAGTCTGCTGGCCCGCCGTCTGGCGGTGGCCGCCGTGGGGGCCTTATGTGCTGGTGGATAGGCGGCCCTGCGGCGCTGCTTTCCCTGGCGGCCGTGGTCTATCTGCTGATGGCGCTTCGGGCAATCGCGCGCTGGCACCCGATATTGCCGGAGCGCGATGCCGCCGTCAGCGGAGATATCCTGTGCGATGGGCCCGGAATCAGTGTGCTCAAGCCGCTGCATGGGGATGAGGGGGATCTCTACGCCGCCCTGCGCAGTTTCTGCGTGCAGGACTACCCGGCATTTGAAATGGTTTTTGGCGTGCAGCACCCCGACGATCCGGCCGTCGCCGTGGTGCTGCAGTTGCAGGCCGAGTTCCCGGCCTTGGCGTTGCGCTGGGTGTGTACGGAAGCGCATATCGGCAGTAATCCCAAGGTCAATAATCTGGCGGGCATCCTCGCCGTCTGTCGTTACGACACCCTGGTGATCAGCGACGCGGACATTTCCGTCGGCCCCTATTACCTGCGCCAGATCTGTGCTTCCCTGCAAAACAGGAATGTGGGTGTGGTGACCTGCCTCTACCGGGCCAGGCCCGTAGCCACCTTCTGGTCGCGGGTGCTGGCCGGTCAGGTGAACGATCTCTTTCTGCCTTCGGTGCTGCTGGCGGCGCGCCTGGGTCCGAACATTTTCTGTGGCGGGGCGACCATGGCTTTGCGTCGCCGGACGCTGGAGGCCGTCGGCGGCCTGCCGCGCCTGGCGAACCAGCTGGCGGACGATTACTGGCTCGGCGCCTACAGTCGCCAGTTGGGGCAAGCCACCCTGCTCGCGGATTATGTGGTGGATACCGAGGTCAGGGAGGCGAATTTCCGCGCCTTTTACCAGCATGCGCTGCGCTGGTCGCGTACCACGCGATCGGTACAGCCGCTGGGTCACACCTTTTCTTTTTTGACTTATCCGCTGCCCCTGGTGCTGCTGCTCGCGCCCTGGATGGGTTTCTGGGGCGGGGTGCCGCTGGGTGTGGTTCTCCTCTTGCGCCTCGTGTACCATAGGCAAATTATGCACAAACTTGGTGCAGACGGTTCGTTTGGTGTGGCCCTGCTGGGAGAGTTTCTGGGCCTGTGGATCTGGTTTCACGCCCTTTTCGCACGGCACGTCGCCTGGCGGGGGTCGCAATTTGCCATCGCCGCCGACGGGCGGATGGATGGCCATGACGGAGCAAAACGATGACGATGAAAACCCTGTTCTTGCAAGCCCCTTCCTTTGAGGGATTCGATGGTGGTGCCGGTTCGCGCTATCAGGCCAAGCGGGAAATTCGCTCTTTCTGGTTCCCCACCTGGCTGGCCCAGCCCGCCGCCATGATTCCTGGCAGCCGCTTGCTCGACGCCCCCCCCGCGGATGTCAGTGTCGAAGAAACCCTGCAGGTTGCCGCAGGGTATGATCTCTGCATCATTCATACCAGCACCCCGTCTTTTCCTTCCGATGTGCGTATGGCAGAAGTGCTCAAGGAGCACTACCCGAAGTTGCTCATCGGCATGGTCGGCGCCAAGGTGGCGGTGGAGCCCGAGGAGTCCCTGCAGCAGGCCGCGGCGGCGGTCGACTTCGTGGCCCGCGAGGAGTTTGATTACACCCTCAAGGAGATAGCCGAAGGTCGGCCCCTGAGTGAGGTGGACGGCGTCACCTACCGCTCCAGCAATGGCCAGATCATCCACAACCCCGATCGCGCCATGATCGAAGACATGGACGCCTTGCCCTTCGTCTCCGAAGTGTACAAGCGCGATCTGCACATCGAGGATTACTTCATCGGTTACCTCAAGCATCCCTATATTTCCTTCTACACCGGGCGCGGCTGCCGTTCGCAGTGCACCTTCTGTCTCTGGCCGCAGACGGTGGGTGGCCATCGCTATCGCACCCGCAGTGCTGCCAGCGTCATTGAAGAGGTGCGCTACATCCAGAAGAACTTCCCGCAGGTCCAGGAAATCTTCTTTGACGATGATACATTTACCGATGACCGTCCCCGTGCCGAAGAAATCGCCCGAGGTCTGGGCAAGCTGGGTGTGACCTGGTCCTGCAACGCCAAGGCCAACGTGCCCTACGATACCCTCAAGGTGCTCCACGAGAACGGCCTGCGCCTGTTGCTGGTGGGCTATGAATCGGGCGACCAGCAGATCCTCAACAACATCAAGAAGGGGCTCAAGGTCGAGGCGGCGCGCAAATTCACGGCCGACTGTCACAAACTGGGGATTGTGATTCACGGCACCTTTATTCTCGGCCTGCCGGGCGAAACGAAGGAGACCATTCAGAAGACCATCGATTTTGCCAAGGAAATCAATCCCCATACCATACAGGTGTCGCTGGCGGCGCCGTATCCCGGCACCTTCCTGTACAATCAGGCCAAACAGGAAGGCTGGCTGACGGACGAAGATGAGGCACACTTGGTCAACGACCGTGGTGTGCAGATCAGCCCCATGAGTTACCCGCACCTCAACCATACGGAAATCTTCGACTCCGTGGAGGTGATGTACAAGCGCTTCTACTTCCGCGCCGGCAAGATTGCCGAAATCACGGGTGAGATGCTCAAGAGCACGCAAATGATGAAACGTCGTTTGCGCGAAGGCGTGGAATTCGTCCGTTTCCTCCGACAGCGCCACGGCTGAAGTGGGGCAGGGCGGCGGCCGGCGGGTCATCTTCAACGCCGACGACTTTGGCTTGGATATGGCGGTGAACGAGGCGGTGGAGTCCGCACACCGTGATGGCGTGCTGACCACCGCCAGCCTCATGGTCGCGGCTCCAGCCGCCGCGGACGCCGTCGCCCGTGCCAGGGCGTTGCCCCGCCTGGGCGTAGGGCTGCATCTTACCTTGGTGGACGGCACGCCTCTGCTGCCGGCGGAGCAGGTGCCGGATCTGGTCGATGAACAGGGGCGTTTTGCTGCGGATCTCTGGCGGCGCGGGGTGCGCTATTTCTTTTTGCCACAGGTCAGAAGGCAACTGGCGGCGGAGATCCGTGCCCAGTTCGCCGCCTTTGCCGCCACCGGCCTGGAACTGGACCATGCCAATGCACATAAACATCTGCATCTGCATCCTACAGTGCTGATGCAGATGCTGGAAGTCGGGAGGGAGTTTGGCCTGCGGGCGGTGCGTTTGCCCCGAGAGCCTTTACGGGCGGCCCGCTGCAGCGGTGCCAGGGGGTTCGCGCCGGCATTCTGGTCCATCTTTCTGGCGCCGTGGTTGGCGCACATGCGCCGCCAACTGGACCGTCGCCGGATCATGCATAACGACCAGCTCTACGGCCTGGACGCCACTGGCCACATGGACGAGGCGCGACTGCTCCGGATGCTCCGCTGTCTGCCGGCGGCGGGGGTTACGGAGATTTATCTGCATCCGGCCATGGTGCAGACGGCGGCTCTGCACGCCCTCATGCCGAACTATGAACCGCACGCCGAGTGGGCGGCGCTGACGAGCCCCCGGGTAAAAGATTATTTGCGCGATCAGGATATCGCGAAGGGTACTTTCCGTGATTTTGTCGCCCGTTGACCGTTTTCTTCAGCGCTCCGGCGCGCAGTTCTCTCGGGGTCTGGTGGCCTTGGTGGACCTCTCGGTGCGGCGCGCCACCTGGATGCTGGCGGCCATCGTGCTGGCCACCCTGCTCGCCCTGGGCTACTCGGTCGGTCATTTCTCCGTGGATACCGACACCAGCCATGCCTTGTCCCGTGATCTGCCTTTTCAGAAGCGTGAAGTGGCTTACCAGAAAGCGTTTCCGCAGGATAAAAACACGATTGTGGTGGTCCTCCAGGGCGCTGATCGAAATCTTACGGATACAGCCGTCGATCGCCTCAGTACTTGGCTGCGCGCCCGGCCGCAATCTTTCCACGACGTATATGTGCCGGGCGGCGGGCCTTTTTTTCAGCGTAACGGCCTCCTGTATCTCTCCCCCAAAGAAGTACAGGACTTTGCCAACCGCATCACCGACGCGCAGCCGCTCATCGCCAGACTCTCTGCCGAACCGAGCCTGAATGGCCTCAGCAGCCTGTTGAGCATGGCGATCGGACAACGCCTGACCAATGGTGTGCAACTGCCTGGATTGACGGCTATTTTTTCTGCTCTGGATCGGGCGCTCACGGCGCAGATGCAGGGCAAACCCTATACCATTTCGTGGGGTACACTCATGGGCGGCGATCTGGCCCGAATGGGGCCGTCGCAACGCTTCGTCATTATTCAGCCTGCCCTGAATTACAAGTCTTTGGAGCCTGCTGCTGCGGCTATACATACTTTGCGCGCTGGCCTTACCTCGCTCAACCTGAATGCCGCCCACGGGGTGGACGTGGGGGTGACCGGCGGTGCGGTACTGGATGCGGAACAATTGAAAACCGTGAGTCAGGGTGCCGCTGTTTCTCTGGCGCTGACGTTCACGCTCGAAATCATTTTGCTGATCATAGCATTGCGCTCGCTGCAACTGGTTTCCGGGGTGCTGATGGGGCTGATCGCCGGAATGATCCTGACCACCGCCTGGGCACTGTTTTTTATCGGTCCCTTCAATCTTATTTCCGTGGCCTTTGCCATTCTCTTTATCGGTCTGGGTGTTGATTTTGGCATTCAGTTCTGCCTGCGCTATCGGGAAGAAGTTTTTAACGGCGCAGCTCACCGACAGGCCATGCAGCGGGTGACGCAGGGTATGGGCGGCGCCTTGAGCCTTGCCGCCGTTGCGGCTGCTTTCAGTTTTTTTGCTTTCGTGCCTACCAGCTACGCCGGCATCGTCGATCTCGGACTGATTTCTGGCACCAGCATGCTGGTCGCCCTGTTCGTCACCATCACCTTCCTGCCCGCTTTTTTGACCCTCTGGCCTATGGTGGTAACGCGTACAAGACCGACGTATTATCCGCATCTGCGCCAAATTCCCACCCTGGTGCGTCACCCCATCCACCGTTATGCCTACTATGTACTGGGCGTGGTGGCCCTGCTGGCGCTGGCGTCCGTGCCGCTGGTGCTGCGTACCTCTTTCGACTTCAATCCACTGCATATGATCGACCGCCATGCGGAGGGGGTGCGCGTTTTCGAGAAGCTCCTCGCCGATCCACAGACGGCCCCCTATCGTATGGAGGTGCTCACTCCGGATATTCCGGCGGCGCAGGCTATTGCGGCGCGGGTGGAGCGGCTGCCCACCGTGGCGCAGGCCCTGACGATTTCCAGTTATATTCCAGAGCATCAAACCGAGAAGCTGGCCATATTGCAGAACTTGCAGATCCTCGTGCCGCCCTTTTCGCTGCTGATGCCTGCCGGTTTGCAGCCGCCGACGCCCGATACCGCGAAAAGTCTTGGGGAATTGGTAACCAAATTGCGGGCCCTCGCGCAAAAGGACGGCGAGAATACACCTGACGGACGGGCGGCGGCCGCGCTGGCTGGCCATCTCGCGCAGTTTTTGGCGACTCGCGGCACGAATGCTCAGGCGATCGCCGATCTGCAAACGCGGGTGATGGGTACCTTGCCCGGCGAATTGCGACGCCTCGGCATGGCGTTGTCCGCCACTCCGGTAACCTTGCAGACCCTGCCGAAGTCCCTGCGGGACCGTTATGTGGCGGCTTCGGGCCAGGCGCGCGTGGAGATTTTTCCCAAGGCCAATCTGAGCAGTAATCAGGCGATGGCGACCTTTGTGCGAAGCGTGCTGAAGGTGGAGCCCAATGCCGTGGGTACACCGGTGATGCTGGTCCAAGGCGGAGAGGCGGTGCTCGGTGCCTTTCAGGAGGCTACGTTTATTGCGCTGATAGCCATCAGCCTGCTGCTCCTCCTGGCCTTGCGCCGTTACCGCGACGTGTTGCTGATCATGATTCCGCTGCTGCTGGCGGCGCTGTTCACGGTGGCAGCCATGTCCCTGTTCGGATTGAGCTTCAATCTCGGCAACATCATCGTTCTGCCTCTGCTTATCGGTCTCGGTGTGGCCTTTGCCATCTACATCGTGGTGCGCTGGCGCAACGGTGTGGATGTCGCGCATCTGCTTGGGACATCCACCCCCATGGCCGTTTTTTTCAGCGGGCTTACGACCCTCAGCGCCTTTGGCAGCATGGCGGTTTCCCGCGATCCGGGTATGGCCAGCCTGGGCGAGGCGCTGAGCCTCGCGCTGGCCATCGTGCTGCTGTGCATTCTGATCGTGCTCCCGGCTTTGCTCTTGCTATTTACCCCGTCCCCCCGTGAAGAGGGTATTGCCCAGGATGAAGGCAGCTAATTTGCTGAAACAGAAAGTGATGATGCTGGCAGCCGGTCTGCTCGGTCTGGGCTTGACCGTCTTCCTGGTCGTGCATGCCGGTGTTTCCGACATCCTGAAATTGCTGGCAGTGGCTGGCTGGGGTCTGCTGTGGCTTCTCCCCTTTCACCTGCTGCCGCTGTCTCTGGACGTGTTGGGCTGGAAGTGGCTGCTGCGCGGTAAGGCGCGCGTCCGTTTCTGGTTTTTGCTATGGGTGGCGCTGGTACGCGAAGCGGCCAACGGCCTCCTGCCGGTGGCGCGGGTGGGTGGAGAAGTGCTCGGTGTACGCCTCCTGACCTATTCCGGCGTGCCCGGCTATGTCGCCGGGGCCAGCGTCATGGTGGAAGTCACCCTGACCCTGTTGAGCCAGTTCATCTTCACGCTGGCGGGGTTCGTGGTGCTGATTTTCGCGGTCAGTGACCACCATCTGCAATTCCAGGTGGTATTTTTTCTGGCATTGATCCTGCCGTTGCTCATGGCCTTTATCTGGGTGCAATATCGTTGGGGGCTGTTCACGGTCCTGCAGATGCTGATGAAGAAGCTTCTAGGCGGTAAGGACCTGCTCGCGCTGATAGGAGAACCTCAGCGTCTGGATGCCGAAATCCGTCGGCTCTACGCACGTCGCTGGGGCCTGCTCCCGGCGAATTTCTGGCAACTGAGCGGTCTGTTGGCGGGCACGGCGGAAGTCTGGTTCACCTTCTGGCTGCTGGGCCATCCTCTTCCTTTCTGGGCAGCACTACTTCTGGAAAGCCTCGGGCAGGCCCTGCGCAGTATGGCGTTTCTGGTGCCGGGCGGATTGGGTGTGCAGGAGGGCGGCTTCATTCTGTTCGGCAGCGCGATCGGTGTCGGGCCTGATCTGGCACTGGCCTTTTCTCTGACACGCCGCTTCCGCGAAACCCTGACGGGCATTCCGGTACTCTTGTCATGGCAAGCATTAGAAGGCCATCATATGCACCGCCAGTGGCGGCAAATACGTTCCAACGGGGAGGGCATTTCATGACGGCGATATCTTTGGATCCAGGGTCCGACGCCCATCGCGACCTGTTCTGCAAGTTTTTTCACGACACGCACATCCATTATGATCCGCAGCATATGGATTGGCCGGAACTGGACTCGGAAACTGCGCAGCGGGTGAAGTCCCTGCCGTTCTGGGGTGAAGCCGTCGCCACCGAAAGCGTGACGGCGCGTATGGTGCAAAGCATGGGTGAGCGGGAGCCGGACCCGGTGGTGCGAGCGGCAGTGGCCCTCGACGGGCAGGAGGAACAGCGCCATTCCGACCTGCTACGCGCCCTGGTACAGCATTATGGTATCGAAATTCCGCCATTACCTGCCCCGCCACGGGTGCGCGATCCGTACTGGGAGTTTCTCTATACGGGTTATGGCGAATGCCTGGATTCCTACTTTGCCTTCGGGTTGTTCGCTGCCGCCAAAGACTCGGGTTTCTTTCCGCCTGACTTGGTGAAGATCTTCGAGCCGGTCATGCAGGAAGAGGCGCGTCATATCATATTTTTTGTCAACTGGCTGAGTTGGCACCGCCGGCGTCTGCCCTGGCGGAAAAAGGTGATGCTCGAACTCCAGCGCGTACAGGTGATTGCCCTGCAGGCCTGGGCGCGCATACAGACCGCCCGGGGGCTACATGCGCATGAGGAAGAAAATTTTACCCTGACCGGGCATGACCAAGTGAGTAAGGATGTCAGCCTGAAGCAGCTTCTTGCGCTCTGCCGCCAGGAAAATGACCGGCGTTTTGCGCCCTATGATGACCGTTTGTTGCGCCCGAAGCTCGCGCCGCGGATCGCCAACATGCTGTTTTTCTTTTTGTCTCGGAGCAGGGCCGCCTGAGGATCCGTCGCCTTGTCCCACATACGGTTTGGTATGTTATACTAATTATAGTTTGTCGTTCATTATCCATATACGCTGCGTTGCGGCTGAGAGGGGTGTTTTGTCATGGGTGTTCCTTTGATTCAGAGCTATCGGGTAGGACGCTACATCCTGGCGCAGAAGCTGCAGGGGCGTAAGCGCTATCCTTTGGTGCTGATGCTGGAGCCATTGTTTCGCTGCAACCTGGCCTGTTCGGGCTGCGGTAAGATCGACTATCCCGATGAAACGCTCGACAGGCGGCTGTCCGTCGAGGAATGTATCGGCGCTGCCGAGGAGTGCGGGGCTCCCATTGTCTCCATCGCTGGAGGCGAACCGCTCATTCACAAGGATATGCCCGCAGTTGTGGAAGGCCTTGTCGAGCGTAAGCGCTTTGTCTACCTCTGCACCAATGCGTTGCTCCTCAAGAAGCGTATGGGCGATTACCAGCCCTCGCCTTACCTGACTTTCTCGGTGCATCTGGACGGCAATGCGCATCGTCATGATGATTCCGTGTGTCAGCCGGGTACCTATCAACGCGCTACGGAAGCCATTCGCGAAGCGGTGGGGAGGGGCTTCCGGGTTACGGTAAACTGCACCCTGTTTCAGGGGGAGGGCGCCGACGAGGTGGCCGCTTTCCTGGATGACTGCAAAGCACTGGGGGTGGAGGGGGTGACCATTTCGCCCGGATTCAATTATGAGCGCGCACCGCAGCAGGAGGTTTTTATTCAACGTCGGGCCTCACGTCAGCTTTTCCGTGACATCTTTCGCATCGGCAAGGAGCGGAAGTCGCGCTGGAAGTTCAACCAGTCCAGCCTTTTTCTCGATTTCTTGGCGGGTAACCAGAATTATCAGTGCACGCCCTGGGGCAATCCGACGCGCAACATCTTTGGCTGGCAGAAGCCTTGCTACCTCCTGGTCAGCGAAGGCTACGCGCAGACCTTCAATGAACTTATGGAAACGACGCCATGGGATAAATACGGAGTGGGTGTGAATGGTAAATGCGACCAGTGCCAGGTGCATTCCGGTTTCGAGCCGACGGCCGTCAACGACACCTTCGCCCACCCGCTGAAAGCCCTTAAAGTGGCCTTGCTGGGGCCACGCACGGCCGGTCCCATGGCACCGGATATGCCGGTATCGCCCCCGGCTCAGGGTACCGAACACCCGGTTTTCCCTTTGCATGTAGAGCGCTGAAGGCGGTTCCGGAAAAATATCAGGTTCATGGTGAAGGGGGATTTCATGCTCAGGAAAAGTCTGGTTGTACTGCTGGCCTGCACCGTCAGTGGGATCGCTCCGGTCCTGTCTGCCGCTGCGGTGACGGTGGCCGCACCCGCCACATCATCCCCTGGAGCGCCAGCGATAGGCGGCACCCCGGAGGCGACGATCAATACCCTGGATGGGGTACTACTAAAATCCATGCAGGGTGGTCGTCGCCTGGGTTACAGCGGTCGTTACCGGATCGTGGCTCCGGTGGTACAGAAGGTTTTTGATTACCGGCGAATCGCCGCCTTGACGCTGGGGGACTATTGGCAAAAGCTCAGCCCGGAACAACAAAACGAGTTTGTCGGGGTGCTCGCGGATTTTACCGCGGCCACCTACGCCGCGCGTTTCGACAGCTACAACGGCGAGCATTTTGCCATTGTGAGCAGTCAGGCATTGCAGCCTGGTGCGGAGGGGGTATTCAGTACCTTTACGGAGCATAACGGTAAGGTGCATCATTTCGATTATATCCTGCAGAAAGATGGGGATCACTGGCGTATCGTCAATGTCGTCGCCGACGGGGTCAGTGACCTTTCCCTGCGGCGGGCGGAATATACCGAAACCATGCAGAAAAAGGGGTTTGCCGCACTCATTGCGCACCTGAAAGCGCAGATTGCCGGGTACGCCAAAGGGTCCTGATGATGCGATCGAGTATATATTTAACTAGGGTCGCGCTGACCATCGGTGTGTTGACCCTGTCGGGATGTGCTACGGTAAACGGGCCTCAGGGCGCTACGGGAAAACCCGTGGATCCGCTGGAGGCCGTCAACAAGCCGATGTTCCATCTGAATATGGGCCTGTATGATTATGTGCTGAAGCCCGTAGCCACCGGGTACAAGACCGTGACCCCCGATTTTGTCCGCGAGGGCGTCAGCAATGTATTCTCCAATGTGGACATGCCCTATATTTTCATCAACGATTTTCTGCAGGGGCGGGGTCGACAGGGAATGGAGGATCTGAGCCGGTTCCTTGTCAATTCCGTGTTCGGTCTGGGTGGACTCTTCGACGTGGCGAACCGTCTGGATCTGCCCAACCACGAAAACAGCCTGGGAGTAACGCTGGGTGTCTGGGGGGTGCCGCAGGGACCTTATCTGGTGTTGCCGTTTTATGGACCCAGTTCTCTGCGCAGCTTGCCGGGCCTGGCGATGACGATTTTTACCGGGCCGGCATATTATCTGACTGTCAGTTCGGCTCAGTACGCCCTGACGGGTGTGGGAATCATCAACAAGGCCTATGTCGAAGGGCCGAACATCCGGATGGTTCAGGAGGCTGTTAATCCTTATGTATTTATGCGCAACGCCTGGGAACAGCATGAGCAGTATCTGATATCCGGTGGGGCGGTCAGTAAAAACCAGTTGCTGGAGGGCCTGCAACTGCCGCCGCCGGCGGCCGCCACACCCACACCCAAACCTGGTGAAGCTTCTCCGAGCCACGAGAACATGAAAGGAAAACCATAATTATGGCATTCGATCAGGATACGGTGCGGCGCACGGCACATCTGGCCCGCATTGCGCTGCCGCAGGCGGAGATACCCGCAGTGGCCGATCAGTTGGAGCGCATCATGGGGCTGGTGGAAGAGTTGCGCGCGATCGAGACGACGGATGTCCCGATCATGGCCCATCCCCTTGACCTGGATCAGCCCCTGCGTCCGGATACGGTTGTCCATCAGGATCAGCGTGAGGTGCTCATGGCAAGTGCGCCCGCGGCTGAGCACGGGCTTTTTCTTGTCCCTAAAGTTATCGAGTAGGAGCCACCTTTGGAACTCCATGAATTCTCCCTGCGGGAACTCCGCCAGGGCTTGCGCAATCGGGATTTTTCTTCCGTGGAGTTGACCACGGCGCTGCTGAAGCGGATTTCCGCCCTCAATCCGGCACTGAACGCCTTCGTCACGGTTACCGAGAGTGACGCGCTGGCCGCTGCCGCGACGGCAGATGCGCGGCGTGCAGCCGGTGAGGATGGTCCCTTGCTTGGCATTCCCATGGCTCATAAGGACATCTTCTGCACTGCGGGGGTGCGCACCACGTGTGGATCCAGGATGCTGGAGCACTTTGTCGCGCCCTACAACGCCACCGTGGTGGAGCGGTTGGCGGCAGAGGGGATGGTTATGCTGGGCAAACTGAACATGGACGAATTCGCCATGGGTTCTTCCAACGAGACCAGTTATTTTGGTCCGGTGCGTAACCCCTGGCATACCGGTATGGTACCCGGTGGCTCTTCGGGGGGGTCTGCCGCAGCAGTGGCTGCTGGGCTGGTGCCCGTAGCGACCGGCACCGATACCGGCGGTTCTATCCGTCAGCCCGCCGCCCTTTGTGGGATCACGGGCATCAAGCCGACCTACGGCCGGGTCTCCCGTTACGGCATGATCGCTTTTGCCTCCAGTCTGGATCAGGGCGGGCCCATGGCGCGTAACGCCGAGGACTGCGCACTGTTGCTGAACGTGATGGCCGCGCATGATCCGCGCGATTCCACCAGTCACCCGGCCGCCGCCAGCGATTTCTTACGCGGCCTGGAGCGTCCCTTGCAGGGTTTGCGGGTGGGGGTCCCGGAGGAGTTTTTCGGCGCCGGTCTCGATCCGGAGGTGGCGGCTGCGGTGCAGGCGGGCATCGCGGAACTCGCCCGGCAGGGCGCCGCAGTGCAGTCGATTCGGCTGCCCAATAATCCCCATGCGGTGAGCACATACTACGTCCTGGCGCCGGCGGAAGCCTCCAGCAACCTGGCCCGTTTTGACGGTGTGCGCTACACCCACCGGGCGGCGAATCCTGCGGATTTGACCGAGTTGTATCAGCAGAGTCGCTATGAGGGTTTTGGCGCGGAGGTGCGGCGGCGGATTCTGGTGGGGACCTACGTGCTCTCTGCCGGTTACTATGATGCCTATTATCGCAAGGCCCAGCAGGTGCGCAGCCTGATTCGCGAGGATTTCCGGCGGGCTTTTGCGGAAGTGGACGTGATCGTCGGGCCGACCACCCCGACTCCGGCCTTTCCGCTGGGTGCCAAAAATGCCGATCCGGTGGCGATGTATCTGGCGGATATTTATACCATCGCGGTGAATCTCGCGGGCATCCCCGCGCTCAGCGTTCCCTGTGGCTTCACGGCTGCGGGGTTGCCTGTGGGCATGCAGTTGATGGGGGATTATTTCGCTGATGATCTGTTGCTGAACGTAGCCCATCGCTATCAGCAGGAAACCCAGTGGCACCACGCACATCCGGCCGTGCATGCGAGGGAGGCATGAATATGGACTGGGAAGTCGTCATCGGCCTGGAAGTTCACGCTCAGCTCAATACCGCCACCAAAATATTTTGCGGCTGTCCGACCGCTTTCGGGGCGGAGCCTAACAGCCACACCTGTCCGGTCTGTCTAGCTATGCCTGGTACCCTGCCGGTACTCAATGCGGCAGCGGTGGATAAGGCTATCGCTCTAGGGCTGGCGATTGGCGCGGAGCTGAATCGGCACAGTATTTTTGCCCGCAAGAACTATTTTTACCCCGATCTGCCCAAGGGCTATCAGATCAGCCAGTACGAGCTGCCCGTCGTCGGCAAGGGGACACTGACGGTGCAACTACCCGACGGTGGGGAAAAGGTAGTGGGCGTGACCCGCGCCCACCTGGAAGAAGACGCCGGTAAATCACTTCACGAGGCCTTCATCGGACAATCCGGCATCGACCTGAACCGTGCGGGCACGCCGTTGCTGGAAATCGTGTCCGAGCCGGATATGCGCTCGCCGGCTGAGGCGGTGGCCTATCTCAAAAAACTGCATACCCTGGTACGTTATCTGGATATTTGTGATGGCAATATGCAGGAAGGCTCCTTTCGTTGTGATGCCAACGTCTCCCTGCGGCGGCCGGACGCCCCCTATGGGACCCGTGCCGAGATCAAGAATCTCAACTCTTTCCGGTTTCTGGAAAAGGCGATCGAATATGAGATCGTTCGCCAGCGCGACATCCTGGAGAGTGGCGGCCGGATTGTGCAGGAAACACGTCTCTATGACGCCAACCGCGACGAAACCCGCTCCATGCGCGGTAAAGAAGAAGCCAACGATTATCGCTATTTTCCCGACCCGGATCTGTTACCGCTGGTGTTGGACGAGGCGCGTATCGAGCGGGTGCGGGCGACTCTCCCGGAGTTGCCCGATGCCAAGCGTATCCGGTTTATGCGTCAGTATGCGCTGCCGGTCTATGACGCTGGCGTGCTCACTGCTGGCCGTACCCTGGCGGATTACTACGAGCAGGTAGCCGTCGGTGTGGATGGTAAACTGGCGGCGAACTGGGTCATGGGCGACCTGCTCGGGGCCCTCAACAAGGCGGGCGTTGAGCTTGAGGACTGTCCGGTCTCGGCCGGGAAACTGCGCCTGCTGGTCCAGCGTATCGAAGATCAAACGATCTCTGGCAAGATCGCCAAGGATATCTTTGAAGAGCTTTTTCATCGTGGTGGTGAGGTGGATGCCATTATTGACAGCCGGGGACTGCGGCAGATCACCGATGTGGCGGCTATTTCCGCAATGGTGGACGCCATTGTCACGGCCCATCCGCAACAGGCAGCCGACTTTCGCGCCGGGAAGGACAAGCTGCTGGGCTTTTTTGTGGGTCAGGTGATGAAGGCTAGTCAGGGAAAAGCCAATCCAGATCAGGTAAACGCTATTTTGCTGGAGCGTTTGCAGAAGGGTTAGCGAGCGGAATTTCACACATGCCGAAGGGGCGCCCGGAATGCCGGGTGCCCCTTTTTGTTGCGCCCCGATCAGCCGTTCAGGAAGCGGGAACCGTTGCGGGCACGTCCTTGACGAGTTTCAGGAAAGCAGAGAAGGGACCCATGTTTTCCATGGCTTCCATTTTCGGACCCTTAAAGTTCAGGCGCCCGAACATCATGGCGGTCAGCGGTGACCCCATGTGATGCCAATCATGGGTGGTTGCCCACATTTTATAGTCATAATTATAATTAAGCTTGCTGACTTTGATGGCGCCGCCATAGCTGCATACCGCTTTGCCCCCTTTGAGGGCGATTTCCAGTTGCACGGGTGGGGTGGTCTTCATGTCGGAGTCGGAGACTTCCATCACCTTGTAGCCTTTACCGCCGTTGTTTTTGACCCAGGAACCGGCCAGTTTTTCGGTCAATGTCGGGCTGTTGTTCCACGCGGTGCACAGATCCTGCGCCCAGGCCGGGGACATGAAAGCCGGGGGCGCGACCGGAGCTCCGGCAGTACTTCCCGTAGCCCCAGAGGGGGCCTCCGCCGCCATAGCCATCGTTGGCCCCGCCAGGCTAAGCCCTAAAATGGCCGCCACTGTCATTTTTCTGAACATCGACCCCTCCTCCATATTCGCTGTTTGCGCTCCATAGCGAGCGTGCGGGCAGTATAGTCCCGGAACCTTATGGTTGACACCAAGGTATTTTTAATTGCAGGATAAATAACCAGAAAATAAGCATATAATATTTTAATGTGGGTTGGCGTTGCGTCCATTCCCATGAGGGGGCGCTTTCGCTACACTAGCGGGCCACGGAGGTGTGGCAGAGCGGTTGATTGCACCGGTCTTGTCCCCAATCGAGCCTCTGCCGGGAAACGGGCAGGGTGGCAGGAATCAAATTCGGCGAATCCCCTGGTTTATCCGAGGTAACGCCGAGCCAAGCCGGAAAAGTTCCGGAAGGTGTAGAGATCAGACGGTTCCCACCTACAGCCTCATGGCCAGGGTGAAGGCATGATCCAGACTCCAAAGGGGTCCTTGTGGCCCTGTGGCGAAAGCCATAGCGGGTAAGGAAAACCGGCAGGGGTTAACGCCCCTCGTGAGTTCGAATCTCACCGCCTCCGCCATTATACTGAAGCAACAAAATGTTTTCATGGAGTTTTCTTAGAAAGCACCAAGATCGTCTGCGGCAAGGCGCATTTCCAGTCGCTGGCTGTTGGTGAGAATCCGGCACGGTTAAGCAATGGGGCGAGTATATCTTGACTTCGCCAGCGCTGCTTCTCTATTATTCGAAACATGACGAATATTAGAAATGATGTCGAATCCTTCGCGGCTCAGTTCAAGGCACTGAGCAATCCTCATCGCTTGGCCATGTTCCGCCGCCTCGCCAGTTGCTGCCCACCCGGCACCAGCTGTAGTACGGAGGATGCGGTGCGTTACAGTGTCGGCCAGCTTGGTGCAGATGTTGATATTTCGGCCTCCACCCTCTCCCATCACCTGAAAGAACTCCATCGCGCCGGTCTTGTCCAGATGGCGCGCAAGGGCCAACAGGTTGAGTGTTGGGTGGCCCCGCAAACCCTTGAGCAGCTCGCCGCGTTCTTTAGCGATTTGCCCGCACAACCGAAGATGCAAGGAGGAAATCCATGAGCAAACAGAATGCCTGCTGCGGCACTTCCGCCGTTACCGATCAGGGTCAGGCCGCTGGCCACGACGCACACCGCCAGAGCGTGCGTGAGGCATACGCCCAGGTCGCGAAGGCCAATACCGAGGGCCAAGGCTGCGGTGTTGGCGCCAGTTGCTGCGGCACCACAGACGATAGTGCGATCAACACCCTCATCTCCACTCGCCTCGGTTACAGCCAGGCAGATCTTGATCTGGTTCCCTCTGGGGCCGACATGGGCCTTGGGTGCGGCAACCCCAAGGCCATCGCTGCACTTAAATCGGGCGAAACCGTGGTCGATCTGGGTTCAGGTGGTGGCTTTGACTGCTTCCTTGCCGTTCGCGAGGTTGGCGGCAGCGGCCGCGTAATCGGCGTCGACATGACTCCGGATATGGTTTCCAAGGCGCGCGCAAACGCCCTGAAGGGACAGTATGAAAACGTGGAGTTTCGTCTCGGCGAGATTGAGCACCTGCCGATTGCCGATGCGACCGCCGACGTGGTCATCTCCAACTGCGTGATCAACCTGTCGCCGAACAAGTCCCAGGTTTTCCGTGATGCCTTCCGCGTACTCAAGCCGGGCGGACGGCTAGCCATCTCGGATGTGGTCGCCACTATCGAGCTCCCCGAGGAGATGCGTAGTAACGCGGGCCTCATTGCAGGTTGCATGGGCAACGCCTCCTTGATCGATGACTTGGAAGCGATGATGCACGAGGCCGGCTTCCAGCGGATCCGTATCCAGCCGAAGGACGAGTCAAAGGAGTTTATCAAGGACTGGGCGCCGGGCCACAACGTGACAGACTACGTGGTTTCCGCCACCATTGAGGCGATCAAGCCTGGTGGCTGATGTGCCATGATAATGTCAGATTGGAAATGCAGGACATCTTCGCGATGTTCGCACAGTCGTGGCAACAGATTGATCGGAGTGGATGGACGCCGATACCAGAGCCACTCGAAAATCTCGCAGCACTTTGAATTATTCTGCTTTCTTCAGATTTCGGAAGGCATCTAGGGCACGCTGCCGGACCTGCCGGCGATCCACAATGGGATAAAGGTAGTTTGACCCGAGGGTGACTCCTGCACGAGTCAGTATATCGATCTCCGCTGTCCGGGGCGGATGAATGGACGCAACTGGGCAGCGCCGCCAGTTCCGGTACCCAGCGGCTGAGGCGCGCTCATGAGGTCATCTCCTTAAATGTCGGAGACATCGATAGCCAGCGCATGGTCCTGCGAATCGAACAGGGCAAAGAACAGCAGGGCCGCTACGCCATGCTCTGGACAGTATTGCTGGAACGTCTGCGCGTCTGGTGGTGGGAAACCCGCGCACAAGGATAATCCACAAGGTGGATTGCTGTTTCCCAGGTGCTAAGCTCTGCTGTTCAGGGCAGCAAAGATGGGTTCGGCGTCGCCGATGATCTTGGTGGCCATGGCAAAGCGGGTGATGCGGATGGTTTCGACGACCTTGGCCGGGGCGACGCCTTGCTGGACGATCTTGTCAGCCATGGCCTGGACACAGGCATGGCTGGAACCCGCCAGTGCGGCGGCGAGGTAGATCAGGGTACGGGTTTCCTCGTCCAGAACGCCCTCCGCCGGCATGGCGAAGGCGCGGGAACGCATGTGCTCGTGGATGAGGACCGGATCTGCGGTTACGGATTTTTCAATGGCCGACGGGACCCGGCCCATGGCCTGGCGCATGCCGGCAAGGATCTCTTCGGCGGTGGGCGATGCTTTGTTCGACATGGGTGATCTCCTTGAAATGTGCAGGGGCGCCCGGGATTAGGCGCGGTTTTCCAAAAACCACGTTTGGTAGAAGGGTTCTACCGGTCCGACGACGATGTAGGGCGCCAACTGCAGGAAGGCATGCTGGAAGCGGGGATCGAGGTGGGAGTTTTCGTGATCCCAGACCGACTCCCAGACGCCGTGCATGAGATAGCTGCGCAAGGATCCGCAAGTCTCGGTATTGGCCAGGATCTCCGTGCTCATCGCCTTGCGGTAGTCGCGGTTGTCCTTGGCCCCCGGCTGGCCGATGTCGTTGGCGTCATCCTTGGGCTGGAAGGTGTTCTGGGCGACCTTCAGGAGTGGCCCCACTTTGGCCTCAACGAGGGCATGATCCTTGTCGGGCACCATCACATGGTTGACCACGGTGACCAGCTTGCGCTCAGGGGTATCGTCTTGATGGGCCAGAAAGCGGGCGATGGCCGGCCCGGTGCTGAAGATTTCCTTGCGGTCCCCGGCGATGAGGCTGGCGTAAATGCCGGCCAGGGGGAGAAGTTGGGTGTGTTCGCTGGTGCCGGGCGGGGTAAAGGCCAGGGCCGGAGCGAGGGCACTGTGTAGCCAGTCGGCGAGCTTCGCCCCCTGCAGGGCCGCTGGGTCGGCAAAACGGACCAGGAGGAGGAAAGAATAGGGCAAGCGTCCTTCCTGCACCGCCTGTTCATTGGCGTCGGCCAGGATGCCTTTGTACTGGGGTGGGTAATTCATGACCATCGTGGAGGTGCCGACCATTTGCTTGAGGGTGATGCCGAGGAAACCCGGTGTGCCCTTCAGCCGGGTGGCGAGGCCCTGGACCGCTCGCGTCACCGCCTCCTTATGGGGAGGCGTGGCCCGGAACTCCGCCACGTAGTTCACGGGAAAGCCCTTATAGGGATTCCCTGCGGTGGCGGCCTGGGCGCTGCGGAACAGAGGAGCGCCCAGGGCCGCCACTGTGGCGGTGGCGCTAGCGATGAGAAAATGACGTCGTTTCATGGTGCCGCTCCCTCGTTAAATTATACGGTTAGGATGTATTACAAATTCCGTATGTTGTCAAGAATATTAGTTTATTCTTATTGAAAGGAGCAGCTATGACCTGTTGTGATCGTACCATCCAGGACGACGCACGGGATTGGATGGGGCGCTACGGCGAGCGTTTTCCGCAGTTTTTGCCCGTCTTGTTCCACTCCCCACCGCTGTCCTTGATCCAGGAATGGCAGCGGCGTCTGGCGCGTCCCGGCTGTTTCGCCGTTTCCCCGACGATATCCTTCATGGGTCGTAAGGGGGTTGGTGGTCGAAACCCAATGCCTCACGTTTCTTGACGATGGCGGCGGCGATAGCGGCGCCGAGGATGTAGGTGCCGGCCCGCAGGGCCTGGAGGAGCCATGGGGGGACGGTCAGCGCCTCCTTCCGGCATATTCGCGATAGGGGGTGGCGAAGCTGCCTTCCAGCCCGCCGATGATGAACCCGGGCGGGGACTTGCCGAGGAGGATCTCGCCGGGGCGCATAGGGGTGACGACGAGTTGGTCGAAGGTGCCCATTTCCCGTTCCCGGGCACCGAGAGTCTCGTCACCAGCAGGGTGACCACCAAGGTAAGGAGGGCGACGATGCCGGGGACGATGAACCAGCGCGATAGGAGATTGGGGTTGAACCAGGCGCGGATATCCAGTTGCGCCGGCGGTTTGCCCCAGCCATGCTCCGCCGCCCAGTGCTGGTCGAAGGCGATGAGGACGCTGTTGACGTAATTGAGGGCGAGGGTGGCGGTAGCACTGGCATTACGCCCCGCCCGGCGGGTCCGTTTCGCCGCACACTGACGCCCGGCGCAAGCTCGGTTCTCATATCTTCTATTTCAATACCCCAGACGACTGGGATGAGGCCTGGGGCGGGCAGACCCTGGTGCTGGACGACGGGGGCAAATGGCCACGTCATTCGGCTCCGGACTATGCGGACTTGCGCGAAGCCGGCGCCTCCCAGGTGCTGGGGAATCGCAGTTTTCTCTTCGCTCAGACTGACCACTCCTGGCATGCCGTCAAGGCGGTTCAGTTCAGTGTCCGGCAGGGCACATGCGCAAAGTTTTTATCGTCGTGGCCAACCGCCTCACGCCACAGGTGATCTGGCGGCGTATCCGCGGTAAGGACGCCGACGGCTACCGGCTGGCAGGCGGAATTCAGGAAAAACCAACCTACGATGCAGCTGGATAACACATTTATTGCTCGAGGAGAGGGCTCATGCGTCACCCGTTTTTTACCCTACAATGGCTACGGATCCTCGGATTGGTCACCTTGTTTTCAGTGGCACCTTCGGCCTGGGCCGTTACCCTGATGCCCAGCGGCGCACCCTATCTGAGCGTTGGCGCCGGCGCTCTCAATCTGGTCGGTGCGGTCGATGATGGCGGCTACAACCATACTCCGGCCGAGTTCGATGCGGAATACCAGTCCGGATTCCGATTTTATGGCATTGGCTATATGCTAGGCTTGCTCGCCAACACCGATGGTGGTGTCGATGGTTATGGAGGCCTTTATGCCGACCTTGCGTTGACACCGCACTGGATACTCACACCGGAGGCCGCCCTGAGCGGCTATAGTCAAGGCACCAGTAAAAATATGGGTAGCACCTTTCTCTTCCGGCTGGAGTTGGGACTGGCCTACCAGATGGATGACGGCGGGCGGTTGGGACTGAAAATAGCGCATTTGTCTAATGGAGATCTTTATAGTCGCAATCCGGGAGAAAACGAACTCCTGATTACTTAATTCATTCCCCTTGGGTTGATTGTACCGACATTGGTGCAAAGGACGTCCTCATGAACAACAAAGACATCGCAACACTGTATCGTTTCAGAGTGTTCAGCAGTATCTGGAGCGCATGTTTCCTGCTCCTGTGGAGCACCGCAGTCTGGGCGGCGGTACCGGATACGCCCACTATCATTGTCCGGGACATCACCCAAGAGGTCATCCACGTATTGCAGACGCACGAGGGGCGACCTTTCACTCCCGCCGTCCAGCAACAGATTGCAGATATCGTGCTGCCCCACATTGATTTCATGACCATGTCGCGCTTCGTCATGAGTCAATACTGGAGCCAGATGACGCCGGCACAGCAGGATGAATTCGTCCGGCTTTTCAAGGAGCAACTGGTTCATACCTACATGATTGCATTCAGTCATTACTCCGGACAGACGGTACAGGTCCTAAGCAGTCGCCAGATATATCGACATCCTGACGTCGTGCAGGTAAATACGACGATTCTGCAAACGAATGGGCTGGCGAACATTCCGGTCACCTATGCGTTCCTCCAGGAACGTTCCGGCTGGAAGATTTACGATGTATTCATCGACGGGGTATGCATGAACCTGACTTACCGGAATACTTACGGGCATACAGTGGCCCGCGAGGGAATCGCCAATTTTCTCCAGGATCTGAGCAAAAAGGAGCGGCCCTGGAATAAGGGCCAGTGACCGCGGCGGACTATGGGTCGCAGCCAAAAAGAGGGGCGCCCGTCCGCACTGCACCTGTCCGGACAAATAAAGGCACTATCGGCTGCGCAGCGCACAGATTCCATGCCAACGGAACGGAGTAATGTCGGGCTCATGCTTGAGCGACTAAGCAAGACGGCATCGTGCTCCGTTCACCTACATGCGGTATTGCCAGGCCGCAAGCTTTATATACCACCAATGCTTTTGGACGCTCCGCCTGTCCATTCTCGCCCCATCCGTACCTGTCATCTCGGCTTAACCTGTTGGAAGAACGCGCCTGGGGATCAGCAATGTCAGGGGCAACAGGCAAAAGAAGATGATGGTGATCCACTGAAACACGTCCAGGAAGCCGATCATTTCGGCCTGGCTGAATAAGGTCTGCCCGAGCAATGCCCAGACGCGGGGATCCTGTGCTGCCAATCCGCTGGCTTGCAGCCAATTCGGCAACGCCGCACTGAAGGTATTGATGTGCCCGCCCAACTGGTTCCAGTTGATTTGGGTCTCATTGGTGAGCACGGTACCGTCGATGGCGATACCGATGGAATTCCCGAGGGTACGGGCGAGGTTGAAAATACCGCTGGCCTCCGCCGATACCGCGAGCGGCAGGGTATCGAAGGCGATGACGGTAAGGGGCACGAAAATCAGCCCCATACCGATCCCCCGGATAATACCGGGATAAATGACCCAGGCAGGACTGATATACAGACTGTAACTGGTCATGATCCAGGTACTGATCCCAGTCAGTAAAACCCCGGCTACGATAAAAAGTCGCGGCTGGTAACGATTGATGAAGCGCCCAACGATCATCATCGTAACGGCGCTGGCGACGCCGCGCGGAAACATGACCCAGCCGATGGTTTCCGGCATGTAATTCAGCAGTCCCTCCAGCATGAGCGGCTGCATGGCGGTGGTGCCGAAGAGACCAAGGCCGAATACGCCGGTGATCAGCGTGGCGGTGGCGAAACTGCGGTCGCGAAAGAGATGGAGATTGATGATGTTGTCGGCGATCATCCATCCCCGCAGCAAAAAAGTGAGGATACCAAAAACCGCGAGGATCGACAGGGCCACGATGAGTCTGGAGTCAAACCAATAATCCTCATTACCCCGTGACAGCACGATTTGCAGGCTGCCGATTCCAATCGCCATGAGCAATAGACCCGGCCAGTCAGTGGACAGATTTTTTCTTTCGCTCTCCCGCATGGTGGCGGCACCCAGCAAGAGCGAAAAAATCCCGACGGGAAGGTTGATGTAGAACAGCCAACGCCAGCCCATGTGCTGCGTGATATAGCCGCCCAAGACCGGACCCATGGCCGGCGCCACCATCAGCACCATGCCCCAAATGGCCATGGCTCGCCCCCGTTCCTTGCCCGGAAAGAGATTGACCATGGTGGATTGAGTCAAGACCACCATGAGCGCGCCGAATCCCCCTTGCAGGGTACGTAAAAAGACGATTTCCGCCAAAGTCTGGCTCGCTCCGCACAGCCCCGAGGCAACGACAAAACCGGAAACGCTGATGAGGAAAAGACGCCGCCGCCCAAAGAGGGCAGCAAGATGGCCGGTCAATGGTATAGTGACGGCATTGGCGGCTAGGTAGGCGGTGAGCACCCAAGTGATGCGGTTCGGCGTAGCAGCCAAGGTTCCCATCATATAGGGCAGCGCCACGCTCACTACAGTCATGTCCAACAAGACCATCACCATCGCCAGCATAAGGGCAATGGTGATCAGCCAACGATGCTCTTGGGATGGTTCAGGAGGGGTAGTCGCATGAATTGCGCTTGCCGCCAAGGGTTTCTCCTTTGGTAAAACCGGGAATTGCGCCCGCCGGGATCCATGCGGGGGTGCCCGGCAATGGGGATTCCTGCCGTGATAAAGTAATAGGCTATCCCTACTACCAACGAAAACCGGACAGGTGACGCCAACGTGGCAGGTCTTTGGCCATGGGCAGACTTACACCGTGGTCCCATGCCCATATTTCCGGATGGCTCAAGGGACGCATTGCGGAGAAAAGTCGGCGAATGCGTTCTTCTGTCCTCGGATGGGTGCGTAACCACGAGGGAATGGCTACTCTGCCCAGTTTGGGGAACAGTATTTTCAGTTCCCGCTCCTGGGCATCTTCCATCTTTTGCAGTGCGCTGGCCAGACCCTGGGGATCATGGGTGAGTTCCATGGCGCCACGATCCGCCTCAAACTCACGTGTGCGAGAAAGAACCAATTGCAAAGACATACTTACCGAGGGTGCGACAATCAGCAAAAAAATCAGCTCCCAGGGCATGGTGTACTTATGAATGATCCATAAGGGTAAATTGATCAGGATCAAAACCTGGCCCAGCAAACAAAACGTCCATGTCATCTGGCTGAAGAGATCCGCAACCACCATGACCTAGATATCCTTGTGGCGGATATGGGAGATCTCATGTGCCAACACAGCAGCCAGTTCACGCCCGTCAAGTGTGCGCAGCAGGCCATCAGAAATCACCAACGACACATGCGCATCCAGTCCGGTGGAAAATGCATTCAGGGCAGGGGTGGGCAGGTGATACAAGGTCGGGAAATGTTCCAGCCCAGAGCGTTCGGACAGTCTTTGCACCATATCGAAGAGCAGCGGTGATTGCCCGGGTGTAATGACTTCCGCTCCCATTCTACGAATGAGTAATTGTGGCATCAGCCGGGGCGCAAATAAAATAAACAGAATGCCCGCACCCAGCATCACGTAAAGCGTCTCCACACCACCCAGGAGCCAACCGATCCACGTCATCAGCAACAACATCGCGCTGATGATGCCTGTCGATTCAAGCCAATTGATAAGATGGTGCCAACGCCAACGCAACATTACACCCTCTCCCTGGAAATTTTTTGACCACAGCCCATATAGCCGTTGCCAGGCCTAATGAATGGGAGCGGCATGAAATAAATGGGAAGCATGCCAGAGATAAAACACCACCACAGGAGACACGGTCACGATACGGCCTCTTTTCGTGACAAGAGCGGCTTGCAAAACGTGTTTTCCACGGTATACATGAGTCATGGTGAAAGATGCGCGCGTCCGCACATGAGGTCGGATTTTGCCGTCCAGCGTCATTCTGATTTGCAACCCCTTTTGAAATGCGGAAGGAGGCAACACCAGAAGGCGCACAGCGACCCTGTCCTGATTACTATGGATCATCTCTCCCACGCGCGGTGTCAGTATCCGCAGTAGGACAGGGACATGCACCCCGGCCGCCGCTTCACATGGCGCCATCGTGGCAACAAAACACCCAAAAGCCAATAAGCACCACCATCCGTGCCGACTGAGCCGCATCAAACGTATCATGGCGCCACCGTCACCGGCGTACCGATGTGCATCATTCCATAGGCGCTTTGTGCCGCCTTTAACGGCAGTTCCACACAACCGTTACTTTGTCGAAACCCGTACGCAAGACGTGGGAAATAGTGTACCGCACGGCCATCCCAGAAATAATTGACGAAGCGCACGCCGGAATCGTTATAACACTCGCCATGGGGAAAACAACCGGTCATTCGCGTACTCAGAAAGCGCGCGTAGACTGCCCAGGTACCGTTGGGGGTGTCCGCACCGGGCACCCCGGTATTGGTCGGGCTTTGCAACACCCATTTACCCCTATTCGTTGCCGCGTTGTACCGCCAAATAGACAAAGTTTCTGGCGTGCCTTTGCGCACATAAACCCACACAAACGGCTTTGGCGCGTATTCCCCGCGCCGATGGGCGACAAGGACGTCCGCATAAAGGCGATGACGGTTGTCTGGATCAAACCAGTCGCTGCTTTGGTTTGACCATGGCAGCCCATGCACCTTGGCAAAAAAATCCAGAGCCCCGAAGAGCAAGGGCGATCCAGGAGAGTTCGGAGTGAGCACCTGCAGTGCAGACGGCGTGCCTGACGGCCATAACCACCAAATTTGTGGGTTTGCCCCCCCTAGCCCGGTCCAGCCCACTTGCCCTGGTAAATAGTGCATTTGCGCAAGTGCGCGGGCAACACGCAACCAAACCGGTGCCGGCGCAGTTGCCGCGAGTGCGCCGCTGCCAGCAGCAGAAGCAAGCCACAGCAGGACCGTTAGAATCCATATCCTTTTCACGTTTCGCGTTCCTGCCATGTCCCCATAACCAGCACCGCCGCACCGTGGATCGCACCCCGTCTCAAATCCGCCAATGCCACATTTGCCATGCTCAAAGGATACGTCGTGACATGGCTTTGCACCGGGATACGCCGTGCCAGTGGGAAATAGTCCTCGGCATCTTTGCGCGTCAGATTGGCAACAGATCGCACCTGTCGCTCCTCCCAGAGTAAGGAATAGGGGAAAGCTGGGATATCCGACATGTGAATTCCCGCACTGATCACAACACCCCCTTTCTTGACCGCCTGAAGAGCAATAGGTATCAGGGTTCCAACCGGCGCAAACAAAATTGCCGCATCCAGCGGTTGTGGCGGCTGGACATCCGATCCACCTACCCACACAGCCCCCAATTTAATCGCTAGATCCTGTGTCTCGCTATCGCCTGGGCGGGTAAATGCATAGACCTCCATGCCTTGGTAACGCGCCACCTGAACCAGTAAATGCGCCGCAGCGCCGAATCCGTAAAGACCCAGGCGTCGGCTCCCCTCCGCAAAACGTAAGGCCCGAAAGCCGATGAGTCCCGCACACAATAGCGGGGCACCTTCCGGATTGGCGTAAATGTCTGGAAGAGGGAAGCAGTAACGCGCATCGGCGACCATATACTCGGCGTAACCGCCATCCACGGTGTAACCATGAAAACGCGCCTGCCCACAAAGATTCTCCCGTCCTGATCGACAATATTCGCAGGCACCACAAGTCCATGCGAGCCAGGGAATCCCCACCATCTGACCGGTCAGTAAGGAAATATCCGGGCTTCCTACCGATTCTATCTGGCCGACTACTTCATGGCCGGGAACGAGTGGTAGTTTGGGGTTGGGCAATTCACCGTCCACTACATGCAGATCGGTACGGCACACTCCGCACGCCAGTATTTTTACCAAGACCTGGCCCGGCTGTGGCCGTGGTCGCGGCAGTTCAGTGGGCACCAAAGGTTTACCCACCTCTTCCAGCACCATGGCATGCATGAAACACCTCCTTGTAGTCGCCATATACCTTCCATGACGACGTACCGTCGCGGGTTTACGGAAAGCAACGAGCCTCATCCTGCAATTGTAGACCAGCCAGCAATGGTCGCGTCGCCAGCCATGGCACAGAGGGCGGCACCCGGTACGGAATCCCAGAGCGGCGCGCCCGACTCTGGTGCGGGGATCTATTGCTATAATGAAAGGGGCTGGCATTGAGATTTAACAGCGCAGCGCCAGGCCTTGCCGGACAGAACGCGGGCCATCCTGCAAGGTGAGGGCTCCGTCCCGCATCATTACAGGAGCAATATCATGGCACTTATTAAATGGGAACCACTGCGTGAAATAGACGACATGTTCGACCGCTATATAATGTCGATGGGTTGGCCTTCCCGGCGTCAGGAACTCATAACAGCGGGTGATTGGTCGCCCCGCGTTGATATCAGCGAGACTGATAACGAGTTTCTGATCAAGGCCGAAATACCCGAGGTCAAGAAAGAAGATGTCAAAGTCAGTGTGGATAAACGGGTACTTACCATCCAGGGTGAACGGAAGCAGGAGAAGGAGGAGAAAGGGAAAAAGTTTCATAGAATCGAGCGATACTACGGAAGTTTCATTCGTAGCTTTACGCTGCCAGATAATGTTGACGAATCCAATATAAAAGCTACGTTCAAGGATGGTATGCTGAATCTACAGATGCCAAAAAGTGCTCGGACGAAGCATAATGCCATTGAAGTGAAAGTGGAGTGATTGCACCCGCAAACCGCTCCACTGTGTGTGCCAACTGCAGCATTTACCTGCTGTACTCTGACCGCTGTGCAGGTGTTTTTGGATGATACCCGGATTTTGAGCGCGATTGGCTGTGACAGTTGTTATAATGAGCGAGTTGATCGGTCAACGGGAGGTAAGGCATGGTAGGGTTAGAACGGTCCGTTCACATTTCGGCAGAAGGGACGAGATTGGAAGGCAACTGGGTGATTCCCGAAAACGCCCTCGGCCTGGTGCTCTTTGCCCACGGCAGCGGCAGCAGCCGCCTAAGTCCCAGGAATAATTATGTGGCGCAGGTGCTGCGTGATGGTGGTATTGCTACCCTGCTCTTCGATCTGCTGACCGAAGAGGAGGATCGGGTATATGCCACCCGCTTCGATATCGGCCTGCTGAGCGAGCGACTGGCTTTAGCTACCCGCTGGACACAGCGACAGCCGGAGGCGGCGGGCCTGCCCCTGGGTTATTTCGGTGCCAGCACCGGTGCTGCGGCAGCCTTGCGCGCAGCCGCCCAATTTGGTGACGCTATTGCTGCTGTGGTCTCCCGCGGCGGGAGGCCTGATCTGACCGGACCGGCCATCTCCCGAGTAACGGCGCCTACCCTCCTGATCGTCGGTGGTCTCGACGATGTGGTCATCGGCATGAATGAAACAGCCTACGCCGAGCTGCGGGCAGAGAAGCAAATGGTCATTGTTCCCGGCGCCACCCATCTTTTTGAGGAGCCCGGCACCTTGGAAGAAGCGGCAAGCCTGGCCTTGGCGTGGTTTCAGCGCCATTTCAAGAAGTAGGTGCACCCATGCCTGAGGACGACTGAGTGCTGGTCACCCCATTAACCGCTGGCACAGCCGTCTCCATCCGAGGACAGCGCAAGAATATTTTGAGTTTCATGGCTCGGGGTAGCCACATGGGTCGGCTACTTTCAGGTACTTTGAAATGGCGTCATTACGCCGCCCTTCGGCCGCGCCAAGCTCTTCGCCACCCTGCTCGGCGACGAAAAACGCCTGCCGGTGGGCGAGGCGGTATGGACCGACACAGCGGTGGAACTCCCCGACCCGACCGCGGCATGGGGAAACCTGTTCACCGGCGAGACGGTGCGCCCTGATGCCACCGGAGACGAGCCTCGCCTCCCACTCGCCCAGGCACTCGCTTGCTTTCCCGTCGCCCTGCTGGTGCCGGCGGAGGTCGGCTCGTGAATGGCCCCATATCGTCCAATACGGTTCTTTCCGAAGCGGCGGAGGGATGATCCCCTCATGCCTACGCTAGTCGGTTTACTATCAGGGACGGTACCAGTAGGTAATACGTCCGCCAAAAAACCAAAATATTGTATACTGGTCCCATGTAGGGTTCTTTATTGCTTCGCTGGAACTCCAAAATTCATTGCTGCAGATGGGATGATTGACCATGCGCATATTGTTTCTCCCCTTCGTTTGGCTGGGCCGCGCTTTGCACTGGCTACGCATAGGAGTTCTCAACCTGCTGACGCTCGCCATTCTGTTGTTCCTTATCGCCTTTTTTGCCTATAAACTGTTCTACCACGTTGCCGTTCCCGATGATGCTGCATTGCTTATCGCTCCCCAGGGCTCCTTGTTTTACAGCCAAAGCGAATCCTGGCAGAGTCGTGCGCTCAATCATCTTGACGGGCGGAAACCTGCAGGTGTTTCCATTAGACAGATGGTTCAAGCCATCGATCGTGCCTCCACGGACGCGCGTATCCATCTGCTGGAATTGAATTTAAGTGACTTTAGTGGGGGGAGTATCACCCAGATAGACACCGTAGCACGGGCTCTCCAGCGTTTCCGCGCTCATGGTAAACCCATTTATGCCTATGCGCCCGACTATTCCCAGGATGCTTATTTGCTGGCCGCCCAGGCCAACCACATTTATATGCCCAAGCTGGGTACCGTCCTGATCACAGGATTTTCGACGCGCGGTTTATACTTCAAAGGATTGTTAGACAAGTTAGGAATCACGGTGTATTCCTTTCGGCAAGGTAAATATAAATCCGCCATGGAGCCTCTTACCGTGACGCATATGTCCAAGTCTGCGCAGGTAGAAAATGCCGCCTGGCTGAAGGTGTGGTGGGATACTTATCTGCAAAATGTCGCCAAGGGTCGTGGGCTGAAGACCACACAGGTCAGCCGTTATGCAGATCAGTTGCCTGAACTCTTGGAAAATTATCAAGGAAATGCTGCAGAACTTGCCCTGAAGCAAGGGCTGATCACTTGTATCGGCGATGAGCACGCTTTCAGACAGGCGGTTGCCGCCGCGCTCAAACAAACTCCTAAACACATCAAAAAGATTGGTTTGCATGCCTATCTGGCTGCAACCAAACCATCCACAACCGCCAACGCCAAAATTGCGGTCATACCCATTGACGGAATGCTCGTAACCGGAGATACCCCCCTCCCAGGAGTAGTCGCTGCCCAGGCCACGATCAAACAGTTGGATCGCGTAGGTCATGAAGCCTCCGTCAAGGCAGTGGTTTTGCAGGTCAATAGCCCTGGTGGTGATGTAAACGCTGCTCAAGCGATTCGCGCAACTATTTTACGCATACGCAAGGCGCACAA
The DNA here is from genome assembly GCF_003966655.1 of Acidithiobacillus ferridurans. Classification (NCBI taxonomy): domain Bacteria; kingdom Pseudomonadati; phylum Pseudomonadota; class Acidithiobacillia; order Acidithiobacillales; family Acidithiobacillaceae; genus Acidithiobacillus; species Acidithiobacillus ferridurans. The sequence continues at coordinate 236,918 of NZ_AP018795.1, read as the reverse complement.
GCCCGTTATCGTCAGCATGGGCACCCTAGGCGCCTCGGGTGCTTACTGGCTCTCAACTGCAGCAGATCGTATCTATGCACACCCCACCACGCTGACTGCCGATATCGGTGTGTTCGCACTATTTCCGAACTATGCGGGGCTGCTAAAAAAACTGGGCATTCACTATTCCGGGATAGCCACTACGAGAAATGCCAACGCCCTGTCCCCATTTTCACCCATGGGTAAAAATGTTCAAAAAGCACTTCAGGCCGTGGTAGACAACACATACGCTGACTTCGTAAACCTGGTGGCCAATGCCAGACATATCCCACTAAGTAAAGTGGAACACGATGCCCAGGGTCGCGCCTGGAGTGGCCTGGACGCCTATCACCTTGGGTTGGTCAATGCACTCGGAGGTATGCCGCAAGCCATTCAGGAGGCGGCCAAACTGGCAAAGCTTGCTAAGGGGAAATATCAGGTACAATACCTGCCTCAACCAATTCCAGCGAATACCATTCCACAATGGTCGAATATGTGGAGTCTGGCAAGCCTACGTGACGTTATATTGGGGAAAAATCCCGCGCTTCCTGGAGTGATTCCCGTGGAACAGATTCGTTTACTGATTCATGAAGCACACCCATACGCCCTTATGGCTTATTTACCCGTAGGCCTCCAGGGCCAGTAAATGCCCCCGGATTTGCCTCGGGGTGCAGGACAAGTGCCGGATCACGTCCCTCTGTAATCGCTTTGCGTCGTTCACGCGCCAGTGCTCGTGCTTCCGCCAGCATTCGTATAGCGGTAGCACCTAGCCCTGGCTTTTTGTGTTTGCCGTTCGCCCCGATGGCAGGGATTGCCTGTTACCTCTGGAACCGGTATGCTATAAAAGCAATTTAAATATCAATGTATTAGTGTGCATAGTGAAAAATCCGGAAATGTAATGAACAGGGGAAGCGGAGCGGTCACCGACTCCGCCATGATAATGACAGAGCGTCATTCAGGAGATTTTTGGGCGATTTGGCCTCGTCGCGTTTCAGGTCCTATCGAGCCAAGATAACAATAAGCAGGAGCGTTCATGGCTGGAGTGAAGCGGTCGAGCATTGTGCTGGTTTGTGGACTGTTGCTGACGTCTTTTGCGGCGGGGGCACAGGCCGGTGGATCCGGCTGGCAAACGCTGAAAAACTGGGGACATGATCAGTGGGTATCTGCCACAGCCGCGCGGCCGGCTACGCCCGTAACGGTGCCGGCGCAGGGGACGATCGAGGTGGCGTTCTCGCCGCCGGGCGGTGCGACGGCGGCCATTGTGCAGGCGGTCGGCGAGGCGAAGCAGCGGGTCTGGGTGCAGGCCTATAGCTTCACTAGCGCGCCGATTGCCAGGGCCGTGCTCCATGCCGCCAAAAGAGGCGTCGACGTGAAGGTGGTGTTGGACAGGAGCCAGCGCACCCAGAAATATTCGGTGGCGGATTTTTTTGCCAATCAGGGGGTGCCCGTGTACATTGACGACCAGCACGCCATCGCTCACAACAAGGTGATGGTGATCGATTCGGGGACGCTGATCACCGGCAGCTTCAATTTCAGCAAGGCGGCGGAGCAGGTCAACGCCGAAAATCTCTTGATATTCCGGGGGAATCCGGCGTTACAGCGACTCTACGCGGACAATTTCCGCTTTCATCTCAGCCACTCGACGCCCTATACGGCGCGGCATGGCCTGGATTGAGCGCGGGTTCAGACGAGCCCTTCCAGTATCTGCACGTCCACCAGGCTGCCAGCCTTGGTGTGCCCGGCTTCGGCCGCAAGAATGATCAGACAGTCGGCATGGGCCATTCCACTCATGATATGGGAAGCCTGTTGACCAATTCCCGCCACCTGTAGTCCGGCGGGGGTTTGCAGCAGGTGACCGCGCTGGAAATCGGTGCGTCCGGGCTTTTTCTGGAGATCCTCTGCCAAAGGAAGCTGTAGCAGCGGAGGGATCCAGGGTGCCGCTTTGCCCATGCGCTTGAGGATGCTGGGGCGTGCAAACTGGTAAAAAGTCACCATGGCGGAGACGGGGTTGCCGGGCAGACCGAAGAAGGTGGCGTTGCCGAGTTGCCCGAAAGCCAGGGGACGCCCTGGTTTCATGTTTATTTTCCAGAAGTTGATGGTGCCGAGACGGCCGAGGAGTGCGGCGATGTAGTCGGCGTCGCCGACGGAGACGCCGCCAGTGGTGATCACCACGTCGGCCATGGTTGCGGCGCTGTGCAGGGCCGCTTCTATGGACTCAGGATCGTCGGCGATGCGGCCGAGATCGAGGATTTCACAGTCGAGACGTTCCAGCATGCCGTGCAGTGTATAACGGTTACTGTCGTAGATTTGCCCAGGAGCCAGTGCGCCGCCCAGCGGGCGCAACTCGTCGCCAGTAGAGATAAATGCGACCCGCAGACGGCGATAGACGGCCAGTTCGGCAATGCCCAGACTGGCGAGCAGCCCGATTTGGGCGGGACGCAGCCAGGTTCCGGCTTCCAGGGCCAGGGCCCCGGCCTGCAGGTCCTCACCGGGCTGGCGGATATTCGCACCCGCCTTGCTGACTGCCTGCGGGGTGATCTTCTGGTCGGCATGGACTTCTGCCTCCTCCTGAACCAGGACGGCATCTGCGCCTTCGGGAACTACGGCACCGGTCATGATGCGTACGCACTCGTCGGCACCGACACGCCCCTTGAAGGGATGTCCGGCAAAAGACTGGCCGATGATGCGTCGTACGCTATCGTTATCCATGCTGCGCAGGGCGTAGCCATCCATGGCCGAATTGGACCAGGCGGGCACGTTGGCAGGGGCATGAATGTCCATGGCCAGTACCCGTCCCAACGCATTACCGAGATGGACATTTTCGGTGCCTTGCACCGGCAGGCTGGCCGCGAGGATGGCATCCCGTGCATCGGTGACACTTTTGGCCAGGGAATCATGTTTGCTACCGCCACAACAGTGAGCCATGTTCAATCTTCCTTTTTTATCCATTGGCGGATGAATTGCGCGATAACGGATGGCGTATTCAGGTCCAGTTGAACGCAGGGAATGTCCAGAAGGCAATCTGTCGCCACGGCCATGATGCAGGGGTCATCTGGCGCAAGCAGGGGCCGCCCGAGACCGCGCCGGTGCACTTCGATTTTCGGCACCGCCAGCGCCTTGTTCCCTTCCATCAGGAGAAGGTCTGGCAGTGGTTGCAGGCTGGCGCGGATGGTCTCCAGACTGACTTCCGTAGGCGCGGGCCTGGTCATGAACCAGCGTTTCGGACCCTGCAGTAATACCGCATCCGCCCCTGCCTCCCGCAGCCGGTAACTGTCCTTTCCGGGCGCGTCCCAGTCCACGTCATGGTGGGTCGACTTGACCACCGCGACCTTCAATCCATACCCGTGTAGCAGGGGAATCAGGGCGCAGAGCAGGGTGGTCTTGCCACTGCCGCTGTATCCTACTACACCGAGCGCTTTCATGTCATATCCTCCGGACGGTTATAGTTGCGCAGCAGGTCGGCGGGTAGAGTGAGACCAGCGAAGGAAAGGTCTCGGAACCAGCCTTGCGCCCGCCGCCCACCGCCGTCCAGATAACGCTGCAGGTCGACCAGCAGATCGCGGCGGCACAGGCAGATGACAGCATGCCAATGGTCGGCGCTGCGCACCACCACCAGGTCATGCCCGCCTTTGACCTGCCACATACGGCGCACGATATCCTGGGGTAAACAGGGACTGTCTACCGGGATGCTGGCTACCCAGGCTTGTGTCGCGGCATGCATGCCAGCGACCAGGCCCATGAGCGGACCCTGAAAGTCGGCCGTCGGATCAGAGACGACACGGTATCCCCATTGTGCATAACGGTCCATATTGCGGTTGGCGCTGATGACGATGTCGGTACAATCCCCGTGCAGGATGGCGACGGCCCGCTCGATCAGGGGTTTTCCCTGCCAGTCCAGCCAGCCTTTATCCGCACCGCCCATGCGACGACCGGCGCCCCCGGCGAGGATGATGCCGGTGACCGGCAACGGCTGCACCGCGTCCTGCGCATCGGGCGGGTTTGCGGGGGCTGGGGTACGGATGAACGGGTTCACGGGTGTCGTGCCTTGCTGGCAATGCCTATGCTATCCTTCCACAATTCTTTGGGGCGGAAAACCCTTTTATTATTGGCATCGTGATGAAACAAGGATCTGGTATGAAAAAAATAGCCATATTTGCGGGTGACGGCATTGGTCCGGAAATCGTGGCGGCTGCCCGGCAAGTGCTGGATGCCGTGGATCAGGCCGCGCGACTCGGCCTGCACTGTAGCGAGGGCCTGGTGGGCGGCGCGGCGCTGGATGCCAGCGATGATCCCTTGCCGGCAGCTTCTTTGCAGTTGGCCCTGGAGGCGGATGCGGTCATTCTGGGTGCGGTGGGCGGCCCCCGCTGGGACGCATATCCGCCCGCCAAACGCCCGGAACAGGGGCTGCTGCGCCTGCGCAAGGGGCTGGATCTCTATGCGAACCTACGTCCCGCGCAGATTTTTCCGCAGTTGCTGGATGCTTCCCCGCTACGCCCGGAGCTGGTGCGCGATGTCGATATCCTGGTGGTGCGCGAGCTGACCGGGGATATCTACTTCGGTCAGCCGCGTGGTCTGGAAGTGGTCGATGGCAAGCGTCGCGGCTTTAATACCATGGTCTATGACGAGGATGAAATCCGCCGGATCGCCCACGTGGCCTTCCGCGCTGCCAAGGGGCGTCGCAAGCAGTTGTGCTCGGTGGACAAGGCCAATGTCCTGGAGAGCACCCGTTTGTGGCGCGAGGTGGTCACCGAAGTGGCCCAGGACTATCCCGATGTGCAGCTCAGCCATATGTATGTAGATAACGCTGCCATGCAACTAATCCGCGCCCCGGCACAGTTCGACGTGCTGCTGACCGGCAACATATTCGGAGACATTCTTTCTGACGAGGCTAGTCAGTTGACCGGCTCCATCGGCATGCTGCCCTCGGCCTCACTGGGCGAGGGGCGGGCGATGTACGAGCCGATCCACGGCTCGGCGCCGGACATTGCCGGGCAGGACAAGGCGAATCCCTTAGCCACGATTCTGTCCGTGGCGATGATGCTGCGGCATTCTCTCGATGCCGAGCCCTGGGCGCAGCGGGTGGAGGCGGCGGTGCAGCGGGTGCTGGATCAAGGCCTGCGTACTGCAGACATCGCGGCGCCGGGAGCGCCGGTGATCGGCACCAAAGCCATGGGTGCCGCGGTGGTCGATGCCCTGAACTTCAAGGATTGATACGCAGATGCAAAAATCGCGATACAACGTAGTCATCCTGGGCGCTACCGGTGCCGTCGGCGAGGTCATGCTGCAGATTCTCGAGCAGCGGAAGTTTCCAGTCGATAAGCTCTATCTATTGGCCAGCAGCCACTCGGCGGGTGGACGTCTGCCCTTCAACGGCCAGCAGGTGCTGGTACAGGATGCGGCGACTTTCGATTGGTCGCAGGCCGATATCGGTCTGTTCTCCGCCGGGGCCAAGGTCAGCGCGGAGTACGCGCCGAAGGCGGTGGCTGCCGGATGTGTGGTCATCGACAACACCTCTCAGTTTCGCTATGACGATGAAATCCCGCTGGTGGTGCCCGAAGTGAACCCGCAGCGGATTGCCGATTACCGACGTCACGGTATCATCGCTAACCCGAACTGCTCGACCATTCAGATGCTGCTGGCGCTGAAGCCCATCGCCGATGCGGCGGGCATCGAGCGGGTGGTGGTCGCGACCTATCAGGCGGTCAGCGGCGCGGGTCGGCGGGCCATCGAAGAACTGGGCCAGCAAACCCTGGCGATTTTTCGTCACGAGGAGGGGGTTGCCGAGGTGTTTCCCAAGCGGATTGCCTTCAACTGCCTGCCCCAGATCGATGTCTTCCAGGACAATGGCTATACCAAGGAAGAGATGAAAATGCTCTGGGAGACCCGCAAAATCCTGGAGATTCCGGACATTGCCCTGACTGCTACCTGTGTGCGGGTACCAGTATTTTACGGCCATTCCGAAGCGGTCAACGTGGTAACCCGCGAGCCCATCACGCCGGAGGCCGTCCGCGCGCTGCTGGAAAAGGCCCCGGGCGTCACCGTCGTGGATGACCGTGGTACGGTTGGCGCCTGGCCTTCCGCACTGGATGCGGCCGGCCAGGACGCCACCTATGTAGGCCGCATTCGCGGCGACTGCTCCCATGTACGGGGCATCAATTTCTGGGTGGTTGCGGACAATATCCGCAAGGGCGCGGCACTGAACAGCATCCAGATTGCAGAGTTGCTGATTCGCGACTATCTATAAAAACGTCATCGGCGACAGACCTCGCCGTAGTGCGCTGGCGTTACCCAAATGAGGAAGATATCGATGAATAAGAACAGGTGGTTGTTGACCATGGCCGGCGTTGGTTTGCTTTTGCCGGGCATAGCGCAGGCGCTGGGACTCGGTACGCTGCAGGTGCTCTCCGCGCCGGGGGAGCCCTTTCGCGCGGAGATTCCCCTACAGTCGTTGAACCCCAAAGGCGAAGCGAACCTCAGCGTCGGACTCGCGTCGGCCCGCGACTTCGCGATGATCGATCTTCCCCGATCGGGCGCACTGGATCACTGGCATTTTACGGTGCGCAGCGGTGATAGGCCGGCGGTACTGATCAGCAGTCCCTTGCCGCTCGACCAGCCGGAATTGCATTTCCTGGTGCAGCTCGACTGGTCCGGAGGACAGATGGTCCGGGAGTATACGGCATCCGGTATCGGGAATAACGTGGTCCCCGTCGCCGCGCCACCGGCGTCCGTTCCGCAGTCCGTCGCCTCTCCGACAACGCCGCGGCCCGCCCGCCATACGACTGCCGCACCCCTCTATCACGGCTGGGCAAGAGTCAGCCGTTACGGCCCGGTGCCGGTCAACGGTTCTCTTTTTCAAGCCGCGCAGTCTATTGTCAACAGTAATGCGGTCACCATCGATCAGGTCATGGCGGCGCTGCTGAAGGCCAATCCGCAGGCATTCAAGGGCGGTAATCCCGATTATCTCTATGCCGGAACCATGTTGACGGTGCCCAGTCTGGCCCAGGTGCAGTCTGCTTCACCCGCACAGGCCAGCGCCTGGTTATCTGCCCGAAAGGCGGTGAACAAACTGTCCGTCGTTGCGGTGGCGACTGCGCCGACGGCCTCCGCAGCGGCAACGAGCGCCGCTCCCGTCAGCGCGTCGGCCGTTTCTGCGGCGACTGCAGCCAAACCCGTTGGGAATGCGACGCACCTGGTGCTTTCCAGCGCCCCTGCCGCAGCGGTGACCGCTCCCGTAGCCAGCGGGGCATCCCCGGCCAGCCTGCTGCAAAACTCGGATGCCATGCTCCGCAAGGATAATCAGAAGCTGACGGCGGAAGTGGCCGGCCTGGGGCAGCGTCTGAGCGCGGAGGAGCGCCTGCTGGCCAATCAGGGCGCGCAGCTTGCCGCTCTTTCCCGGGCGGAGGGCAACAACAATCTTCCGTTGATCCTGTCGCTGGGCGGAAATCTTTTGCTGCTGGCCCTGTTCATCTGGATGTGGCGTCGCCAAAAAGAGGCGGAACAACGCCAGCGAGAGATTTCCCAGCGGGTTTCCGTTTTGAGCACCGCGCCTAAAGCGCCCGCAGCGCCTCCTCAATCCGGGACGCCCACCCCGGTGACTGCCGCTACTGCACCAGCGCCCGCGGCGGTCGTCCCCGCCGGGGCGCGCGCGGCCGCCCCGGCCAGTGCCGCCCCATCTGCGGATCATGCCATAAGCGCCGGAGTGCCCCATGCCGGCGCCGCCGAAATCGATCCCGTCGAACAAGCCGATCTTTATCTGACCTACGGTAAGGCGGAACAGGCGGTCGCCGTGCTCAATGACGCCCTCGAAGAAAATCCGCGGCGTAAGGAGCTGTACGTCAAGCTACTCGACATTTATGCCAATCTGGATCGCCACGCGGAATATCTGGATCTCGCCGAACGTATGCGGGGGCGTTTCGGACCGAACAATGGAGCGTGGCAGGAAGTGGCCGCTCAAGGGGCGCGACTCTTTCCCGGTAACCCGCTCTTCGCCATCTCCGACGAAGGGGCGGTAGTCGCTTCCGTCCCGGTCGTCGGGGTAGACCAGCCTGCCCCCGGGGAAGCGTCCCCGGCGTTGGTGCCCCCGGATGTGCTGGATTTCCACTTCGACCATACCTCTGCGGAGCCTGCGGCAGGAGAAGCATTGAACGCTTTCCCGGCGGCGGAAAAGGCGCGGCTCCTGCAGGATATCGATGAGCAGTTCCGGTTGATGGAGGAAGCAGAGGCGGAAACGGGGGCCCCGGGACCTCAGGCAAAATCGGTACTGGAACTGGCGCCGGACGTTTCGGCACCTGCTCCGGCACCTGCTGCCGAGTCTCCCGCCGGCGGGGCGCCGTCTGACAGTCCGGGTGTCGCGGATTGGGATGCCATGGGCACCAAACTCGACCTGGCCAAGGCCTATGTGGAGATGGGTGACGGTGAATCGGCACGCGATCTGCTCGAAGAACTGATTCGGGAAGACAGTGGTGCCCATCAGGAAGAAGCCCGGCAGTTGCTGAGAAGCCTTTAACCCGGCCTGGCGGTGGAGCAGTTGGCAGAGCCGAGAGGCACCCGCTGGGCACTGGGCCTCGAATACGATGGCAACGGGTTCTGTGGCTGGCAACGCCAGTTGGATCAGGACAGTGTACAAGGTGTTGTTGAGGCTGCGTTGAGCCAGGTGGCCCAGTGCCCGATCTCTGTCGTCGTCGCCGGGCGAACCGATACGGGGGTGCATGCCCTATGTCAGGTGGTGCATTTCGACAGCCCGGTCGTGCGGCGTCCCGACGCCTGGGTGCGTGGCGCCAATACCGCGTTACCCGCGGGGGTGGCGCTGCGTTGGGCCAGGGTCGTCCCGGATAGCTTCCACGCCCGTTTCTCCGCTACGGCCCGGCGTTATCGTTACGTGATCCTCAATCGTCGCGAGAAATCCGCCCTATGGCGGAATCACACCGCCTGGATATACAGCCCCCTGGATGTGGAGGCCATGCAGGCAGCGGCGCAAACTCTGCTGGGCACCCATGATTTTTCCGCTTTTCGCGCCTCCGCCTGCCAGGCCAAAAGTCCTGTACGGAATTTGTGCCAGCTTCGGGTCGTCCGGCGGGGCGATCTGATTGCCGTCGATGCCGAGGCCAACGGTTTCCTGCATCACATGGTGCGCAATCTTGTGGGTGTGCTGATTGCCATCGGCAAGGCTGACCGGCCCGTGGATTGGGCGGCGGAGGTGCTGGCCAGTCGCGATCGCTGTCGGGCCGGCGTTACGGCCCCGCCGGGTGGCCTTTATTTCGTGGCGCCGCGTTATCCTGCGGAGTTTGGGCTGCCGGTGGATGCGGTGGACGCCGGTTTCCTGACGGGTGATTGACGGGCGCTGCCGGTCGGCGGCGCTCATGCTTTCTGCCAGTCGCAGTGTTAGAATGTGCCGATGGTGCGTATCAAGATATGCGGTATCACGAATGCGGAGGACGCCCGCGCGGCGGCCGCCGCCGGCGCGGATGCCGTCGGGCTGGTGTTCTACCAGAGCAGTCCGCGGGCGCTGGATGCTGTGCGTGCCCGGAAAATTCTTGCGGCACTGCCGCCGTTCGTCACCCGCGTCGGCCTTTTCGTCAACGCGGAAGCTGCCGATGTCGCCTCTACGCTGCAGCAGTGCCCTCTGGATGTCCTGCAATTTCATGGTGATGAATCGCCATCCCTCTGCCGGGGATTCGGCCGTCCCTACATCAAGGTGTTGCGGGTGACTGCAGCGCAAGACCTGCGGCCGGCGGTGGACGCCTATCACGACGCGCAGGGACTGCTGCTGGACTGCGCCGCGCCGGGCGTCTGGGGGGCTCGGGCCGGAGTTTCGACTGGTGGCGACTGCCGGATCTGGGCAAGCCGTTGATTCTGGCGGGTGGGCTGCATGCCGAAAATGTTGCCGAGGCCATCGCCATCGCCCGGCCTTATGCGGTAGATGTGAGCAGCGGGGTGGAGCGGTCGCCCGGACGCAAAGATCATGACAAAATGGCACGGTTTGTCGCACGGGTGCGCGGTACCTGAGGGAGAGAGAATGGGAACTTATGCTTTACCGGACGCGTTGGGACACTATGGTCCTTACGGCGGACGTTTCGTTGCAGAAACCCTGATTCCGGCGCTGGAGGAATTGGAGCATGCCTACCAGGAGGCGCAGCAGGATCCGGAGTTTCGTGCCGAGTTGCACAGTGAACTGCGCCAGTTCGTCGGCCGTCCCAATCCACTCTATCATGCCGGGCGCCTTTCCAGGGAGTTGGGTGGAGCGCAAATATATCTCAAGCGGGAGGACCTCAACCACACTGGCGCGCACAAAATCAATAATGCCGTCGGTCAGGCGCTGCTCGCCCGGCGTATGGGCAAAAAACGGGTAATCGCCGAGACGGGCGCGGGGCAGCATGGCGTCGCCACGGCGACGGTCGCGACGCGCTATGGTATGGAATGCTTGGTGTATATGGGCGAGGAAGATATCCGGCGCCAGTCCAGCAATGTGTTTCGTATGCGTTTGCTGGGTGCGCAGGTGGCGGCGGTCAGCAGCGGTACCCGCACCCTGAAGGATGCGCTCAACGAAGCTTTGCGGGACTGGGTAACCAATGTCGAAAGCACTTTTTACGTGATCGGAACGGTGGCGGGACCGCATCCCTATCCGGCTATGGTGCGGGACTTCCACCGGGTCATTGGCGACGAAGCGCGGGCGCAGTGCCTCGAGCTGACGGGACGGCTCCCCGATTGTCTGATCGCCTGCGTGGGCGGGGGCAGCAATGCCATCGGCCTGTTTTATCCCTTTATCGAAGATAAGGCGGTGCGGATGATCGGTGTCGAAGCAGGTGGTCTGGGTCTTGGCACCGGACAACACGCCGCCCCCCTCACTACCGGACGTCCAGGGGTATTGCATGGTAACCGGACCTACCTGATGGAAGACGAAGACGGGCAGATTCTGCCAACCCACTCCATCTCGGCGGGGCTGGACTATCCGGGGGTGGGACCAGAGCATGCCTATCTGAAGGATACCGGCCGGGCAGAGTATGTGGCGGCTACCGATGAAGAAGCGCTGGCCGCCTTCCATCGCCTGTGCCGCACCGAGGGCATCATTCCGGCGCTGGAAAGCGCCCATGCGCTGGCCCACGCCTTCCGCCTGGCGCCGACCATGCGCTCTGATCAGACCATTATCGTCAACCTGTCCGGGCGAGGCGATAAGGATATTCATACCGTCGCCACCCTGGAGGGTATTCATTTATGAGCCGTCTCGCCGGGCTGTTTGCCCAACTCCGGGATGCGGGTCGTGCCGCCCTCATTCCTTTCATGACGGCGGGTGACCCATCCCTGACCGCGACGGTGCCCCTGATGCATGCGCTGGTCGCCGCGGGTGCCGATGCCATCGAACTGGGGATGCCCTTTTCCGACCCCATGGCCGATGGTCCGAGCATCCAGCGCGCCAGTGAGCGGGCGCTGGCGCGGGGGGTGAAGCTGCGCATGGTCCTGGAGTGGGTGCGCGAATTCCGCACGACCAACAGCCACACGCCCATCATTCTCATGGGTTATCTGAATCCGGTAGAAGCCATGGGTATAACCTTGTTTGCCGAGGCTGCTGCGACGGCGGGGGTGGACGGTGTCATTCTGGTGGATCTGACCCCGGAGGAGGGGCGCGGTGAAGCCGTCGTTCTCCGCCAGCAGGGTATCGATCCCATTTTCCTGCTGGCGCCGACCAGCGGGCCGGAACGCGTGGCGACCGTCCGCAGTATGGGCAGTGGTTTTGTATATTATGTATCTCTGCGCGGTATTACCGGCGCAGCCCAGGCGGACTGGGCTGAGGTTCTGGAGCGGGTACAGCAACTGCGCCAACAACTGGGCCTGCCCGTGGCCATCGGTTTTGGCATTCGCGATGCGGCGACGGTAGCGCGGGTGGCGACCGGGGCCGACGCGGTGGTCGTCGGCAGTGCACTGGTCGATCAACTGGCGGCATGTGCGACGGATGAGGAAGCCATTGCGGCGGCGACCCGCTTTATCGAGCCGCTGGTCCAGGCCGTGCGGAGTACGGAAAGGAGAGGCGCATGAGCTGGTTCGATCGGATACTGCCACCCAAAATCAAAAAAACGTCGGCAGACGCCTCCGTTGTGAGCGAGAACAAGCGCACCGTACCTGAGGGACTGTGGTCCAAGTGCCCCACCTGTCAGGTGGTGCTCTACCGTACGGAGCTGGAGGAAAATCTTTACGTTTGCCCCCACTGCGGACATCATCAGCGGATCAGCGCCCGGCGGCGTCTGGATTTCTTCCTCGATGCAGAACCCCGGCTGGAGATTGCGAAGGAATACGTTCCGGTGGATCCCCTGCGCTTCAAGGATCAGAAGCGCTATAAGGACCGCCTGCAGGAAGCCCAGGCCAAGTCCGGAGAGAAAGACGCCCTGGTGGTGATGCGCGGCCTCCTGGAAGGGCGCCCGGTGGTGGTTGCCGCTTTTGCCTTCGAGTTCATGGGCGGGAGCATGGGATCGGTGGTGGGGGCCCGTTTTGCCCGTGCAGCGGAGACTGCGCTGACCGAGCGCTGTCCATTGGTCTGCTTTAGTGCCAGTGGCGGGGCACGGATGCAGGAAGGACTATTTTCCCTGATGCAGATGGCCAAGACTTCTGCCGCCGTGGAGCGGCTGGCCAAGGCGGGGGTGCCTTTCATCTCGGTGCTCACCGATCCGACCATGGGCGGTGTCTCCGCCAGTCTGGCCACCCTGGGAGATATTCTGATCGCGGAGCCCAAGGCCCTGATCGGATTTGCCGGCCCGCGGGTGATCGAGCAGACCATCCGTGAAAAGCTGCCGGAGGGTTTTCAGCACGCGGAATATTTGCTGGAGCACGGCGCCATCGATCAGATTGTCGATCGCCGCCAGATGCGCGCGGTGGTGAGCGAGATGCTGGGGATGCTGACCCATGCCCCGAGTCCGCATTAAACGCGGCGCACGGGAGCGGGTGTAGCCGGTGGCACTGCTGGCGGATTCTCTCAGCGACCGGGTCGCTGAACTGGCCGGACCACCGGAGCAAATCGTCATGGGTCTGGAGCGAATGCGGGCCGCTCTGGCGGCGCTGAAGATGCCCGGGCGTTTGCCCATGCCGGTAATACTGGTGGGTGGCACCAATGGCAAAGGCTCCACGGTGGTTTATTTAGAGACCTTCTATCGCCAGGCGGGCTATCGTGTTGGCGCTTATACCAGCCCGCACCTCTGGCAGTTTACCGAACGCCTGCGGCTGGATGGCCAGCCTGCACCCGCATCCCTCTGGCATCAGCAATTCACGGAAATCACCGCCACAGTTCGACAGATCCCGCTCACCTATTTCGAGATCGCTACCCTCGCTGCGGTACGGATGATGCTTGTCGCCAGGGTCGACGTGGCGATTCTGGAGGTCGGCCTGGGGGGACGTCTGGATGCGGTCAATGCCTTTACCCCGGATTGCAGTATCGTAACCACCGTGGATCTGGACCATCAGGACTGGCTGGGATCCGATCGCGCCACCATCGGCCGTGAAAAGGCGGGTATATTCCGTCGTGGAGTGCCCGCCCTCTATGGGGATATGGAAGACCCCTGCGCGTCGGTGCTGGAGGCTGCGGTACGCGACGAAGTACCCCTCCAGCGGTTGGGGCGGGACTTTCATATTGATCCACTGCGCGGGAAATGGTCAGGATTCGGGCTCGGGAAGGAGGTGCCCCCGCCTTTGTGGGGGGGCGGCGTACAGTGGGCCAATCTGGCGCTGGCGCTGGCGGCCGTGTCGTTGCTGCAGGAGAAGTTACCAGTGTCCGATGCGGCGGTTTCCGCATGGACGCTGCTGCCGCAATTGCCGGGTCGCTGTCAATGGCTTCAGCCTTGGGGTAAGAATGGCCCCGACCTGCTGGTGGATGTCGCCCATAACCCGCAGGCGGCGCGGCAACTGGCGGCGTTGCTGGCGGCACGAAAGGGCTCCGGGCGATGTCACGCCGTTGTCGGCATGCTCGCCGACAAGGATATCGCAGGCACACTCGCGCCACTGCTGCACGAGGTGGATGCCTGGCATGTGCTGGAGATCACCGATACCCCGCGTGCGGCGACGATGCTGCAGCTCCGCGATACCCTCCAGGGGCTGGGGGCAACGGCGGTATCGGCGGATGCCAGCATGGAACAGGCCCTGGCGCGGTCCAGAACGACGCTGGCGACCGGAGATATTCTGCTTTGCTTCGGTTCCTTTCATCTCGTCAAACAGTTACCGATGGCATGGCTGATGAGTGACCCGTCATGATCTTGTGGGTAGATGCCGCCACGGTGGGGCTGGTAGTGCTGTCTGCACTCTGGGGCCTTTTCCGCGGAATGGTGCGCGAGTTTTTTTCCCTGGCGGCGTGGGTCGGTGGGTTTTATGTGGCCTGGAACTGGGGCGGCAGTTGGCTGGCGCCCCGGCTGCCTGCGCAGATCCCCGTGGACTGGCGAGTGCCGTTAGCCTCTCTCCTCCTTTTTTTTGCCTGCCTGATCGTCGGGACCCTATGCGCTTTTGTCGTTCGTAAGCTATTATACGGCATTGGTTTCGGGGCGACGGACCGGTTTTTGGGGGCTTTCTTCGGTTTTTTGCGGGGACTGGTACTGATTGCCATCGTAGTTACTCTGGTGCAGTCTGCGGGCCTGTCCCGGTCCCCCTGGTGGGAGAGTTCCTGGCTGGCACAGGAGCCGGTGAGCCGCTGGTCGCAATCGTTGACGGCACCTGCCGTCTCCTATTTGGAGTCGCAAAAATTTGCAAAATGACAATGTGATGCAGCATGCCGTGGACGACGACCATTTCCATGATGAATGCGGGGTCGTCGGGGTCTTTGGCCATCCCGAAGCCGCCAACCTGACGTATCTCGGCCTCTATGCCCTGCAACACCGGGGACAGGAGTCGGCGGGCATCGTTTCGGGTGACGGAGGTAAGCTCTTTGTGCAGCGCGGTATGGGGCGGGTGGCGGATGTCTTTGGACTGGAACAGATCAGCAAGCTGCCCGGCGAACAGGCGATCGGCCATGTGCGTTATTCGACTGCAGGTGGCTCGGAATTACGCAACACCCAGCCCATATTTATCAATTACCGACATGGTGCCTTTGCCGTCGGCCATAACGGCAATCTGGTCAATGCGGTGGAACTCCGCACTCGGCTGGAGCGGGAGGGGGCCATATTCCATACCGATATGGATACCGAGGTCATCGTTCACCTGCTCGCCCGTGTTCCGGGCGACGATGCCGGTTCCCGCCTGGCGGAGGCCTTGCAGCAGGTTTCCGGCGCCTATTCCCTGGTCTGTCTGACCGAGAGCCGGTTGATCGGGGTACGCGACCCCATGGGTTTTCGGCCGCTGGTGCTGGGGCGTCTGATCGACTCCGGCGGCTTTGTGCTGGCCTCCGAGACCTGCGCCCTCGACCTCATGGGGGCGGAGTTTGTCCGTGATGTCGAGCCAGGCGAACTGATCGTCATTTCCAAAAGCGGCATCGAGAGCCGTAAGCCGTTCGCGTCCGTTGGCCGGCGTATGTGCGTCTTTGAATATATCTATTTCGCCCGTCCGGATAGCGTGCTGGATGGCATTCATGTATATTCGGCGCGCAAGCGCATCGGCCAGGCGCTGGCGCGCCTGCATCCGCGCGACGCAGACGTGGTGGTGCCGGTCCCCGATTCCGGGGTTGCGGCGGCCATGGGCTATGCCGAGGCCTCCGGTCTGTCCTTCGAGTTGGGGCTGATCCGCAATCACTATGTGGGCCGCACCTTCATTCAACCGGCACAGCGTGGTCGTGATTTCGGGGTTAAGGTCAAGCTCAATGCCCAGCCCAACATACTGCGTGGCAAACGGGTGGTTCTGGTGGATGATTCCATCGTTCGGGGCACCACCAGCGCTAAAATCGTCAGTCTGGTGCGGGCCGCCGGCGCGCGCGAGGTGCATTTCGTGGTCAGCGCGCCGCCCACGATCGGCCCCTGCTATTACGGCATCGATACTCCGGATCGCTCCCAGCTCATCGCGGCCCAGCACAGCATTGAAGAGGTGCGTAAAATCATCGGCGCCGACAGCCTGGGCTACATTACCCTGGACGCTTTGTATGAGGCGGTGGGGGGCGTGGGCAGGGTTTCTGCGATGCCTGCTTCAGCGATGATTATCCGTTACCGACGCCCGAAGGACATGGCTCGCGCCAACTGCACCTGATCAAGGAGCTGCGATGAACACCAAAAATACCAACCCCGACTGGGCGGACCGGCTGCGTCCGGAAACCATCGCCATCCGTGCCGGTATTCACCGTACCCAGGAGCAAGAGCACAGCGAAGCCATCTTCCCCACCTCCAGTTTCGTCTTCGACTCAGCAGAAGAAGCCGCAGACCGTTTTGCCGGCAGGGTACCGGGAAATATCTACGCGCGCTTCACCAATCCTACGGTACGCACCTTTGAAGAACGGCTTGCCGCGCTGGAGGGGGCGGAAGCCTGCGTCGCCACGGCCTCGGGCATGGCCGCCTGTCTGACCGCCTTCATGGGGTTACTCAAGGCGGGTGACCATGTCGTCGCTTCCCGTTCCATTTTTGGTACGACGGTGCAATTGCTCGGCAATATTCTCAGTCGCTTCGGTGTAGAGACCAGCTTTGTGCCGCTGGCCGATGTGTCGGCGTGGCGCGCGGCGCTGCGTCCCAACACCCGTATGCTCTTCCTTGAAACGCCTTCCAATCCGCTCACCGAGATTGGCGATATGCAGGCCCTGGCGGATCTGGCCCACGCCCATGATGCCTGGCTGGTGGTGGACAACTGCTTTTGCACGCCGGCCTTGCAGCAGCCCCTCAAGTTTGGCGCTGATCTGGTCATTCACTCCGCCACCAAATATCTGGATGGGCAGGGAAGAACTCTGGGGGGCGCGGTGTGCGGCAGTACCGAACTGCTCAATAGCGGGCCCCGCAATTTCGTGCGGACGGCGGGTCCGAGCCTCAGTCCTTTCAATGCCTGGGTGCAGCTCAAGGGTCTGGAGACTCTCGGACTGCGTATGGAACGCCATTGCGCCAACGCCGGGAAGATCGCCGAATGGCTGGAGGCACGGCCGGAAGTGGCGCGGGTCTATTATCCGGGCCTCGACAGCCATCCGCAGCAGGCTCTTGCCGCGCGTCAGCAACGCCTGCCGGGCGCCATCCTGTCCTTCGACCTGCACGGTGGCCAGAAAGCGGCGTGGGCCTTTGTCGATGCCCTGCGTCTGCTCTCCCTGACCGCCAATCTCGGCGACGCCAAGACCACCATTACGCACCCGGCGAGCACCACCCATAGCCGGGTCAGTCCCGAGGCACGGGCCGCCGCGGGGATCGGTGACGGCTTGCTGCGGATCAGTGTCGGACTGGAACACGCCGACGACCTGCGCGAGGATATGGAGCGCGGCTTTGCCGCTCTGGTGACCCGCTGATTTGCGCTATGCTTGGATGAAAGCGAATTTTCCTGCCACTTTTCTACTGCGGAGATAATGAAATGACAAGATTCCGTGCATTACAATGTCACAGACTGAAGC
The DNA here is from genome assembly GCF_003966655.1 of Acidithiobacillus ferridurans. NCBI lineage: Bacteria > Pseudomonadati > Pseudomonadota > Acidithiobacillia > Acidithiobacillales > Acidithiobacillaceae > Acidithiobacillus > Acidithiobacillus ferridurans. Next base: position 219,430 of record NZ_AP018795.1, on the reverse strand, counting down.
CCGACACGCGGATCAGCATGTTTGCTGACGGAATGCCCCTGACCGTGACGCTTGATGACGCGGCGCTCAAGAGCATGACCGACCTCAGCCGAGTGCCCGCTGCAACGGTGAAGCCGGAGATCACCATGGACCAGGCCATGCAGCGCATGATTCATGTGGGCGTGCGTATGCTTTTCGTGCTGGATGACTTCGGCACCCTGACCGGTCTGGTGACCGCTCGCGATATCATGGGAGAAAAGCCGGTGAAACTGGCGGCCGAAAACCATATCGCCCGGGATATGATCCGGGTGCAGGACATCATGGTGCCCCTCGGGCAGGTCGACGTACTCGACTTCGCCGAAGTGGAGCGCTCTACTGTCGGCGATATCGTTCTCACCCTGCGCAAGGTGGGACGTCAGCATGCGTTGGTGCGTGAGGAAACCCCCCGTGGTGAAGAGATTCGCGGCGTTTTTTCCATCAGCCAGATTGCGCGGCAACTGGGCGTATCCATACAGACCAATGACGTGGTGCAGAGCTTCGCCGAGTTGGAGCAGTTGCTCACCAGTGATGGCTGAACGACACTCCCGCCATGGGCGGGCGGGAGCAGCCTCCCGTGCATGAGGTGAATGGGCTGCTGCTGGCAGTCCTGCTGATTTTGCTGAACGGTTTTTTTGTGGCCGCAGAATTTGCCCTGGTGCGGCTGCGTGGTACCCACGCCCGGACCCTCGCCCAGGAACACGGATTGCGCGGGAGGGTTCTCCTGCGCCTGCACCGACGTCTGGACGCCTATCTTTCCGCTACGCAACTCGGCATCACCATCGCGTCTCTGGGTATCGGCTGGGTGGGTGAACCTAGTCTGGCGTATCTGCTCCAGCCTGTCTTTCGGGCTGCGGGGCTCAGGGATCCGGTAGCCCTGCGATCCGTTTCCTTTGCCGCGGGCTTTGTCCTGATCTCCTTCCTGGTCATCGTGATCGGGGAACTAGTGCCCAAGTCGCTGGCCATCCGCAAGGTGGAGCGGGTATCCCTGTGGACCGGCATGCCCCTCTACGCCTTCTACTGGCTGATGTACCCGGCGATCTGGGTGCTCAACGGTGCGACCCGCATCGTTCTGCGCCTCTTTGCCCTGCGGGTGGATCAGCCCGCCGGTGATGCGCCCCATTCCCGCGACGAACTGGCGATGATCCTCGCCCTCAGCCAGGCGCAGGGTACCCTCGGTCAGCGCACCGGAGATATTCTGGACCGCACCCTGGATTTTACGGAACTGACGGCCGGAGACCTGATGCGCCCTGCTGCCGATATGGTCTGTCTGATGCTGGATGACAGTCCCGAGGCAATCCGTCAGGTGATGATGAACCACCGTTTCACCCGCTATCCGGTATGTGAAGGGGATCGCCAGCATGTGGTCGGCCTGCTCCACGTCAAGGACGCCTTTGCGGCCCTATCAAGGTATCCGGATCTGCGCGAGATCAAAAAACTCCTGCGGCCACTGCCCGCCGTTGGCAAGGCGCTGCCGGCCATGGACCTGCTCACCCATTTTCGCTCCGGGCACCCGCATTTCGCGCTGGTGGTTGACGATCTGGGCACCATCACCGGCTTCGTCACGCTGGATCATGTGCTGGAGAGTCTGCTGGGCGCCATTCCCGATGAATTCCGGCACCAGCGTCAGGAGTGGCGGCGGCAGCCCGACGGGAGTTGGGTGGGTTCCGGCAGCCTCTCGTTGTATTCCCTGGAGCGAAGCCTGCACATCGACATCGACGAGGAAACGGCGGATACCATCGGCGGTCTGGTCATGCATCAGCTCGAAAGGGTCCCGGAAGAAGGGGAACGGGTCGCTTTTCCCAGCTTCGACGTGGTGGTGCTGCGCAAAAAAGGCCCGCGCATCGTACTGGTGCGGGTGATCCCCCATCCGCTACAAACCGAATCAGACTGGCTCTCCTGACAATTTCCATGCACAAAAAAGATTTCCATTATGAACTGCCCGACGCGTTGATCGCTCAGGCACCTCTCTCCGAACGCAGCGCCGCACGCATGCTCATCGTCGATGGCCATCAAGGCACCTGGGAAGATGCGAGAGTGCGCGATCTGCCCGGCCTGCTTCGGCCCGGCGACCTGCTGGTGCTCAACGATACCCGCGTGCTTCCCGCGCGTCTGCAGGCCCGCAAGGCGACGGGCGGGGCGGTGGAATTGCTGCTCGACCGGCTGCTCGATGCCCGAGATGGCTGGTTTCTGGCGAAATCCTCCAAGGCGTTGCGGCCAGGTATGTCCATTCATTTACCGGGCGGCGCCGTTGCCACGGTAGAGGAAAAGGACGGTATGGATGTCCGGCTGATCCTCCCCGCGGATGTCGCCTGGTTACCCATACTCGAAGCCGAAGGCAGCATGCCGTTGCCGCCTTATATCCGGCGCGCGGCGGAGGCCAGTGATCGGGAGCGCTATCAGACGGTCTATGCGGCCCGTCCCGGGGCGGTGGCCGCGCCTACTGCGGGGTTGCATTTCGATACGGAACTGCTGGACGCCCTGGCGGCGCGGGGCGTCGAGCGGACCTATGTGACCTTGCATGTGGGTGCGGGAACATTTCTCCCGGTGCGCAGTGAAGATATCACCGAGCACCCCATGCACGCCGAGACCATGGAGGTCAGTGCGACGACGGTAGCGGCCGTTGCCGCCGCGAGGGCGCGGGGCGGGCGAGTGATCGCCGTGGGCACCACGGCCTGCCGAGCGCTGGAGACTGCGGCGCAGGACGGGACGCTGCGACCTTTTACCGGAGAGACTCGTCTGTTCCTGTATCCCGGCAAGACCTTTCAGGTAACCGACGGGCTGTTGACCAATTTTCACCTTCCGGAATCCACTCTGCTCATGCTGGTATGTGCCTTCGCCGGGATGGAGTGCATGCTCGCCGCCTATCGTCACGCGGTGGCGGAGGGCTATCGGTTTTTCAGTTATGGAGACGCCATGTTGATTTCCCCTCAGGCCGGACGGCGATGAGCATTTTCGAGTTGCTGGCCCGGGACGGCGCGGCGCGGCGCGGCATCATTCGTCTCCCCCGCGGCACCGTGCAAACGCCCGCATTCATGCCGGTGGGCACCTATGGCACGGTCAAGGCCATGTCTCCCGAGGAACTGAAGACGCTAGGGGCCGAGATTATCCTCGGTAACACCTTTCATCTCTTTCTGCGTCCCGGTCTGGAAGTGGTCAGCGCGGTAGGCGGCCTCCACAGGATGATGCACTGGGACCGGCCCATCCTCACCGATTCCGGCGGTTTCCAGGTCTTCAGCCTGGGTGCGCTGCGCAAGCTGACGGAGGCCGGGGTGCAGTTTCGTGCGCCCACCGATGGACATATGGTTTTTCTGGGGCCGGAGGAGTCCATGCAGATCCAGGCGACCCTCGGTTCGGATATCGCCATGGTTTTTGACGAATGCACGCCCCATCCCGCCAGCTACGAAGAAGCCCGTGTCAGCATGGAGCTTTCTCTGCGCTGGGCGGCGCGCTCCCATGCCGCCTATGCCGGGCCCGGAAAGCTCTTCGGCATCGTTCAGGGCGGCATGTACGCGGACTTGCGGCAGCGCTCTCTGGCCGGATTGCAACGGCTGGATTTTCCCGGCCTTGCCATCGGCGGATTGTCGGTAGGGGAGAGCAAGGTGGAGATGATGCAGGTGCTGGACGATCTGATGCCCCATATGCCTGCGGACCGGCCCCGCTACCTGATGGGCGTCGGCACCCCAGAGGATCTGGTCGAGGGCGTGCGCCGCGGTGTCGACATGTTCGACTGCGTGATGCCGACCCGTAACGCCCGCAACGGCTGGCTGTTTACCCGTGACGGCATCCTCAAGCTGCGCAACGCCCGTTATGAAAAGGATGTGTTGCCACCGGACCCGGCCTGTGCCTGCTACACCTGTCAAAACTACAGCAGGGCTTATCTTCGCCACTTGCAGCGCAGCCATGAGATTCTCGGCGCGCGCCTGAATACCCTGCACAACCTGCACTACTATCAGGAACTGATAATGGGGCTGCGGGAGGCCATTGCCGCCGGTCGCCTGGATGCTTACGCGGACGATTTCTACCGCCGCCGTCGCGCCGGTTCCCTAGTCGGCGCCTAAAGGCTACAATGGCGGCCCTCAGATCTGACCTGGAGTGCATATGAACTTTTCGCCTATCGCCAACGCTTATGCCGGAACTGCGGCGGGGGCAGGTCCGGACTCCTTTTTTATACAAGTCATCCCGCTGGTTGCCATCTTCGCTATTTTCTATTTCCTGCTGATCCGTCCGCAGACCAAAAAGGCGAAGGAACAACGCCAGTTGATCGCGACGGTTTCCAAAGGCGATGAAGTGGTTACCCAGGGTGGACTGGCCGGACGGATCATGCAGGCGGGTGAGGATTATCTGCAACTTGAGGTGGCTGAAGGGGTCATTGTGAAGGTGCAGCGGGCCTCGGTGACGTTGTTATTGCCCAAAGGAACGCTGAAAAAACTGTAAAGGCTCGTTACATGACCCGTTATCCATGGTGGAAGTACCTGATCATCCTCGTCGTTGTGCTGCCTTCCCTGTTTTACGCACTGCCCAATTTCTATGGCTGGCATTCCGCGGTGGAGGTGCGCGCGCCCGCAGGAACCCTCCTGCCGCCGCTGGCCACCCAGCAGGGTTGGCTGCAAGCCGCCGGAATTCCGGTCACCCGCGTCAGTTCCGGTGAGAAGGGGAGCACCTTCTTTTTCCCGAACAACGACGCCCAGGGGCTGGCCGAGACCTTGCTGCAAAACAAGCTCCCGGCCAACGCTCAGGTCATTCTTTCGCAGATGTCCGCAGAGCCGGACTGGCTACGCAGTATTGGTGGCAAGCCCGTCAATCTGGGCCTCGATCTGCGCGGCGGCGTATATCTTCTGCTGCGTGTGGATACCGACGCCGTCATCAAACATGCACTGCAACAGGACAGCAGCAGCTTGCGCACCTTCCTCCGTCACCGAAATCTGCAATATCTGGCGGTCAACATGACCGGGCCGCAAAACCTTTCCATTGAAATGGAAAACCCCACAGTCGCGGCACAGGCGCAAAAGGCTATCGCCGGACGGTATCCGGATTATGCCGTCGTTCTGCAACCCAATGCGGTGCTGAAGATCAGCATCACTCCCGACGCTGCCAGCAAAATGAAGGACGATGCGCTGCAACAGGCCATTGTCGTTATTCGCAATCGTATCGACGAACTGGGCGTCTCGGAGCCGGTCATCCAGCGCCAGGGCGCTGATCATATCGCCGTGCAGTTGCCCGGCGTACAGGATACCCAGCGCGCCAAATCCATTATCGGCTCCACCGCCCAGCTCGAATTCAAGATGGTGGATGACCAGGCCAACATGGCAGAGGCCCTCAAGGGCCAACTGCCCGCCGGCACCGCGCTCTTTTACGGCGTTCACGGTGCGCCTTACGTGCTGTACACCAATACGGTGCTTACCGGCCGCTATCTCAGCAATGCCAGCGCCGGGGTGGACAATAACAGCGGCCAGGCCATTGTCAATGTCAGTTTCAACAACGAGGGGACGCGCATCTTCGGTGACCTGACTACCAAAAACGTAGGCAAGCGCATGGCGATTCTGCTGGATAACAAGGTGGTGACCGCGCCGGTGATACGTGAAGCCATTACGGAGGGCCGGGCCCAGATTACCGGATTCTCCGATTTGAAAGACGCCAGTAATGCCGCCATTGAACTGCGCGCCGGCGCATTGCCCGCACCCGTTCATATCTCCGAGGAGCGTACCGTCGGACCTACCCTGGGTCAGGACTCCATCCATGACGGGGTGATGGCCGTGGTTTTCGGCATGGCCTTCGTAGTGCTCTTCATGACCCTCTATTACCGGGCTTTTGGTTTGATAGCCGATGTCGCCATTCTGGTGAATATTCTGGCTATTCTGGCGGTGCTTTCGATCATGGGCGGGACGCTGACGCTGCCGGGTATCGCCGGTATCGTGCTGAAGATCGGTCTGGCGGTGGATGCCAACGTGCTGGTATTTGAGCGCATCCGCGAGGAACTTCGGCTCGGCATGAGCACTCGCGCGGCCATTGACGCGGGTTTCAAGAAGGCCTTTGCGACCATTGTCGACTCCAATATCACGGTCCTGATCGCTGCCCTGGTGCTTTTCCAGTTCGGTACCGGCGCCATCAAGGGTTTTGCGCTGGTGCTGACCATCGGCGTGATCACCTCCATGTTTACGGCCACCATGATGAGCCGTGGCATCATCGAACTCGCCCTCGGCAAGCGGCGCGTGCAAAAGCTTTATATCTGAGGTCGCGATGGAACTTTTCAAAGTCCGTACCCATGTAGACTTCATGTCCAGACGCTGGATTTTTCTGGGCGTGTCCGCTCTGCTGATTGTTGTCTCGGTCGCCGTTTTTCTGGTGCGGGGGCTGAATTACAGCATCGATTTCACCGGCGGTACGCTGGTGGAACTGGCATTCAGCAAGACGCCGGATCTGGGCGCGGTGCGGGGTACCCTCAGCCAGGCGGGCTTCCACGATGCGGTGGTGCAGACCTTTGGTGGTGACCGCGACCTGCTGATTCGCCTGCGTACGGTGCCCGGTGAGAGCAGTGCCGTGGGCAATACGATTCTGCAGGTATTCCGGAAGGATCAAGTGGAGTATCCCGATGTGCAGTTGCGCCGCACCGAATATGTCGGCCCGGAGGTGGGTAAGGAATTGCGGAACAAGGGGATCATGGCGCTGATCATCGTCACTCTGGGCATTCTGATTTATGTGGGGTTTCGCTTTGAGTGGCGTTTCGCCGTGGGCGGTGTGCTCGCCATGCTCCACGACCCGATCCTGGTAGTGGGCTTTTTCGCCATCAGTCACGAAGAGTTTTCCCTGACCGTGATTGCGGCGTTGCTGGTGATCATGGGCTATTCCCTCAATGATACGGTAGTGGTTTTCGATCGTATGCGGGAGGATCTGCGGGTGTCCCGCAGCGGTGATGTGGCGCAGATATTCAACGTCGCCATCAACGAGACGCTATCCAGAACGGTGATCACCAGCTTCATTACCTTCATGGTCGCGCTATCGCTCTTCCTTTTCGGCGGGCCGGTGATTCACGGGTTTGCCACGGCGCTGGTCATCGGCGTGGTGGTGGGTACCTATTCCTCGATTTTCGTCGCGAGCCCGATCGCACTGTGGCTGGGGCTCAAGCGGGAGCACGTCCTCAAACGTCAGTTCATCAGTGCCAAGGATCGTAACGACGGTGCCGCCTTGTAGTCCTGTATGGTCTTTTCGGCGCTACGGCGGGCGGGCTTGCCGCCAGCGTCTGGAAAGATTAAGGTATACCACCTCCGCGGAGAGGTACCGAAGTGGCCATAACGGCGCCGACTCGAAATCGGATGGGGGGTAAAACCCCACGTGGGTTCGAATCCCACCCTCTCCGCCATGTTCTATCAACTGTTTGATTTTCCATATTTTCCCGCAAACTCCCCGATGCTTTTCAAGGCCAGAATCTGAACCTCGCGTCCGGCCCCCGCAAGGTTGGCGGAACGGCTATTTGCGGTTCGTGTCCGACCTGAAAATGGAGAAGTTCACTGTTTTGTCTGATGTTCGGTCGCAAACGGAAACAAATCAGAAACAATAGGATAGGATCGTTTTGGCAATACGAACATGAGGAACATGAGACACAATGATACCAATCGTCTAATCCTCATGTCTCCACTGGAGGTTGATCTCTGTAGCGTTACGCGGCACAATGAGGCGTGATCAAAAGTTTCCGCCACAAGGGCCTGCAAGCTTTCTATGAATCTGGTAGCAAGGCAGGGATTCAACCGGACCATGCCGCCAAGATCGCACGGCTACTGGCCCGCTTGGATAACGCCCAAACCCCGGGCGACATGAACGTACCGGGATGGAAACTGCACCCACTCCACGGAACCCTGCAAGGACACTTCGCGGTATGGGTCAGCGGGAACTGGAGATTGGTTTTTGCCTTCGAGGATGGTGACGCCATCCTGGTCGATTACGTGGACTATCACTGAATCCGGATGAACGCTATGAACCCCATGCACAATCCACCCCACCCCGGACTACTCCTGCGGGATGATATCTTGCCCGCCTTGGGGTTGACCGTTACTGAAGCAGCGGAGCAGCTTGGAGTAACGCGATCAACCTTGTCGCGTGTACTCAACGGACGTGCCGCCATTTCTCCGGAAATGGCGCTACGGATTGAGGGTTGGCTCGGCGTTGAGAATGGAGGCCGTGCCGACGCCTGGATCGCTCAACAAGCGGCCTATGACCTTTGGCAAGCCCGCCAAGCGGGAGCACCCCATGTCATGCATGCTCCCATCAGTCATACGCAGGTCGCCTGATGTCACGGATCGGCAATATGGAGCCAAACCGTAGTCGGCGTAATGGCGCCACCTTGGGATCGGCGTAATGGCGCCACTTCCGGATCGGCATAAAGGAGCCAGTTCGGAGTCGGCGTAATGGCGCCACCCACATAGTGCTTCAGTAGGGTCTTGAACTTCCCTTGGATCGGTTACCCTCCCAGCTTTTGGGGGGTGACCATGAGTAATCGGAGGTTTGAGATGTTTACGATTCGCCAAATCCTGGTGCGGATGCGCCAAGGGGATCGGGACCGAGAGATCGCCCGTTCCGGACTCATGGGGCGCAAGAAACTGGGTGCCCTACGTAATCAGGCTGCGCAGCACGGCTGGCTCGATCCCCAGCAGCCTTTACCCGACGACTGCGCGCTCGCCATCCTGCAGCAGCACCGCCAGCAGGCCGTGCCTGCCCAGTGTGTGTCCACCCTCAAAGACCATGAGGAGCAAATCGCCAAGTGGGCTGCTGAAGGCATACAGGGCACTACCATTCACGCTGCCCTGGTGCGCAATCACGGGTACACCGGAAGCTACTCTGCAGTGCGTCGCGTGCTGCTGCGTGTCGCACCGGTGAAGGTGCCCGATGCCACTATGCGCCTCATTTTTGCACCCGGCGAGGCCGCGCAGGTGGACTTCGGCGCTGGCCCCGCCATGATCGATCCGGTGACCGGAGAGATCCGCAAGACCTGGTTCTTCGTCATAACCCTCTGCTGGTCCCGGCATCAGTATGCCGAGATTGTCTGGAATCAGACGACGATGACCTGGCTGGCCTGTCACCGCCATGCCTTCCAATGGTTTGGTGGTGTTCCGGGTCGAATCATCATTGATAACGCCAAGTGCGCCATCACCAAGGCCTGCATCAACGACCCCACGGTCCAGCGTTCTTATGCTGAATGCGCCGAAGGATACCTGTTCAAGATCGATGCTTGCCCTCCACATGATCCTGCCAAAAAAGGAATCGTGGAGTCAGGGGTCAAATTTATCAAAAAAGCCTTCCTGCCCCTGCGCGATTTCCGTGACCGCGACGATGCCAATCGCCAGCTTCAGGAGTGGATCCGAACAGAGGCGGGCCATCGAATTCACGGCACTACCCGTCAGGCGCCTCTCACCCAGTTCGTCGAGGTGGAGAAACCCCTCTTGCAGCGCCTACCGGAGACGCCTCCCGAGATCTCCGAGTGGAAGCAACCCAAGGTGCACCGGGATGCTCACGTCCAATATGCCTATTGCTTCTACTCCGTTCCCTTCCGTCTGATAGGACAACAGCTCTGGTTGCGGGCTACCGATACCACCATCCGGATTTACCAGGAACATGAATTAGTCGCCACCCATCCCCGGCTGTTCCAGCACGGCACCGCCTCCACCGTGGCCGACCACATGCCGCCAGAAGCACAGGCCTGGCAGAGTCAGGATATCCAGTGGTGCCTGCGGATGGCGGAGGCTATCGGACCGCACTGTTACGGCGTCGTTCACCAGCTCTTTGCCGATCGCGTGCTGGTCAATCTGCGCACCGTACAGAACATCCTGCGACTCCGGGACAAGCACACCCCTCAACGGCTGGAGGCGGCCTGCGCACGGGCTTTGCGCTTCAGTAATCCGCGTTATGGGGCGATCGCTCAGACCCTCAAGAAAGGCTTGGATCAAGAGCCGTTGTCGCCCGTAACTCCCGAATCCGGAAGCACCTATACCAGTGGCGGTCGCTTTCTGCGCGACAGCGCTACGCTATTTCATTGAAAGGAATTCTGATGCAAACCCAAGAGTTGAGCAGTAATCTTCGCGCCCTGCGCCTGTCCGGTATCCTGGATTCCCTGGAAGCTCGTAATCGGCAAGCGGTGGATGGTCAAATGGCCTATACCGAGTTCCTCGCCATGCTCCTGCAGGATGAAGTGGCCCGCCGGGACCAACGGAAATTCGACACCCTCCTGCGTCAGGCCCACTTCCGGAATCACAAAACCCTGGAAGACTTCGCCTTTGACCGGTTACCGAACCTGAACCGCTCTCTGGTGCATGATCTGGCTACGGGTCGCTACCTGCAGGAGCAGGCACCTATCCTGATCGTCGGGCCCTGTGGCACCGGCAAGAGCCATCTCGCCCAGGCGCTGGGGCATTGTGCCATCCGCCAGGGGGTGGACGTGCTCTTTATCACCCAAGGTGATCTGGTGGGCTCCCTGCATGCGGCGCGGGCCACCGGTGGCTTTGACCGGCGCTTCCGCCAACTCGCCAAGGTAACCCTGCTTATCATCGATGACTTCGGACTCAAACCCATGCGCCCGCCCCATGATGAGGACTTCCACGACCTCATCGCCGAACGTTACGAACGGGTTTCTACCATGCTGACCAGTAATCTCGACTTCGCCGAGTGGGGGGACGTCTTCCCGGCCAACCGCATGCTCGGGGTAGCCACACTGGATCGGCTACGCCACGGCGCCTATCGACTGATCCTGGAAGGCGATAGTTTTCGCGCCCCACGACCGCTCCCGGAATCCCCCAAAAACACCATTGCGAAAGGAGCCAAAAACACCCATTCTTAACACCGTTCGAGACCCCATTTCAGGCACTTTGAAATGGCGCCATTACGCCGCACATCGGTGGCGCCATATTGCCGGTCAGTGACACCTGACTCATAAGATGGAATGATCCCTTCTGTCTGGTATCACGCTTTAGGGTATAGGTGCGCCACAGAGTGGCCTCGTCCCAAGTGGTTTCATTGCTGCGCAGGCAACGGTGTCGACTTGGTGAAAGAGATCGTCGATCCGCGCAAAAAGCGCCTGCTCAATCTCCTGGCGATGACGCACCAGAAGATCGGACACCCCGTACAAGCGATGCAATCCTATCGCCTCAAAGTCGACCTCCAGTAACTCGGACAAGGCGCTCCGCTCCTTGAGCCAGCGCCAGGTGGCCAGTTCACTCGCCGGATCCGCCATGCAGAAGCCCAAGCCTGGGCAAAAAAGATCGAGTCAGAAATGGAGCGAGGTCTCTGGCGGGACACGAGTGAAGCCGAATCGCTCATCCTTGCTGAATGCCTGGATCGTTACCGGGATGAAGTGGTCCCCACGAAAAAGGACGGGCGGTAGCGCGTCAATTCATGTCTTCCATCCGAGGCAAAGACGTTGCCCAGGCTATGAAAGAAATGGAAGTGGAAGGGAAGGGTGCCAACACGATCCGGCTGCACCTGGCCCTGCTTTCCCATCTATTCAAAGTGGCCCGGACTGAGTGGGGCATGGAGTCCATCGACAATCCTGTGGAATATGTCCGCAAGCCCAAGTTGCCGCAAGGTCGGGATAGACGGCTGGTTGGTGATGAGGAATCCCGCCTGCTGGAAGCCTTCCGCGCCATCCATCCCGAACTTGTCGCTATCGTCATCGTTGCTGTGGCACAAGACATTGTAGACGCTGAAACGCTATACTCACCTAAGAGCAGAGGACCTAGCGAAGTTGCTGGGATGATCACCTGAAACGTCTCTGCAACTATAAAGCAGTTGCATTTTTGCTTGGAATCATCAAAACTACATGACGAGACAGGACAAACTGAAGGATCGTTTTTGCGCAACACCGCAACCGAAAGACTTCGCTTGGGATGAACTGGTAAGGTTACTTGGTTCCCTGGACTTCCATCTAGATCATGCCGGAGGCGGGTCACATTGCCGTTTTGTATGCCAATCCGATCCGTCGGTAGTGATTTGGACCTGCCGACCGCATCCCACCCCTATACTCAAGGGTTACCAAATGAGGGAGATCAGAAAATTTTTAGAGGAGAAGGGGCTTCTGTAATGGGCAACATCATCGAGTACAATGGCTATCAAGCATCCATCGAATATAGTTCGGAAGACTGTATTCTTTTCGGCAGGGTGCTGCATATCAATAGCTTGATTACTTTTGAAGCCAGCGACGCTTCTGCAATCGAAGCTGCATTTCGCAGCGCAATAGATGAGTATTTGGAATATTGCAAACGCGCCAATGTGGAACCGAACAAAGCATACAGCGGTACACTAAACGTGCGCATCGGCTCTGAAAGACATAGAAATATCGCATTCTCTGCTAGCAAAGAAGGATGTAGCGTAAACGAGACCATATGTAAAGCGATCGACTTGTTCTTTGAGAATAGATCAAAATCAACCATACAAAATGGATCTTTTCTAACGGGTAACCAGTGGGAAAAGGTGCCTCAAGACGATTGGAAGTGGTCTCTAGCGATGCAATCGGATGATGATGGGGGCAATAATGAACGGCGCCACTAAAAAAGTGATTTCCAGAACCGTTGTTGGAGAGCATATCGACATCAGGATGCTGACAACCATTCTTATCAAGCATTTCAAAAAGAAAACCGGTCACTACGAGCTCGCGCCAGAGTTTGCTTTTTCTGTTGTTCAGGCCGGTCCTAGTCCTGACAAGGTCATGCCAACCGTTATGGTGGGTTTATCAAGGATGGCGTTGGTTGAGGTTTCTGAGGCTACTCAGATGAGCGTTGATGCCGGAGCAATTCAGAAGAAGAAATAGACGATTCTTGCCAACAGCCATGGCCAGTTTGATCTTGTGCGGCGAGAGTTGCGGATAGGGTGAAGCTGACATCACGTCATAGAGCGGGGTGAGCTTGTAGCCACCTGGCGTGAGAAAGACGGAGAAATTCTTAGCGTGCCCATCGATGGCCGCCAGAAGCCAAAATACTATCTGCGCCCTCATAAAGCGCAGGCGGTCTTCCCGAGGCGCAACCGCCCCGTTGAGAAACGCGAGAATGTCCTCAATACCCGGTCCGCCGTCAGCCTGATATTTGCGCGTCGGGGATACGCCCAGCGCCTGACAAGTATCCTCCTGCGATGAGGGCCTGCCTTACCGAAGCCATGCTCGCCAGATCGGCCTGACGCAGTTTTCTTTTCAGGCGTTCAGCCCGAATGGCTTCCCCGAGCTCTCTGCTGTTCCTGATGGTCACGGTCATGAAAAACGCCTCCGCACATTCGATATACCGAATAAAAACAGCATATACGATAAATAAGATAATATCAATTTATGCGTTTTATCGTATGTCAATCAGCGCCAAGGTGGCTGTTTGCAACTCATTGAAAGTAAATATTAAATATGAGTGAAGGGCCGACTCCGAGGAACGGTGAACCGTTCGACATCGCCGCCCATCTTTGGGATTAAACGCCGCTTCCTCAGTGTTTACGGGATTGGATCATTGAACGCCTCTTGGTCTTCCCTGTGAGGGGATATGATTCATATTCGCCAGTCTTTTTATATCTTCAAGAATGTCATGATGTTCATCCTTTTGTTGCTCTCTGAGTACAGCGTCTATTTTACGCAAACTTTCGACGGTGGATTGCGCCATCATCGACCCCTGTTTCGCCGCTTTCCCTAGCCACTGTATGGCTACGGCGAAATCCGGTTCTACCCCGTATCCATGGTAATAACTGTCCCATAGCCAGTTCATGGCATCGGCATCGCCCCTCTTGGCCGCCAATTCAAACCAACTCACGGCGATCTTATCGGCGCCCGACATGGAAAAATAGGTGGCCACGTTGGTGGTTTCTCGCGCGTCCCCTGCTTCTGCTTTCTGGACGCTCTCCATGAATTCGCCAGTCAGTTCGGTTGGAATGTGTTCAGCCATGCTGGACAGGTCTATTTTCCACGTCTGGCCGCGCGGAAGATGCCCGGCAGGAACCGTCTTGCCCTTGATCGCGCCGGATTCCAGCCAATTGATAATGGTTCGATCCGTTTTGCCAGTGAGTAACGCGGCGGTTTGGGCACAGACGAGAAGGCTTGCGTCGTCCGATGGTGTCATGGTGTCAACTCCATATTTTGGTTTCCTTGAAGAACACGGAAACAATTTCCGGTTTCCGTGATCATCCAGGAAGGATACCCATTATTTCCGTGAAAAACATGGAAGCAATATTCCATTTCCGTGGAAGATAAGGAAGTACCGGTCCGGTTTCCGTGAACATCAGGGAAGTATACTTTCATTTCCGTGGAAGACAAGGAAGGATATCTTCCATTTCCGTGAAAAACACGGAAATAAGTTTGTGAAAACCATGGGTAAGTGTGGTAGAGAATTCATAATAAATATTGTTTATCAATTAAAATCAATAAGATAAAATAGATTCAGGGCGACTTCAGATCGCTTTGGCACGAAAACTGTAACGCTTTATGTAGCCCACAGAAACACCGTGGGTACTCATTTACCCCATGGAGGATCGCACATGAGTATGCTAGTCAAGAAGGCCAAGGCCAGCGCCGAAGCCGGTTTCACCCTCATCGAACTGATGATCGTCATTGCCATCATCGGCATTCTGGCGGCCATCGCCATTCCGCAGTATGAGCAATATATTGAGACATCGAAAGCTACAACCATCACGCAAGATTTCCATCAATTGGTTACACAGGGTACGGCCGCAGTAGCTGCAGGTGCTGCCGGACAGGAAACGACGATTGCAATGCCAACTAACTACACGGGCGTTGAAGGATGCGCGGTATTCACAGCAGGCACAGCAAGTGCAACTAGTGCTACACCTTCATCAGTTGCAACTATTTCTGTATTGCCAAATCAATCGGTAGCATTCAAAGTTGATTATAGTAGCTGCCCCGGTAGCCTTCCAACTAAAATAACTAATGCATTAACTGCGCAAGGGATATCTGCTAGTAGCAATGCTATCACAGCAAATATCGATCAAAACGGTGCTGTGTCATATAACTAATTTTTCCTCCAGCAGCCCTTTGGGGCTGCACCTTTCGGACAGTGCTCTGACCTCCTATTTCAAATTCATTTCAGAACTCTCTCGGAAAGGTCATCCTATGCGCAGTCAAACAATAAAAATCCAGAGGAACAGCGGTTTCACCCTCATCGAACTAATGATCGTCATTGCCATTATCGGGATTCTCGCAGCCATTGCGATTCCGCAGTATTTTGCGTACATCGAAACCGCCAAGGCGCAAACGGTATCGGGTAATCTGAAAATAGCGGTGGATGCGGTGACCAATGCGTTAGCGGCCAGCAATAACGCTGTGAGTACCAATATTTACAGCACCCTGAACGGACAGGCAGCCCATGACGTGGCTGACCCGGTATATGGTTCTGGCACGCCGGCTTTTATTGCCGCACCTGGCACCCAAGCGGGGAAATGCGGGCAGGTGCTCATTGATGCCGCCACCATCAGCCAGACAGGGCCACAGCAGGTAAGCGTGCAAGTCAGCACCACAAACTGCACGGGCAGTCTTGGTACCGTCATTGCCCGTGCCTGTAGTGCCGAAGGATTTATCCATGCCGCCACCACAACTGGCGTCATTATCACCCAAAATGGGGCTGTCACCCCGTAAACCCGCAGGAGAGCGCCCATGCATGGAATAGCCTGGATATCCGTCGAACTACTCCAGGTTTACCACGCCCTTCTAGCCCTTTATCTAAACGATCTTCGTACACTGGTGGGATCCGTCATTCCTGGCTTGATCAGCCTTGGGCTGTTTCTTAAATACGCCCATCAGATCAAAGACCCCAAAACTATTCTGGGTTTCCTGCTCTTTGCCGTGACCTTGGATCTGTGTACTCAATATTGGGGTGCGAACGGCTTGAATCTAATGATCAGCGGCTTTGTGATCTGGCCCGTACTGGTGCTTCTTTTAGGAGATCGCCTACCATGGCCTATGGCGTATCCGCTGGCTTTTGTCGGTACCCTCATCCCTGATCTTTACGGGGCAGGGATGGCGAGCCATTGGACGGGCAGGTGGTTTTTCGGGATCGGCGACGCTGGATTCCAGGATGCGCTTTTCCTCGTCCCACTGGAAACGCTGATAGCGGCGGCCGTGCTGAATCCATTCGGAACATTCATGCGTAAACGCGGGTACTTTAGTAGAAGGGCGAGCGTCGATGAGGACGTTTACCCAGAGGGTAGAGATCGGCGTGCCCGATAGAAAATCACCGACACCTTACAGGCCATGACCGCCGCCACAGGAGAAGCATCATGAACGAAAGCTACCGGCAAACCCGTATTGCCCAACTCCAGAACCATCGCCACACGCTGCTTCAGCGGCGCGAACAGCGTGGCGCCCCTATCGCCTCGATTGATATGGAACTCAACGTGGTGCGCGCCGAGTTGCAGGCCCTGTATGAGGCAGGAAGGATGCAGTTAGTTACGGAAACTGACGCCTAGAAGAGGCCACTTGGGCAACATTTGGGCATTTGCCAGTTTATGCCTTGTCATTCTCCATAAAACTAATTGATTTTATTGATACAGTTTCATGACGGACAAGCCGATTGAAAAACTCGAAAAGGCTGGAAGCGCCTGGCGCAAGTTTCCCTCATAAACTACCGGCGCCTTGCATTTTCCAGTGTGTGCACTAATTAGCTGGACAGAACTGGCAGGGGAGAGGGCAACATGGCATCGGTCCTGAGTAAAGACAAGAAATCCGCACTCCGCGAGGCGAAGACCTACGACTTTACCTGGGAGGCGACTGCGCCCGGCGGGAGCGAAAAGAAAAAGGGCGAGATGAACGCCGTCTCCGCCAACGCCGTGCGCGCCAACCTGCGCCGCATGGGCATGATGCCGACCGCGGTGCGCAAAGCGCCGCAGCCCCTGTTCGGGGAAAGGGGTGTCAAGGAAGCGCAAGTGGTGGTGATGGTCCGCCAGCTCTCCACCATGATCAACGCCGGCGTGCCCATCGTGCAGTCTTTCGAACTGCTGGTATCCGCCACCTCCGGCGCGGGCATGAAAAAACTGCTCACGGGGATTCTCAAGCATCTGAAAGAAGGTGAATCTCTGTCGCAGGCCATGGCCCACTTCCCCAAATATTTCGACCGCCTTTTCGTGTCCCTGGTCGCCGCCGGTGAGCAGGGAGGCATCCTCGACACCATCCTCCTGCGCCTGGCCGAGTATCGCGAAAAGACCCTGGCGCTGAACAAAAAGGTCAAGTCGGCCATGTTCTACCCGGCGGCCATCATCACCGTCATGGTCGTGGTCGTGGTGATCCTGATGATTTTCGTCATCCCGGTATTCTCACAGCTCTTCAGCAGCTTCGGTGCCACTCTGCCGCTGCTGACGCAGGTCGTCATCAACATCTCCGACTGGATGAAAAGCCACTGGTACATCGTGGTGCTCGTACCCATCGCCTCGGTATGGCTCTTTATCTACGCCTACAAGCGCAACCTGTCCTTCAAAACCGTCATAGACCGTTTCTCTCTGAAAATCCCGGTGCTCGGCGATATCCTGCTGAAAGGTGCCGTGGCGCGCTTCATGCGCACCCTGTCCACCATGCAGGGGGCAGGCGTGCCCATCATGGAAGCCCTGGGAACCCTTTCCAAAGTGTCCGGTAATGTCATCATCGAGCGTAGCGTCCTGGCCGCCCGTGACGACGTCGCTACTGGCGGGCGCATCACCACCCGGCTCAAGGCCGACGGCGTCTTTCCCATCATGGCCACCCAGATGCTCGCCATCGGTGAGGAAACCGGCGCCATCGAAGTCATGTCCGGCAAAGTCGCCGACTTTTACGAGAGCGAAGTCGAAGAATCCGTCAGTCGCCTTTCCACCCTCATGGAACCCATGATCATGGTAGTGCTCGGCATCATCGTCGGCACCCTGGTCGTCGCCATGTACCTGCCGATCTTCAAGATGGGCGCGGTGGTGACGCATGGGGGGTGAGCGCTCGCCCATGAATAAGGTGCAAAAAGAGCGCGGCATGTCGCTCATTGAGGTGATGATCGCCATGACGATCCTCGCTATCGGTCTGCTCGGTCTGGCCTATTTGCAGTCTAATGCAGCCCAGTATTTTGGCACGGCTGCCGTCAACAGCAATGCCGCCTTCCTCAGCAACGCCATGCTGGCCAACATCTGGGGAGGTGGGAATTCTAACATCAGCGGTTTTAACAACGTGGACACGGCCAATTCGTCCACCTGGCCACAAAGCGGAGTTTCCGCATGGGCGGTGTCCACCTGGGCCAGCAACGTCCAAAGCACCCTTCCCGGCGGCCAGGGAACCATTCAGGTATTGAACTCTTCCGGCGGTGCCTGTACGCAACCACCTTGCACTGCCACCGTCGCCATTACCTGGTCCAGCGCGTCAGGAACACAGACCTATGCAGCCAGCGAATACATCGTTCAACCTTAACCATTCCGGCACGCGCAACGCGCAGGGCTTAACCCTGGTCGAACTGATGGTGGCGATGGTAATTTCCATCATCGTGGGTATCGCCATTTTTGAGGTTTTCGCACAAACCGAATTTGGTTACCTCCATAATCGGGGTACCGGGGATATTGTCAACGCCGACCGTCATGCACTGCACGTCGTGTCCACCTATCTCAGTAATGCAGGTTATGGCATGGCAGGTCTGCCCGGGTGCCAGACCACCTACACTTACCAAAATGGTGCCAATACGCCGGTATCTGCTATTACGGTGAGTCCCGGCGGCGCCCCAACCACGAGCGCCCCCCAACCGGTGTCCTTAACCATCAACCTGAGTGCGTCCCAATTCGCCGGGGTGCCTATGGGGCAGATGGTGCAAAGCCCATCGCCCAGCGCGACCAATTTCCATCTGAATTCCTCGGTTGCGGGCACAACGTGTCAAACGAGCATTCAGTCCGGGGATACGCTGATCGCGGCGTTTAGCGGTGGTGCTTGCGGCATGGTCGTCGCCACCAACACACCAAGCAGCTATCAAGGCGCCTGTGTGATCAATTTCGCCCCAGGCCGTAACCCGAACAACCCGCCGGGAGGATTCAATAGCCTGATTCCCAACCTGACTAAGGCAGATATGGCCGCTGCTCAGGTGTACGACGTCGGTAACGGTCAACTGAGCAGCCTCACCTTTTCGGTGGTGCCGGGTACCGCGGCAGGACCGGGCCAACTTCAGCTTTCGTCTGGCGGCGGCACACCTGCGCTTTTTGCCCAAGGCATTGACGATTTGCAGGTGCTCTTCGGCTATAACACCACAGGTGGCCAATCCGTCACCAGCTATGGGTACTTTCCAACCCAGCAGCAACTCTCTTCAAATCCGAGCTTAATAAGCGATATCCGCACGGTTATGGTGGTGATGGTGGCGCAGAGCGGGTTAAAAACGGCTGGAACCGTAACCCCCGGCCAGTTGTTGCTCATTCCTGCCATTCCGGCGTCAGAGAGTGTCACGGGGGCCGATCTGCCTGCGGTGTACTATCAGCCCCCCGCCGGAGTCAACAGCGAGCAATTCAACGTCATGCGCACCACGGTTCCCGTGATGAACCTGATCTGGCACTAGGAGCGGCTGGGATGCAAGAAACACATAACGAATCCGGGCAAGCCTTACTGACGGCCGTCATCGTGCTGGTGATTCTGGCCATATTAGGCTATGCGGCACTGGAATACGGCAGCCAGACTGCGCGCCTCACTTTTAATGAGACGGCCCGAAACGTA
Organism: Acidithiobacillus ferridurans; assembly: GCF_003966655.1. Taxonomy (NCBI): domain Bacteria; kingdom Pseudomonadati; phylum Pseudomonadota; class Acidithiobacillia; order Acidithiobacillales; family Acidithiobacillaceae; genus Acidithiobacillus; species Acidithiobacillus ferridurans. The sequence continues at coordinate 199,758 of NZ_AP018795.1, read as the reverse complement.
GCCCAGCATCTAGACTCCTTGGCCACACAGGACGCGATGAATTGGGGCAATGCCAATATTTCTTTTCCGCCCGGCACGCCTACCGGCACGGCACCCGCTTATTTTTATAACGATGCCTGTGTTAATGGTTCCGTTGGCTGCACAGCCCCCCTTACAGCAGCCCAGGTAGCAGCGACCAGTTCGGTATGGAATACCGCCGCCACAGTCAATCCAAGTGTGGTCGCACCGCTGGCATCCAGTTTCCCCGGCGCCACCGTGAAGTGGGTCATGGAATACTATGGGCAGGGCTTATGCACCATATCCGGATGCTCCAGCACGCAAGCCCCGACCAATATGTGCACCTGCTATTACTATCGCATCTCCGCGCTCACCACCAACAACCCAAATAATCCCGCGAACGGGATCTCCGCCGTCACACAAATTCTTTATCGGATACCGCAGCCCCGATAATAGGGAGAAGAACCATGCGCCACGGTCCCAGAACACGGCACTATCCACTTTGGCTGGGTGCGGCCCTCGCCTTCTCTCCATTCGCACTGGCCGGTGCAGCCACGCTCCCTCCGACGTTGCCGATATCCTCCATTCCGCTGATCAGTGTGCAATATGGCGCACCACAGGTGTTGTTCGTACTGGACAATTCACAGTCCATGGACGGGAATCTGGCAGGCGCTATCATGACGGGGTCGGGAACGGCGACGGACAACGGCAATCCAGTTGATCTGAACTCCTCCAGTCCGGCGAATTATACGGTGCCTGCCGGGTTCACCGCGCCGGTAAGTGGCACCACGAGCGGCAGCGCGCCTTATACCGTCAATGGCACAGATAACTCGGCCAGCCGTCTGAACGTAGCCAAAGAGGCTATCCAGCAGGCTTATAATCAGTGGAACGGGGTGATGGATTTCGGACTCATGGATTATGGCGTGAAGGGGACTCCCAGCAAATACACTACATGGGTTTATTACATGAGCGGTCCGGATGGCTTTGCATTTGGGACCTCTTCCACAGCCCCCACCCAAACGAAGGACGGACTGACCGTGCCGCTGCAGTCGGTGCCCAACCCTTGCTATTATCCGAACACGCAGGCGACCACATCCTGCCAAGATATTCATGCCTATTTCACCAGGATAGGCGTTAGCGGAAGTTTTAGCGATCCATGGTTATACATACAGGACACCAGTGACGAGCCGGATATCAACGATGTGCTTTATGCTTCGAGAAGGTTGCCGTCCAACTTTATCACCTATGCGGGACCGCACCCGACCTCTCCCTACACGGGCTATACCCTGTCGAATTACAACAACGGGACCATCCTTGAGAATTACAACAAGAGCACAGTTCCCGGTGCCTTTGGTACCTCTCCTACCAATGCCGGATACGTGCCTTATTCCCCGCAGGTCTGGTATTCCGAAAGAGGATTCGGGTATGACAACAATATAACCAATTCAGGGTCATTACCCATATCCATCCAAAAGTCTACTGCGACGCAAGGCCAGCTTTTCGCCGCGCAACTTGCCCCAGAAACCAATACAAATAGCTCCGAAATAAAAGCAGATGCTATTAATGCAACAATGGCTGGAACCTTAGCCAGCGCCTATGACTACCTCATGGGCACTTCGGGGCCTGCGTTACCATCCAGTACGTGTACATCCAAGAAATATGTCATTCTGGTCACTGACGGTTTACCGACTGTTGACAACCAGGGCGGGCTTTGGCCGCCACTAGGCAGCGCTGCGGCGGCCGGATATGGGGTGACGGCCACTTTCAACCAAAACGGCACCGTGAACACCACGAATGACCAGGCCCTTACCGACACCATCGCCGCCATTACGACACTACAGCAGGCGGGGATAGATACCTACGTGGTGGGCATGGGTGCCGGTGTGGACCCCAGCTTGAACCCAACGGCCTATGCGACGCTCAACGCCATGGCCATTGCCGGCGGCACGCAGAAGGCGATAGCCGCCACCAGCCCTGCCGCCGTGGCGCAGTCCCTGACCGCCATCCTGCAAGCCATTGAGGCCAACCAGAGTACCACCGGCGTGGCGCTGAACTCGTCCAGTCAAGCGGGAGCCAACTTGGTTTATCAGGCCAGCTATACCACCAAGGTCTGGATCGGCAACCTCAAGGCGGAAACCCTGAGCAGTGTGTTGAGCACCCCCAACTCCCCGACCATTTCGTGGCAAGCCGTGGGCGCCAACCCCGGCGGTACCATAACCAGCGGCAGTCTGCAAAACGGGTCGGCACCTAATGTCTTTAGCTGGAACCCGGCCTGCACCAAAACAACCGCATGCGGCATTCCCTTTACCTGGAATTCTTTATCTTCTACCCAGCAAACAGACCTGGACCAGGGCTACTACAGCACGCTCTCCGGCAGCCAACAAGCCAGCTTTGGAAGTGCTGCCGCATATGGTCAAGCCATCATGCAATGGCTGCTGAACGGCAACACCAGCGGCGGCGTCTTCCGCACACCGTCAGCCCTGCTTGCCGACATTGTGGACAGTACGCCGCTCTATGTAGGGCCACCGAATGATGGCAGCCTGGAGCCTTCCTATCAGAACTTCGTCACCGCACACGCCACTCGCACGCCGATGGTCTATGTGGGTTCCAACGGCGGCATGTTGTACGGTTTCAATGCCCTTACCGGCGCGCCGGTCTTCAGCTTCGTGCCCAATGGGGTTTATCCCAATCTGGCGCAGCTCCCTCAACTGAATTACACCCACCAATACTACGTGGATGGCAGCCCAACGGAAGCGGATATCCAGTTTTCCGGCGGCACAACTCCCTGGAACAGCGTGCTGGTCGGCGGCCTGGACAGTGGTGGCGACAGTATCTACGCCCTCAATGTCACCGATCCCACCAGTTTCTCCGCTTCGGATGTGATGTGGGAGTTTACCAACCCGGATTTGGGGCTCACCTACAGTCAGCCGCAGATCGCTGAGGTGGATGACAACGGCACGCCCACCTGGGCGGCGATTTTTGGCTCGGGCTACAACAGCCCGGCGGGGTGGCCTTACCTGTTCATCGTCAACGCGCAGACCGGCACGCTCATTCAATCCGTCGACCTCTGTAGTTACCTGCCCGCTAGTGAAGCCAGCTATTGCAGTGCCAGTTATCCGGATGGCTTATCGACCCCTGCGGTTGCCAGTTCCGGTAATGGCTTCGTCGCTGGCACAGTCTACGCAGGTGATCTGCAGGGCAACCTCTGGCGCATCAACGTGCAACAATTGTTAAACCCGACCACTAGCACTAGCTCGGGTACCCAACCGCCTGCAGTATCTGTACTTTTTCATGCGACGACCACACAAACCACCACCAGCAGCACCGGGGTGACCACAACCACCACGGTGCCGCAGCCCATTACCACACAACCGACAGTCACAGCCAGTCCTCGGGGGGCACCTCCCGGCAACTTTGTGACCTTTGGCACGGGCCAGCTACTGACCACCAGTGATCTGACCAATACCAATGTGCAATCCATTTACGCCGTTCTCGACAACGGATCAGGTACCACCATCACCCAAAGCCAGCTACAGGCACGGGGTATCACTGGCGCCACGGCCACTAACGGCCAGAAGGTTATCGTGGCTGCGGCCAATACCAGCAATCTGATCAACTGGGCTTCACAGGACGGTTGGTATCTCCCCCTCACCGATGCGGGGAGCGGAAACATTCCGGTGGGTCTGCGCTCCATTACCAACATGGATTTGAATCTCAACCGGCTGATCTTTACGCTGTATGCGCCAAACACGGCCACCTGCGGAGGCACCGGTCAGAGCTACCTGATGATTCTCAACTATGCGGAAGGCACCACCTTTGGACAGCCCCAATTTTTCGTCAACAACAACCTCAGCAACCCACTCACGTCAGGTGGCGCTAATGTTTCCGGCGTCTCGCTGGGCAACCAATATGCGGGGGCACCCACGCAATCCGGCAATCACCTGCTGATACCCTTGGGTAATGGTACCATCACGCCATTCACCTTGGCACCGCCCCCTCTCTCACCCGTGGGATGGCGGAGTATTATTCAGTGAGGTTCCGATGCTCGTTTCGGTCTCCGTGGAGACTTAGTTCCGCAGGTTGATGAGATTCTCCAACAGGGCCGGGCGCATTCCGGTAGCGGCTGTCAGCCGTCGCATGCGTTCGGCTTCGTAGGCCGAATCGATCAAATATTGACAAATATCCAGCAGGTGCATCAGCACCCTGGTACAGGTCCCGATGGTATAACCCTCCGTCTGGGCGGCGGCTTCGATTTCTTCATGGATGCGGGTGCGTTCGTCGGCCAATAGCCGTTCATAGAAACGGTCTGTGAGTGCCGGTATGCGCGGCGCTAGGTGTTGGGAGAGCTGGCAAAGATGCTTCTCGTCCTCCGGGGGAAAACCGCTGATGTTGATGAGGCTCTGAACATCGCCGGTTACGGAGTTACACTCCCCCATGCGTCCGCCAGAATTCCATTGGGCTGATTATAGGATATCGATCAGCCAACACCAGAAGGTCTTTGTCTCCCGTGATGAGGTAGTCAGCACCAGACGTCTTGAGAGCAGCCTGCAGAGTGTGCAGCACCGGTTGATCCTTGTCGTCGCGCAAGTGCGGGTCCAACCCAGGCCATGGTGCGATCAGTTCTGCTTGGATGGCCAGAATGTCTACCAGATCGCCCATCTCAGCCACCGTCAGCCCATGGCGGTGCACCAGACGGGGCAGTACCCGGCGCAGTTCATCAAGGATATAGTCTGATAGCAGTACCTCAATGGAAGCATGTCGCCACGCGGTCAGGATCTTGCCCGGCACGCTGGCCGGGTATGCTATGCCGGAAAGCAGCACGTTGGTGTCCAGCACCACCCGCAATGCCGCCATGAACGGTTAGTGACCCTCAGCGGAAATGGACGATTCCCGCCGTTCTTGAGCGACGGCCGCGTCGATCTCCGCTATCCCTGTAGATTCGGGTACTTGCGAAAATCCCGCTTCGATCCTTTGGCACAGCGCATCAAAGCGACCCTGCATCCGGCGAATGCGCTCGAAAAGACGTGCATCGATGAGCACGGCAACGGGTTTCCCATCTTTGTTGATCATCACGCTGTCGTGGCGATACTGCACCTGGTTGAGCATTTCTCCCAGGTTCTGGCGAAAATTGACCGCGTTGGTTTCCGTAATCATGGCATCACCTTCATTAACCATAATGATCATTATGGTCTCGTGCCATGCCAAGATCAATCCGGCATCGTATCTGTGCCACCGCATTACCTGATTCAGTTAATGGTCATGCAGATGGTGCATGTCTGGTGTGTGGGCGTGGTTGTGGGTCAGCGCCTCGTGCTGGTGCGGGTGGCGATGACGAACTCCCGGCGCCACCGGAAACGCATGGGTGTGCTGGTGATGTGCTCCATGCACATGGGTATGATCATGTTCCATAAAGGTATGGGTATGGGTATGTTCGTGACGCTCGGTGAGATGCATCCAGATACCCCAGCCCATCAGCGCCCCGGCAATCACCAGGAGCGGGCTGACCGGAGCCCCGAGCATCACGCTGAGTACGGCACCGACAAAGGGCGCGCTGGAAAAATACGCTCCGGTCCGCGCACTGCCGAGATGGCGCAGGCCGACCACGAAAAGGGCGAGGCTGACGCCATAGGCGAAAAATCCGAGCAACATTGCCGCCGCCACGTCGGGCAGGGCGGGCAGATGGTCACCGAGCAGCAGAGCCAGGCCGAGATTGACGCCGCCCGCCACCCAGCCCTTATTGGCGGCGATCCAGGTCGTATCCGTCAGGGATACCTTGCGAGTCAGATTGTTATCCACACCCCAGGCGAAGCAGGCGCCGATGATGGCGGCAGCGGACCAGAGATGATCAAGATGCACCTGCCCAGGCCAACTGAGGAGGACCATCCCCAGCACGATTGCCGCCATACCCCAGGCAATGCGTCGGTCAAAACTTTCCCTGAACACCCACCACGCGAGCAGCGTCGTAAACACGGTTTCCGCATTCAACAACAGGGATGCCGTCGATGCCGCAGCACCTCGCAAACCGATCATGAACAGCACCGGCGCCACGATCCCCCCGGACAGCACCGAAGCGGCAAACCAGAAGGCATCTCGGCGCGTTAGCCGCACGGATTCGGCACGTCGCAACCAGCGGTAGAGCGTCAGGCCCAGACCTGAGCCCAGATAGAGGAGTCCAGCCAGCATCCACGGACTCACCGACGCCAGCAGGACCTTCGCTAGCGGTGTGCTTGCGCCGAAAAGCAGTGCCGACAGAAGAGCGGCCTGAATGCCAGGCCGCTGCAGGGTATGGAGGCGTGGCATGGGAGTCCTGTCGTTGGGGCTGGGCAGTTTACGCCCTGGATTCATCGTTAATACGTAACCCACGCGCTACCGACGGGAAGGCGCGTTTGCGCTGGCTGCTCCCGGCCTGTGGAGCCGAGGAACGAACCTGTTGCCCGGGACTTCGCTTTCCGCGCAGAGGCGTGCTGCGCCCTAACGCCGCGGACCGCCACCCATTCCAGCGCCCGCCCCGGCTCCCATCATTCCGGTACCAGGGCCCATGCCCGCCGCGCCGCCACCCATACCGGCGCCGCCATTCATACGGCCGGGACCCATGCCGGCGCCGCCTACGGGCGGTACGGCGGGTAAGGTTACCCCTCTTTTCTTGGCCAGTTCCATCATCTCTTCGTGGTGTTCCTGACGTATCCGTTCGCGTTCCTGGATCGTCTTGGCCGCACGCAATTTAGCGCGATACTCCACACGCTCCTTGGGGGTCATCAACTGACTACCATACATCATCTGGTTTTGAACCTGCCCGGCAGCAGGGGCTGCATCTGCTGCGAGGGCAACCCCGGCCGGCAGACACAGGACAGCTCCCAAGATCGGAATGAAAAATGATTTTTTTAACATTTTGCACCTCCAGTGCATTATCAACGCCATCAGAATATTAGTTTCTATTGCCCTTTTCTGCAAGGAAACCGGTCCGCTGATCCGGGTCCGACAGCGGGGGCCTGACGGGCCATGCGGCATAGAGTACCGGCGCCAGCCACAAAGACATGAACACGGACAGCAGCAAGCCACCCATGACCGCTACCGCGAGGGGCTTGAGCAGGTCGGTGCCGTGGCCGATGCCGATGGCCAGCGGCAGAAAGCCGAAGACATCGGCGAGCATGGTCATCAGGATGGGGCGCAGGCGCTGGCGGGCGGCGAGGGCGACCATGGCGGGGCGCGGTTGCGGGCCACCGAGTTGCCGGGCGCGGGCGAAAATCAGAATCACATTATTGACGGCAATGGCAAAGACCAGCAGCACCCCGAGGAAGGCGGTGCTGTCGAGATCGATGCCGAGCAGCAGCAGCGCCAGCAGCGCCCCCGGTGCCGCCAGCGCGATGGCCAACAGTGCGGAGATGGCGGCGCGCTGACTGCTGAACTGAAAGCCGAGCAAGATCAGGAGCAAGGCTAGCGCCCCTCCGAGAATCAGCGCCATCTGCTGAAAGCTCTGGGACTGCTGGCGATAGTAGCCGCCGAGCAGGGTCGTCACATTTGTCGGCAGATGCAGGCCCGCCACCACCGCGCGCGCCTTGTCGGCGGCCTGCGCCAACCCCTCACCGGGCTTCGGCTGCAGCCAGACATAGGCGTCAGGCACCAGATTTTGATGGGTCACGAAAGGTATCGCGCCCTGCACATGTACGCCGGCGATGCTCGCAAGCGGAGTAAAGCTTCCGTCCGGCAGGCGAATGGGGAGGCTGTCCATCGCGCGCGGGGTGAAATCGTGACCGGCGAGGCTGACGCGAATCGGCAGAATCTGCTCGCCGTGCAGGAGGAAACCCGCCTGCCGCCCCCAGAAACGCGCCTTGACCTGGCCGGCTAGCTCCGGTGGGGTAATGCCATAGATCGCGGCGAGTGGCGACGGGGTGATCTCCAACTCCGGACCAGCGGAAGGCGACTTGAAGTTCACGGACTCAAAGGCGTGGCTCTGGCGCAATGCGGCCGCCAGACGCGCGCCCTGGGCACGCAAGGTGGTGGAATCCGAGCCGAAGAGGTACACCACCAGCGGCGCGTGGGCACCGGAGAGATTACCCAGGCGTACAATCATCGTTTGGTGGAGCGTCAAGGAGAGCAGATTGGGAGCCATCTGACGGAACTGTACATGCAACGTACGCATCACCGCCTCGGTGCTCTGCGCGTGATTGGGCTTGAGGACAATGGCGATAGCCCCTTTGTTGGCTGGCGCATGGAGGAACTGGAAGCCGCGCCCGACCATCAACGATGCCCGCTCCACATTGGGGTTCTCCAGCGCCACCCGCATGAAATCCCGTCCCACGCGGGTGGTTTCCGCCACGCTGCTGCCGACGGGGGTACGAAAGGGCACCGAGATCACGCCCTCGTCCCAATGAGGCAGGAAAGCGGTGGGCAAGGTGGTCAGCGCCAACCATCCCGCGCCCGCGAGGAGCAGGACCACCGGAATGGCCCACCACGGGCGGCGCATGCCGAAGATCAGCCAGCGGCTGAAATGTCGGCGTAACCAACGTTCTGCACGGTTTCGCCGGTTCTGCTGCGGACGCCCGGCGAGCCATGCGGCCAATACTGGCGTCACCAGCAGGGCGACGATTTGCGACGTCAGCAGCGCAATGACGATGGCCAGCGCCATATGCCGAAACAGGAGTCCCAGCGTGCCGGACAAAAAAATCAGCGGCAGAAAGATCAGGCAGGAGGTGAGGGTGGCCAGGGTCATCAGTGGCAGAATTTCGGCGGCGCGACGTAAGGCTAATCGTCGTCGCGCCGAGCGTTCGCCGTGCAGACCGTGGAGTCCGCGTTCGACCACCACGATGGCATGATCCACCAGTGCGCCAATCGCTGCCGTCAAACCGCCGAGGGTCATGATGTTGAGTCCGTACCCCAGCGCATGCAGCACCAGAAAAGTGGCCGCCAGGGCCAGCGGGACGACCACCAGGGTTGCCAGTGCCCCATCGAAACGACCCAGAAACGCCAGGACCACCAGCCAGGCGATCAGACTGCCGAGCCCGAGGGCGATCCAGACATCGCGCAGGCTGCTGCTGATCAGATGGCTCAAGTCGTAGATCGGTACCAGTTGTACACCCGGTGGCAGGTGCGCTCGCAAGGTTGCCAGTCGGCTTTGAACGGCACGGGCGACATTCACGTCGTTGGCCCGCGATTGGGACAGCACATCGATGATCAGGGCATGGCGATAGCCGGGAACGGCGGCGTCGGTGAGCAAGGGCGGTGGACCGACCCGCACCTGTCCCAGCGCGCCCAATGCCAGCGGGGCGCGGATGCCTTCGGCATTGGCCGGGCCGAGGGGCAGGGTGAGGGCGGCTAGATGCCCCGTGTCCACCGGCCGTGGTGTGGTGGCGACGATAAATTGCTGGTGATAGGCGTGCAGAATGCCGGAGAAAAAAGGCCCCTGGGCGAGGCGGAGGGTGTCGATCACCTGCTGTGCCGTCAGGTGATATTGCGCCAGGCGCACCGGGTTCAGATCGATATGCACCTGCGGCCAACCGCGGCCGGTGCCCTGCACCTGATAGACGCCGGGAATCGCCAGCAGGGCAGGGCGAACCTGGAAGGCGAAAGTCGGCATCATCGCCGAGCTGTCCTGCCGATTGGACACCAGTGCATACTCGGCGAAGGGGTAGGTGTAAGGCGCCATGCGCGTCACCCGCATCTGCGCGCCGACGGGTAGGCGAACCTGAGAGAGGCGGGCCTGCAGCATGAGATAAGCGGTCTGCGGATTGACGCCGGGGTTGAAGTAGACATTGAGCTTGGTGAGTCCATTACCGGTCTGCGAGCGCACCAGCCGGACGCCCGGCTGACCCTTGGCCAGCGCCTCCAGCGGTCGGGTGATCTCGACTTCCATGAATTTGACCGGCAGACTGCCGTCGTTGACCAGCACCGCCACGCGCGGGAAATCGACATTGGGAAATACGCTTTCCGGCAGGCTTTTTAAGGCGAACCAGCCGGCTGCCAGCAGAAACAGGGCAGCGAGGATGACGCTGGAGCGATTTTCCCAGAGGAACTCCAGATAACGCTTCATGGTTTCTGGACCTGCACGGGGGTGCCGCCGACGAGGCGGGCGTTGCCGGAGCGTACGACGGGTTCCCCGACCCGGAGATCACCGCTGACCCAGGTGCGATCGCCGCGGCTGGCGACGATGTGAACGGGCACCACGACCGCCCGCCCGTGGCGAACGGCGAATACCTCGGTGCGGGCGCCACGCATGACGATGCTGGCCGTCGGCAGAACGAAGGCCGTCGTCCCCGGCGACGGCAGCCGCACCTGCAGCCACTCGCCGGGCAATAACGAGCTGCCGGTGGGCAGGTCGATGTAGACGGGCACCAGGCCCAGATGCCGTGCGCTTTGTCCGACGGAGCGAATCTTGCCGTGCCCCCGCCAGTTGCTGCCATCAAGCCCTACTACCGTTCCTATCCGCAGCCCCTGCGCCACGGCAGGCGTAACGTAGGCGCGCGCCCAGGGCGCTCCGCGGCCGGCGAGAGTGGCGATGGGCTGGCCAGCGTTGACCACCGCGCCGGCGGGCACCAGATAGTGCAGGCTCCCGGCGAAGGGGGCGGTCAGTTGCTGCTGGTTCGATTGCGCCTGCAAGACGCGGAGGGCGGACCGGGATTCGTCCAGCGCCAGTTTCGCCTGCTCCACATCCTGCCGGGAGAGGACCCCATCGGCATAGAGTTTCCGGTTACGGAACCACTGGCTGCGGCTGAAAGCGACCCGCGCCCGGGCGGCGCTGATAGTCGCCTGCAGGCCGGGCGGCGCGATATGCGCCACCAGAGCCCCGGCAGGGATTTGTCCAGCCGGCAGCAGCGGGCCGAGCACCCGGCCGGTCACTGTGGCGGTCAGGGTCACTTGACCGTTGCTCTCGACGGTGGCGAGTACGGTGTTCTCCTGCTGGGCAGGCGCGGCGGCGACAACGGCCAGGCGTACCGGCAGTGCCCAAGCCGCGTCCACGCCGGCCAGCCAGAGTAGCATCCCGAGGCCGACGATTGCGGACCAGCGCGGAGAAATGTGGATCATGGAGCGTTTGTGGGGAGTCATGACGGCTTCCTTTGGTCGGGCAACAAGCCGCTATCCAATGCCAGTTGCGCACGTGTCAGGCGGGCGCGGATGGCGGCGCCGGCGGTTTGCAACTGGGCCTGAACCCAGCCGTTCTCCGCTTGTTGTAACGCCAGTGCGCTTTCCGCACCGGCGAGGTAGCCCTTACGGGTCATGGTATAGACCGTCCGTGCGGTCTGTTCCAGCGTCCGCGCATCCTGCAAGGCGTTTGCTGCCGCCTGTGCCGCCCCGTAATCGGCCGCCAGACGACTGCGAATCTGCAGTTGCAGCGCCGCCTTGGCGGCCTGCATGGCGGCCACCTGCTCCTGCGCCGCGGCGACCAGATCCCGGTTGCGGCCAAAGCCAAAAATGGGCACCTGCAGGCTAAGGATCGCCTGCCAGCCCAACTGCTGGCTTTGCGGCAGTGTCGAGGTGTCCACCCCATAGGCACCGGTGGCGGCGATGACCGGCAGTCGCGCCGCCCGCCGATAGTGCAACAGCGACCGTGCCGATTGAATTTCTCCTTCGGCGACGCGCAACAGTGGCTGCGATTGGTCGGCTTGCTGGCGGAGCATTTTTGACCCTGGCAAAGCAGTGAGTGGCTCGGCCACGGGCGCCAGTGCGGGCAGCGCCGCCATCCCGTAGCCCGTCTGCAGTGCGAGCACCTGACGCGCCGCCTGCGCCCGCGGTCGCGCCTGATCAAGCCCCATCCGGATACGCACCAGGGTCAATCTGGATTGACTCAAATCCAGGCGGGAGCGGGTCCCCGCACGGTAGCCCTCTTGTGTCGCCACGAACATCTGGCGCGCGTCCGTCAGCGCCCTGCGCCACACGGCTAGTTCGTTATCGTCCAGCGCCAGTTGGTAATATGCCATGGTCACCTGCGCTGCGACCGCAAGCCGTGCCTGCTGCAGGCGGTAACGGGCGATGGCCGAGCGGTCGCGTGCCAACGCCGACAAGGCATAGGCTTGTGGCGCATACAGTGGGATCTGCAGGCGGACCTGTCCAATCAACTCCCGTGCGCCATTGGCACTGACAAAGCGCGGCTGGCCGTTCTGGGTTTGGGTCCAGATGCCTCCAGTACTCAGCGAGAGGGCGGGCAACAGATCGGCATGGGCCGCACGAACCTGATCCTCGCTCTCCGCGATCATGTGCTGCGCCTGCTGCAACACCGCCTGATTGACCAGTGCGCGCTGAATGGCACTCTGTAACGTCAGATCGTCAGCCGAGGCGGTACCCGAGAACAGACAGGCGCCGATTCCGAGCGCAGTCGCTATCCGCCGCGTTGCGGCTTTGTGCGTCATGCACGGACCTTTATGGTGAAAAACGCGGGATTATTTCGATGCTTTTCCGGGGATTTCCGATAATCGGCCACTACAATTTTATCTCCGCACAGGATTAAATACCGCCATAGCTGCTGCGGCCATTAGCGCATTATCGCAAAAGCAGGAAACCGGAAGATTACTGCAACCTGACGAAGTCGTCATCTTTGGTGCGATGCCAGAGTTTCCGTTGTGATAATCGGGAAAGATAAAGTGACAGTGGTGCCCCTCCCCAATTCACTCTGCAGTGCAATTTCGCCGCCGTGCAAATGCATGATGGAGCGCACGATGGCGAGCCCCAGCCCGGTGCCCTGACCCTGACGCAGTCGCGCCGTATCCGCACAATAAAAGCGGTCCAACACATGGGGCAGATCTTCGGGCGCTATCCCGGAACCGCTATCACTGACGATGATCTGCAGTAGCGAAGGCTGAATGGTGGTCCAGATACTGACCTGCCCCCCGCGGGGGTATGGCGCAGCGCGTTGCCGAGCAGGTTGCCGAGGGCGCGCCGCAACAGTCCGGGATTCGCCGCTACCGACCCAATGGCCCTGTTGATCAGCGCAACCCCCAACTCGTCGGCCATCGCCTGATAAAAGGCGCAGACCGCTGCCGCCTCCTCCCGAACATCCAGCACGGGCTTGTCGAGACGGGCATCAGACTGCTCCGCGCGGGCGAGAAAGAGGAGGGCATCCACCATCCCTGACAGGCGCCCGTACTCCTCCATGGCTGACTCGATGCATGCCTGGTATTCTGCCGGACTACGTTGCCTGGAAAGGGTGATTTCCGCCTCGCCGCGCAGGATGTGCAGAGGTGTGCGCAGTTCATGGGCGACATCTGCGGAAAACCGCGATATGCGGTTGAAGGATGTCTCCAGCCGGCCCAGCAGGCGGTCGAAGTTTGCTGCCAGGGTACGCAACTCGTTCGGCCAATGTTCGTCCGCAACGCGCCGATGCAACTGTCCGGCACCCAGTTCGTCGACGATCTCGGCGAGCCGCGCGACGGGGCGCATACCCCGTCGCGCGATCAGATAACCCGCGCCCAAGGCCACCAGCAGGGCAAGAACGATCGCCAGCAGCAGCGCCCGCCGGTAGGCTGCCAGAAAGTTGTCCTCCTGCGCCATGCTCATGGCCACATAGATGGTGGCAGGCGGGTTGCCGGCATAGCTGCGCGCCATGATGCGATAACGCCGGCCGTTCGCCGCAGCCCATTTCCATTCTTTTTCCGGTAACGGCGCCGGAGAGCCGGCAAAAGGCCGTGGCCCCTCCAGAATGGGATTGGATGAAGGGCTGCGGGTGATGACGCCTTCTGCGGGGCGGCTGACCCAGATGTAGACGCCGCGAATCGTACTCGCCTCTAATTGCGTTTCATGTCGTAGTGCCTCTGTATTCCCGGTATGTCGCCTTAGTGCGCTATGCACTGCATGGATCTTGCTGGCTAAAATCTGGTTGTCGACGTGCCGTAATTGCGCCGCGAGTACCCAATACAAGGCGCTGCCAGCGGCGGCAATCAATACAACGCTGAGCAATGCATACCAAAACGTCAGGCGTACAGCTATCGAACCGGTAACGCGGCGGAGGGTTTCAGTCGCGTGTTTCAAGGACATAACCGACTCCTCGCAAGGTATGAATCAGCTTGCTGGAATAGGGGTCGTCGACCTTTCTGCGCAGCCTGCGGATGGCGACATCCACCACATTGCTGTCGCCGTCAAAATTCATGTCCCAGACTTGCTCGGCGATCCGGGTACGGGTCAGTACTTCGCCGGGAAAGCGCATCAGATAGGCCAATAGCCGGTATTCCTGAGGGGCAAGGCTGATGGTATCTCCCGCCCGCCAGACCTTATGCCGCAACGAATCGATCTCTAGATCGGCATAACGGAGCACGTCTTCGGAGCGTACGTTACTGCGGCGCAGGAGGTTATGCACCCGCGCCAGCAGTTCGGAAAAGGCGAAGGGCTTGATCAGATAGTCATCCGCGCCGAGCTTCAGACCCCTCACCCGCTGGGAGACGGCGTCCAGCGCCGTCAGCAGAAGGACCGGCTGATCGGCCCGTCGGCTGCGGATTTCCTGTAACACCCACCAGCCATCGCGCTGCGGCAGCATGACGTCGAGTACGATGACGTCGTAGTTCCCCGTCACCGCCAGATGTTGTCCGTCCACACCATTGACAGCGATATCTGCGATATCCCCCTCCTCTGAAAAACCTTTTTTCAGAAAAGCGGCGGTTTTGGGCTCATCTTCAATGATCAGTATCTTCATGATGTATATTCTTTTTGACCTTCCTGCCGATTTCCTGAAGAATATCCGGGCTATTAATGACACAATCAGAGGCATGATGAAAACACCACAGTCATTGGAACTGCGTCGTAAACAGGCGTTCGGTGCTGTCCGTATTCTTTTCGGTCTGATCTGGCTGATCAATACCTGGTTGCAACTCGATCCCGCCTACAGTATGCACTTTCTCGGTACCTTCAGTGCCGATTGGGTATCCGGGCAACCCGCCTGGATTGCCGGCTACGGTCACTGGATGGCGCAACTGGTCCAGCAACTGGGCGCGCAAACTATGGCGTATGCGACGATAGCCCTCGACGCCATCCTTGCGGCTTCCCTGATCACGGGAGTCGGCGTGCCATTACTGGCCTGGGTGGGGGTGATCTACAACCTCTGGCTATGGAGCACCGTTGGGGGTTTTGGCGGTCCCTACACCCAGGGTGCGACCGACCCCGGCACCGCCATCATTTATGCGCTCTGCTTCCTACTCGTGGTCTGGACGCGAAGCTGGGAAGGCCTGAGCTTCAGCAAGGCACCGCATCGCCCCATTTACGCTCCCGCCATACATACGGCTCGTATTCTCTTCGGCATACTCTGGGCCTTCGATGCATACTGGAAATGGCAACCCTATTTTCTCACCCATGCGGTCACCTACCTGCAACAGGCCCTGCCGGGCGAACCGGCATGGATCGCCGCCTATATCAGCTTCTTCATCTCGGTCATCACCTGGGCGGGCCCGGTGCTTTTTGGCTATTTTGCCGCGATCATCGAAAGTATCATCGCTTTTTACCTGATCATCGGCCGTGGCCTGCGCTGGGTGATCCCGGTGGGTATTGCCTACAGCATTGGCGTCTGGACCACGGCAGAAGGCTGGGGCGCACCGTTTCTGCCGGGCGCCACCGCCAATAAGGGCGATGTCCTGGGTACCACCAATATCTACGTCATCGCGTTTCTTTTCCTGGCGGTCTGGGTATATTTCACTCCGGAACCCAGAAGTAACAAAGCTAAGCGATAACTCCGCATCATCTCTACTCTCCAGCCCCATCCGTGTCGCGCGGCCCTCCCGGGCTGCGCACTACTCCCAAAAATGTCATGAAAAAGTCATAAAACTGTCGTATTAGTGTCATGTTGCTTCGTTAGCATATCCCCTCTTCGAGAAAAACAGAGCCCGCCCATATCGGGCCGCGGTGCCGTTCACCGGCTCGTAAGACATAACTACCGTCCAGTAAAAGGGAGTATTTCGATATGCGTAGCAACATGAAGTTACGTCCGGTCGTCGTTGCGCTCATGGCATCTGGAGTGCTGCTTTCGAGCGTGCCAGTCATGGCCGACGGCATCACCGCCAGTACCCAAAGCGCCGAAAACAGCTCGGTCGATGTGGGTCAGGTCAATGCCGCAGCGCAGGGGACTTCTACCCTGGGGAGCCGTGAGGCGCAATCTCTTAGTCAAAAAACCCGTTTTGATTCAGGACAGTCTATAAAAGTGCTGGATAAGCATGAGTTGGCGGCGGCAGGTCCGATGGGCGGCAGCGCACAGGCGTTGTCCTATGCGCCGGGCGTCGGTGTTTCCGGCTACGGATATACCGGCTCCACCAAGACCTCTATCAGCGTGAACGGGATCAAGCAGGGTTGGGGCGGTTTCTCCGGTGGCCAGATTGACAACGGCAGCCTTTCCGTCACCTTTGACGGCGTTCCCATGGTGAATCCGTCCAGTGGCCTCTGGGAGAGCCCACAGGTGCCGCAGAACGGCATTCTGCAGGGTATCGGCATCACCTATGGTCCCGGAAACCCGGTGGATCGCTGGTATAACAACATCGGCGGCCAGATCGATTTTGTCCCCCTGCAGCCCACCAGTAAAGCCGGTGCTTCGATCAAGATGAGCTACGGCAGCTACGATACCAAGAATATCGTCTTCAACGTGCGCACCGGGAGCATAGACGGCTGGTCCACCATCCTCGCGGGTGGTTCCGGTTCCGGCAACAGCTATCGGCAATCTCCGGATGGTTTTACCAACCCCAGTTATAACTACGCCTGGTTCCTGAAAACCCGCAAGACCTTCAGCAACGGTGACTTCTCACTGGGTGCCTACCTGGCAAAAGGTTCCGGCTACCGGCCGGTATCCATCCCCCTCAACCCCATTGCCGGTGTGACCATGGATGGTACGCCAAACTCGCCGCTGTATAGCCAGGCGACGTCAGGATATTATTCCTCACTGCCGGAAAACGTCTGGTTCAAACAGGACAGCAACAGCACCTGGCTGGTCTATAGCAAACTGAACCTCGCCCTGGACAGCATGGTGGGTCTGCATAACACGCTCTGGTACCGCAATGGCCACCGTCTGCATTTCCACTACAACAACTACGGGCTGTCCAATCCGGGTAATCTGTACGAATACAATAACCCCCATACCAATGTGTATGGCGACAAACTCTGGTTTTCGGTGGCGTTGCCCTACAACGATGTGAACGTAGGTGGATTCTTCCTGAATAGCCGGTATAACTCGCGGAATGCCTTTTACAATACCAACCCGCCGTATTACGGCTCGGTGTCTGTGCCCAACGCGCACTATCGCAGCGACTATTTCGACCAGACCGACCTTGCCGCGTTCATCCAGGACCGGATCAGTCCGATGAAGAACCTGCATATCACGCCGGGCGTGCGTTTCATCAATTATCAGACGCGTTACACGCCTGCCGCGCAGTCGGATTTTGCCGCGGCCTATGCCCTGTATCCGCAAAATAACCAGGGCGCGCTCCCGACCGCCAGCAACAGCTTCACCAAGGTAGAGCCCTCGGTGGATTTCAACTGGCAGCCGATGAAATGGCTGGCGGTATTTGCCAGCTATGCGCAGGCGTTCAAGGAACCGCAGGTGGGCGGTGGTGGTGGTCTGTATCAAGCTACCCCACCGATTTATAGCCTGGAAAAAAGCGCCGATTACAATGCTGGCATAAAGATTCATTTCAGGGATGCCGCTTACCTGCATAATTTCTTCCTGCTGGCGAGTTTTTACCATCTGCACTATACCAACCAATATATTCCGTTCTACGATGCCAACGGCAATTATCTAGGGGACGCGAATGGTGACTCCATCTATCAGGGGGTCAATATGGCATTGGAAGATGACCCGATTTACAACCTGCACGTCTTTGCCAACCTCAATTTCGAGAAGGCGACTTTCGCCCATTACGTAACCGGCGGCGTCAGTTATAACGGGCTGCCGGTATCCAACGTGCCGAGCAGCACCTTTAATATCGGCACGGCGTACAGCTACTATCTCTCGGGCGTGTTGCTGGAGCCGCGGATCTGGTATCAGTACACCGGCGCACAAAATATCTTCAATAACAATACGACTGCCCCGAGCCGGCAGAAAATGCCGGGTTATGGGACGGTGAATCTGGGTTTTGACAGCACCATCCCCACGCGTGGGAGTATTCCGGGTTTGAAAGACGTCAAGCTGAGCGTCGATGTCCTCAATCTTGCCAATAATCGTTATAACGAGTTCCAGTACATCACCGCCGGTGGGCTTCTGGGTGGGAACTCGGCCGGGCAGATGCTGGCATTGCCCGGCGCGCCGCTGACGGTATATGGAAGTATTGCGGCAGACTTCTAGGCCCGCCGTTATTGGTGATTTCCGGCAGGAAGGTTCCAGCGTGTTGTGTCTGGGGCTTTTCTGCCGATATTTTTCAGAAGATCCACCGTATGGTTATTCTTCTCTAATGCCTTTTGGGCTGTTGCCGGTTCATCCACTCTCGACAAAGACTACGTGTTTTACTTCATGCTCTTGATTATTGCGTGAGAATCCCATTTAGGAGGCAGCGAGTCTATCTGGTTGCCGGGGAGTCTCTTGACAGAGACCGTGCGGACCATGATCCTGGAGCAAGCGTGGTCACCGGAACAGATGGCGGGGAGTTTGTGCATGGAGCACTCGGAGGCAGAGGCTTCCAACCAGCGGATTTCCCATGAGACCATGAAATTTTTTGGTTTTCGAACATCGGCCGAAGTGATGTCCCAGCATATCAAATAGGTCCCAGTAATCACAAGATTTTTGTTTATGTTGGCGAGGCGCATGCCGCATATGTTTATCAACCCGCTCATGGATGATGCACGGGTTTGGCGACTCTGCAGGGTACCTCCTCATCGAGCTTCGAACCCGTAGATTTGACGGTAATTCTCCGCCAAATAGTGGACGATCTTTATCCATAGGCCGGGTAGGAAAGATCCAGCGGGACGGGATGTCGTGCGCGGGTTGGGGCGATATCCTAAGTTTCGCCTAATTCAATCATGAGACACTGATGGAGGGGTAAGTAATATGCCCATTCCATCACGGGTTTTCACCCTTCAGGGAGCATAGGGTTTATGGCATTTCGATTATGGCCTGCAATCCTGGTCAGCCTGATGTTACTGCCGGCCGGATGTGCGAGTTATCAGGCAGCACCCTTGCCTGGACATCTATCCTCTGTGCAGGATGTGCATCGGGAAATGGCAGCGGCGCTGGCGCGGATGCACCCCCATGCCCAGCCGATAAATTTGCATGGGCCATTTTCTGGCGAGGATCTTGGGGCGATCGCCGTGTTGCTCAACCCACAGTTGCGTGCCATGCGGGCCAATCTGGGAGTCGCCCAGGCCCAGGTTTTTGCGGCCGGTTTGCTTCCCGATCCCCAACTGTCACTCAGTGCGGACTTGCCCACTAATGTCGCAGCCGGTTATTACAATGCCTATAGCATGGGTTTGAGTTGGAGCCTCGCCAGTCTGTTTACCCGCTCTGCCAATCTGGATATTGCCCACGCACAGCAAAAGTCCGTGCAATATCAGGTCGCCTGGCAGGAGTGGATGCAAGCGGGTAATACGCGCGTTCTCGCCCGTCAGCTTTATTATCTGCGGGCGCAGGAAGAGGTAGCGGAAGCGGCAGCCAAGACCACCGGGAAATTGTATCGAGCCTCCGCTGAAAATTTACGTCTTGGCGACACCACCATCACCACCGCAACATTACGGCAGATTGCTTGGCTGGATAGTCAGGATCGGGCGCTCGCCTTGCGTCGACAGGTCACCACCCTGCGCCAGAATCTCGACCAATCCATTGGCCTGCCACCGAAAATGGCGATCAGCATAACGCCCCCGCGGCTTTGGCCCAGCCTGCCCGATGCCGCGTTTCTGGTAACCTTGGCCGACAAGCATCGGCTTGATCTGCTGGCGCTGCGGGCTGGCTATCAGGCGCAGGAAGCCCGGGTACGACGTGCCATTCTCGGCCAATACCCAGGCTTCACCATTGGCTTCAATAGGGCCGCCGATACCTCCAATGTGCAAAGCTACGGCCCAAGTTTGACGCTGGATATTCCCCTCTGGAACCGGAACCGTGGGGTTATTGCGGAAAGCGAGGCTACCCGCGCGCAGCTCCGGGCAGCCTATACCGCCCGTCTGTTTCAGACGCGCGCCGACATTTTTCGACTGGTGACGGATCTCCGCCGCCTGGCACAGGAAATCAAGCCCCTGCAGCAACAGGTTCCGGAACTGGCGAAGGCCGAAAACCGATTACGTAGGGCCGCTGCGGAACACAACGTGACTTTGCTGGATTATGAGACCGTACGCAGCCAATCCCTGGCGAAGCGCCTGCAATTGCTGGCGCTACAGGAATCCTACGCTGCCCAGCAGGCAGCGCTGGAAATGGCGGTCGGTTTACCTTATTCAGATTGGGGGAGTCGGAAATGAGAACGCGGTTTTCGGGCGGAAAAATCCTGGCATGGGGATGCTGCCTGTGCTTGCTGCTTGCGGGATCTGCCGAGGCAGAGGTTTCCGCCCTGGTAAAAGTCACGCCGGCGCGAATGATGTCCATGGCGGATCAGCTTCGTGTCTATGGTACCGTAGAGTTTGCGCCGGAGGATGGCAGAACCATCGTGCTGCCAGCCGAAACCCTGGTCAGCCAGGTACTGGTGGCCGCGGGGCAGCGGGTAAAGCAGGGGCAACCCATGCTGCAGGTACAACCCTCGGTTAGTGATCAACTGCAGCTGAAGCAGGCGGAAATTGGCCTGAAATTCGCTATTGCCGACCAGCAACGGGTAGCGAACCTGCGTCAGCGCCAACTGGCGACCAATACCCAACTGCAAACTGCGGATCAATCCCTCGCTCGTGCGCGGGCGGCTTTGCAGGACATCCAGTTGCGGCTGCAACAACTGAAAAACGGACAGGTGTCCGCGCCCATCAATGGGGTAGTGACCATCGTGCATGTGCATCAGGGTGACCTCGTCCCCGCCGGTCAGCCTTTGCTCAGCCTGAGTACGGGAAATGCCCTGCGCGTTTTGTTGGGGGTGGAACCGGGGATCTTGCCGCGTATTCATGTGGGGGATTCGGTGAGCCTGCTTCCCGTATATGGGGGGCAGGCGCCGGTGCAGGGGAAAGTCAGCCAGATCTATAGCCAGATTGATCCGCAAACCCGACTTGCCCAGGTGGTGGTGCCATTGCCCGCCAGTCCTGATTTGTTGCCGGGAGCCATGCTGCAAGCGGAAATCATCCTGCACCACCGACGGGTCATCGCGGTCCCGGAAAGCGCCGTTCTGCAGCAGGACGGCAGGTCCTATTGTTTCGTGGATGTGGCCGGTAAAGCCCAAAAACGCTGGATTGACACGGGTTGGCAGCAGGCAGGCTGGATTGCGGTGAAGCAAGGGCTCAGCGTAGGTGATGCGGTGGTGAGTCTCGGCAATTACGAGCTCAAAGCAGGAATGGCCTTGCGGGTAGAAGGGAAATCCTGATGGGTGCCTGGTTACTACGGCATCGTCGCTCGCTGCTGTTTCTGCTGCTGGTACTCGTGCTTGCAGGTTTGCTGTCCGCCATGAAAATGCCGGTAGCCCTGTTTCCCAATGTGGTTTTCCCACGTATCGAAGTAACTGTAAATTCCGGGAACATGCCCATTCAACAGACCGAAATCGCTGTCACCCGGCCGTTGGAGCAGGCATTGCGGGCGGTCCCCGGTGTAGAGCGCATTCGTTCTACCACAGCGCGTGGCGCTGCGGATGTATCGGTGCAGTTCGCCTGGGGAAGCAACATGACGGAAGCCCTGTTGCAGGCAGAATCCGCAGTAAACAAGGAGATGCCGGTCCTGCCGCCGGATACCCGTTTTACTGCTCGGCGGATGGACCCGACGGTGTTTCCTGTTCTCGGGCTGTCCCTGACATCGGATCATCTGGATCCCGTCGCCCTGCGTCGCTATGCCGAATATGACCTGCGGCCGCTGCTGCTCACCATCCACGGCGTGGCGCAGGTGGAGGTGCAGGGCGGGGCGCGCGAGGAATATCAGGTAGTGGTGGATCCCATGCGCCTGCAGAGTTACGGCCTGAGGCCTGCGGATGTGGAACGGGCGCTGAGCAACGGCAATGTCATTACCGCCGTGGGTCGTTTGCAGCGCCACTATCGCCTATATCAGATTCTGAGTGAAAGCCCTCTGAAGAATGTGCAGGATATCCGTCATATCGTGCTCAAGACCGGTGTTGCCGGGGTCGTGGATCTTGCGGATGTTGCTCAGGTCCGGGTGGGAACGGTACCCCAGTGGACCACGGTGACGGCCAATGGCAAAAATGCCGTGCTGGTCAATATCAAGCAACAGATCGGTGCCAATACGGTGGCCATCGATCATGCTATCCGTACCTTGTTGCGCAAGGATGCCAAGAGCATTCCGGCGGGGATAAGCCTGAGTACCTGGTACGATCAGAGTCAGCTGATTACCGCCGCCGCATCCAGCGTGCGTGATGCCATTTTTATTGGAGCGGGTTTGGCGGCCATGGTGCTGCTGGTGTTTTTGCGGAATTTGCGCCTGACCTTCATTGTCGCCATAGTGTTGCCCAGTGTGCTCCTCGCCAGTGTGCTCATCCTTTTTGTGATGCACCAGAGTTTCAACATCATGACGCTGGGCGGGATGGCAGCGGCCGTGGGCTTGGTGGTAGATGATGCCGTAGTGATGCTCGAACACATCATGAGCCGCATCACCGAACATCCGGCTGAGGGTGAGCCTGTGTCGGTATTGCACTCGGCACTGGAAATGAGTAAACCGCTGGCGGGCTCATCGGCAGCAACCATCATCATTTTTGCACCTCTGGCATTTTTGTCCGGGGTGACCGGTGCTTTTTTCCAAGCATTGGCCATTTCCATCGCTGCGGCTCTGCTGGTGTCCTTTCTGGTCGCTTACCTGGCGGTGCCACTCCTCGCCGATCTGCTCCTGAGGCCTCGGGATGCCGAGCAGGCGGAGCATCAGGGACGCTTTTTGGCTTGGTTCAGCGGCATTTATGGACAATATCTGGAAAGGTTGCTGCAACGGCCATTATTTTTATCCTTGATCGTACTGACCTTTCTGCTCTTGGGTGGATGGTCTTACACACAGGTGGGCAGCGGTTTCATGCCCGCGATGGACGAGGGTGGATTTGTACTGGATTATAACGCTGCCCCCGGTACTTCTTTGGCGGAAACGGATCGGCTGCTGGATCAGGTTCAGCAGATTCTTGCCAAAAACCGGGATGTGGCCAGTTATTCACGGCGAACGGGCCTGCAGTTGGGAGGCGGCATCACGGAAGCCAACACCGGAGATTTTTTCATCCGCCTCAAGGCGCAGCGACAGCATTCCATATGGCAGGTAATGAAGACGGTCCGCGAGCAGATTCATAATCAGGTTCCGGGGTTGCGGGTGCAAACGGGACAACTGATGGAGGACCTCATCGGAGATTTAACCGCCGTGCCCCAGCCTATCGAAATCAAGCTCTTCGGTGCGGATTCCCAAACCCTGCAAAAGCTGGCCCGGCAAGTGGCCGGACAAATCCGTAAGGTGCCGGGCGTTGTCGAGGTGTTTGACGGGATTATCATTGCTGGCGACGCCGTTGATATTCATGTGGACCCGGTGAAGGCCGCTCTTGCCGGAATGACCCCCGGTCAGGTCACCAATCAGTTGCAAACCCTGATGGAAGGTCGCGTGGTCAGCCGGATACCCCAAGGCCAGGAAATGATCGGGGTCCGAGTCCGCGCTCCTCATGCACTCTGGAATGAAATCAATCGCCTGCGGCAACTCCCTATTATTGCTCCCGATGGGCATTATCTGACCTTGGGGCAGGTGGCGGAAATTCGTATGCAATCCGGACAGGCGGAACTGAACTCGGAAAACCTCAAGCCCATGGTCGCGGTGACGGCCCGTATCGAAGGGCGGGCGATGAGCACGGTGATGGGCGAAGTGAAGGCCCGTCTGGCCCATGTGCAGTTGCCCCAAGGGGTCTACCTGCAATATGGCGGATTATACCGCGAACAGCAGCAATCCATGCGCGAACTGGCGCTGGTGCTGCTGGCTGCGATTCTGCTGGTGACGGTGTTGCTCCTGTTTCTCTATGAGCGTTTTACCGTGGTCCTGAGTATTCTCGCCACTGCTCTCCTGGCCTTGGGTAGCGTGTTTATCGGTCTATGGCTGACCGGCACGGAGCGCAATATCACGGCCATGATCGGGATAACCATGATCGTCGGCATTGTGACGGAAACGGCGATTTTCTTTTTTGCGGAAGCGCAGTCTGCGGAGCGACACGAACTGGTGCGGGCCGGAAAAGCACGGCTGCGGCCCGTGCTGATGACCGCCATCATCGCCATCCTGGCCCTCATGCCGCTGGCCTTGGGGTTGGGTGCCGGGGCACAAATGCAGGCACCTTTGGCCATCGCGATTATTTCGGGATTGCTGGCCGAAATCCCCTTGGTACTGGTGGTGATGCCTGGGATTTATGCGTGGCTGGAAAGGGTTTTCAAAAAAGGTTAATGGGTTTTCACCACCTGATTTTCAACCTCATAGGGATGATATATGCGTACAGTTCGTTACATCATGGTCGCAGCCTTGTTGAGTACGGGGCTGCTCGGAACCGTTACCGCGGCCGCAGAGAATACGTCCGTCTTGCCGCTCAGGGTAGTTCATGCGGATCTTCCCCTTCCCGGCAAGCCTGATCAGGCCTATGTGCCGATCGATCAGCAGTCAACCGGAAAAGCCCCGTTGAAAAAAGATACCAATCGCTTTGACTATGAGTCGATTGATCCGCAAAGGCAGTTGTTGTTTATTTCCCATCTTGGGGCAGACAGTGTCGATGTAGTCGATTTGCGCAACAACCGCGTCATTGCGAATATCAAGGGCGTTCCTGCTGTGCATGGGGTGCTGGCGGTACCAGAACTGGATGAAGTATTTGCGAATGCGACCGCGATCAACCAACTCGAAGTCATTTCCGAGAAGACATTGCACATCATCGCCCATGTGCCCACCGGTGTTCACCCCGATGGCATGGCCTACGCGCCGAAGGTACACGAGCTGTTCATCTCTGACGAGACGGGACAGACCGAAACGGTGGTTGACACCCGCAACCACCGGCGGGTCGCCACCATTGCCATGGGTGGCGAAGTTGGCAACTCGCAATACGACCCCGTTAGCCAGTTGGTATTCGCTGATGTGCAGACCCGTAACGAGATTGTGGCGATCGATCCGCGCAGCAATGCGATCGTCCAGCGTTATCGGCTGCCGGATACCTGCGTTCATGACCACAGTCTGCTGATCGACGCGCCAGCCCGTCTCGCTTTCGTTGCTTGCGACGGCAACGCCAGGCTGCTGCTCCTCAACATGCGCGACATGCATGTGCTGTCCGTGCATAAAACCGGTCGGCATCCCGACGTGCTCGCTTTCGACCCTGGGCTGCAACGCCTTTATGTCGCGAGCGAAAGTGGTGTAGTAGCGGTCTTCCAACTTAAAGGAAAGCAGTTACGATTGCTTGGACGTAATTATCTCGCCTATGAAGCGCACTCCGTGGCCGTTGATCCGCAAACCCATCGCGTTTATTTCCCGTTGCAGAATGTGGCTGGTCACGGAGCCTTGCGCATCATGGCGCCTACGCTGTAGATGGTGCGGCTGTCACCTTCGATGTGCGGCAACCCGTTTGCCTCTTCTTCTGCCTCCATCCGCGCTAATTTTGCGCTAACGCTGGGGGGTATAGTGAGAACAGATGGAGACAAATGGATTCATCTGCATCTCAATTCATTAAAAAGGAGCGATATCATGAAGGTGTCTACAAAGTTGGCAAGTGGTATTTTGGGCGGGGTTTTGTTCCTGTATGCTTTTGGTGCTTACGCTTTTACCGGTCAGGAATTGGCTGGCGAGGCGAAGATCAGTATCGCACAGGCACGCATTACTGCTTTGCGGGCGTATCCTGGAAAGATCACCGATCAGGAACTGGAAAAGGAGAAAGGTGGCAGTGGCTTGCGATATTCTTTCGACATCAAGAAGGGTGGTGTCAGCCACGAAGTAGGCGTTGACGCCAGGACCGGAGCCGTTCTGGAGAACTCGATTGAGGGCAAACATGCGGATTGATGGTCTATAGTGTTTAGTGGGTGAACCCGCTCCTTGGGGCGGGTTTTACAAGTTGTTTGGGAGTTAAGCACTAAAAAATGCGTATTCTTCTGGTTGAAGACGACCGAATGATCGGTGAAGCCATTTCAGTTGCGCTACGGGACGCGGCTTATGCAGTGGACTGGGTGCGTGATGGTGAAACCGCTTTGCGGGCGATTGCCAATCAGGAACATCAGGCCATTTTTCTGGATTTGGGTTTGCCCAAACTGGATGGTTGCACGTTGTTGCAACGTGTGCGTGCAGGAGGTAACTCCCTGCCAATCATTATTATTTCCGCCCGCGACGCATTGACGGATCGGGTGGAGGGGCTGGACTTGGGGGCTGATGATTATCTCGTCAAACCTTTTGCCATGAGCGAGTTGCTGGCTCGTTTGCGCGCCATCATCCGTCGTCAGGGCGGGCAGGGCTCGCCGGTGTTAGGTAACGGATCTCTGCAGCTCGATCTAAGCACACACACGGCGCAGATCGGAGAACTCAGTGTCCTGTTGACCAATAAGGAGTTTGCTTTATTGCAGGCACTGTTGCTACGTCCAGGTTCCATACTCAGTCGTGCGCAACTCGAAGAGCGCCTGTATGGCTGGGACGAAGGTGTAGAGAGTAATAGCATCGATTTTCTGATTCACGGTCTGCGTAAGAAGCTCGGTGCCAAAGTCATCAAGAATGTGCGTGGCGCGGGTTGGATGATCCCGCGTCAGCCATGAAACGTTCTTTGCAGGGACGCTTGTCCATTGGGTTGAGTATCGCTATTGTCTGTATGGGATTGTTTGCCGGATTGGCGTCTTTCTTTCTGGCTCTGAATGAAGCACAGGATTACCAGGATGCCTCACTGCAGCAGATCGCTGCACTGGTGCCTCCCCAGATCTGGCGGAATACCTATCGCTATGGTCGACAGCCGGTGGATGCCGACTCGGATGTGCGCATCGTCGTTGAGCCGTTATGCCTGGTAAACTGCAAGGGGGTGGATATTCCCCTGAAACTTCCTCCGCAATTGTCATCAGGTTTTCATACGCTTGCAGTGGATGGTCAGGAATGGCGGGTTTTTGTTCGGCGACAGGGGCCTGGTGAAGCATTGGCAGTGGCCCAGTCCACCGATTTGCGTAGCGACGCGGCTATTGCCAGCGCACGGCGCACCCTGCTGCCCTTGTTGTTTTTGGTGCCCTTGTTGATTGTTTTTTCGCACGTTATTGTGCGGCGTAGTTTGGCCCCGATCCAGAGTCTGGCCCAAGTCATGGATCGGCAAAATGCCGATCGTCCTGAGCCGCTTTCTCTAGAGCAAGTGCCGGAGGAGATTGCCCCATTTCTTCAGGCCATCAATCGGTTGCTGGAAAGGATTCGGATATTGCTGGAGCAAGAGCGTCGATTCATTGCCGACGCCGCCCATGAACTACGTACCCCGTTAACCGCATTGTCGCTCCAGGTGCAGAATCTGGAGCGGGCTGATTCTCTCTCGGAATGCCGAAAACGCGTGTTGCCTTTGCAAAGTGGCTTGGAGCGGTCCCGTCATTTGCTCGATCAGTTACTGGGTCTGGCCCGGCAGCAGACCGCCCCGTCCAGCTTTGAGCCAGTGGACTTGGCGGTAATCGCCCGCCAAACAGTGGAAGATCTTTATCCATTGGCAGAGCAGAAAAAAATAGATTTTGGACTGGATGCCTCAACGGCGTTGTGGGTACAGGGAAGCGCTGCCGCCTTTTACAGCCTATTACGCAACGCGGCGGATAACGCCTTGCGCTATAGTCCGGAAAATTCCGAGGTGACCGTGCGTGCCTATCGGGAAGGGGAATATGCGCTGTTGGAAGTTATAGATAGTGGGCCGGGTATTCCGGCTGAGGAGTCGGAACGCATATTTGATCCTTTTTATCGTATCCCCGGTATAACGGGAGACGGGAGCGGTCTGGGCTTAACCATTGTTCGCGCCATTGCCGAACAGTTGGGCGGACAAATTATATTGCGTTCCCGACGCGAACAATCGGGGTTGCATTTCATCTATCGCCAAAAAATAGTCTAGACTGCTTACCATCATGGTGATCTATGAAAGGGAATAGCTCATATGGCGGCCACTGCGCGTGGCGCCAGAGGGCTGCCCATCCGGCCTTTTCAGCCTTATGATAGGGGGAGGCAGAAGGAAACCACCATTTGAGCTATAGCGCCGAACAATTCACCGTCCTCAAGGGACTCGAACCGGTCAAGTTGCGTCCGGGCATGTATACCCGTACCACCTGCCCTACCCACATCATTCAGGAAGTGATCGATAACGCCGCCGATGAAGCCCTGGCCGGCCAGGCGACGCGCATCGACGTGACGGTCCGTGACGATGGCTCGGTGATCGTCGAGGACAATGGCCGCGGCATCCCCGTCGGCATTCCGTCCGGCGAGTCTCGTCCGGCGGCCGAGTTGGCCTTCACGACCCTGCATGCAGGCGGCAAGTTCGATAAGACGGACCTGGAGTCAGCCTATCGCTTTTCCGGCGGTTTGCATGGGGTGGGCGTGGCGGTCACCAATGCCCTGTCCCAGCGGGTGGAAGTCGAGATCAAAACCCGCGACCCCCAGGGATCGGGAAACGGTCGCTATCGGCTGGTGTTTACGCAGGGGGACGTGAGCGAGGCGCTGACCCGGCTGGAGGACTGCGGCCCGCGCACCCACGGTACGCGGGTTCAGGTATGGCCGGATGGGCAGTATTTCGACTCCGCCAAAATCAATATCCGCGAGCTCACCCATCTCCTGCGCGCCAAGGCCATTCTCCTCCCTGGTCTGCAAGTGAGCCTCACCCTCCCGGAGCAGGAACCCGTCGTCTGGAAATATAGCGAAGGTCTGGCGGAATACCTCGCGGAAATCGTCGCTGATCTCGAACTGGCCACTCCGATTTTTGCAGGAGCCTCCTACCAGGACGGGGATAGTAACGGTTTTGCGAAAGGGGAGGGTGCGGGTTGGGCGCTCTGTTGGATCAACGGCGCCGCACCTAACCCGGAAACTTACGTCAACCTGATCCCGACGTTGGACGGCGGTACCCACGAGTCGGGCTTTCGGGCCGGGGTTTTCGAGGCGGTGCGCAGTTTCATGGAGCATCACAGTCTCGTCCCCGCCAAGCTTAAACTGGTACAGGATGATGTTACCGGGAAGATGGCGCTGGTGCTGTCGGCGCGCGTGCTGGACCCGCAGTTTCAGGGGCAGACCAAAGACAAGCTTACCAGCCGCGACGCCTATAAGCTGATGGCGCAGACCGTGCGTGATCCGCTGGAACTCTGGCTCAACAGCCATCCGGATGCGGGGAAGGCGATTGCGGATCTGGCGATCCAGAATGCCCAGGCCCGTACCCGCGCCGCGCAAAAAATCGAGCGTAAGAAAGGCTCGGGGCTGGCGACACTCCCCGGCAAACTGACGGATTGTGAAAGTGAGGATATTCAGCGCAATGAGTTGTTTCTGGTCGAAGGGGACTCTGCCGGCGGTTCCGCCAAGGCGGCGCGCGACAAGGAATATCAGGCCTTGCTGCCGCTGCGGGGCAAGGTGCTCAACACCTGGGAAGTGGACGCAGACCAGATCTTCAAGAACCAGGAAGTCCACAATATGGCGGTAGCCCTGGGCATTGAGGCACACGGTTTCCAGGCGGACCCGGATCGGGTGCTGGCCGGGCTGCGCTACGGCAAAATCATGATCCTATCCGATGCCGATGTGGACGGCAGCCATATTCAGGTGCTGATTCTGACCCTGTTTCTGCGGCACTTCCCGGCGCTGTTGCAACGCGGCCATGTATTCGTGGTCAAGCCGCCTTTATACCGGGTGGATACCACCTGGCGCGGCAAGGCCCGTAAAATCTACTGCGAGGCAGAGGCGGAGCGGGACGCGGCGATAGAGCGCCTGCGCACCGAAGGCGTCAAGGAAAGTGCCATCTCGGTGCAGCGTTTCAAAGGCCTGGGTGAGATGAACCCGGATCAACTCTGGGAAACCTCCATGTGCCCCGACACCCGTTCCCTCGTCCCGTTGTCCATGACGGCGGCCGATCAGGCGGCGCTGCATGCCCGCTTCAGCCTGCTGATGGCCAAACAGTCCGCCGGCGGGCGTCGCGAATGGATGGAGCGGGACGGCTGGACGGCGGATATCGATATTTGAGACGGGGAGTTTCGGACATGGATAATACCCGGGATCTTTTTGATCTCATCGGTAATGCGCACCCCTCGGAAACCGGGGCGGTCACCGACGACACGCCTGCTCCGGTATCAGCCGAAGCGGTACAGGGGCTCGCAGCGTTATCTGCTGCCTCGCCAGCACCACCGCCTCCGCCACCCGGGGAGGGCGCCCCGGACCCTAGCGAACCTGGGGAGCCGCCGCTCGCGGAATATGCCGCGCGTGCTTACCTTGCCTATGCCATGAGCGTGGTAACCGGGCGGGCGATTCCGGCGCTGGCCGATGGCCAGAAACCAGTGCAACGGCGAATTCTCTATGCTATGCGCGACATGGGGCTGCAACGCTCCCCACAGCATGTCAAGTCCGCCCGGGTGGTGGGCGAGGTGATCGGCAAGTGGCACCCCCACGGCGACACTTCGGTGTATGACGCCATGGTGCGTATGGCCCAGCACTTCACCCTGCGCTACCCGGTGGTGGATGGGCAGGGCAACTTCGGGTCTCTGGACGGCGACTCGGCCGCCGCCATGCGCTATACCGAAGCCAATCTGACCCCCATTTCCGAACTGCTGCTGGCAGAAATGGACGAGGGCACGGTCGATTTTCGCAGCAACTATGACGGAACACTGGAAGAACCCGTCACCTTGCCTGCTCGGTTGCCCTTCCTACTGATGAACGGCGCCTCCGGTATCGCGGTCGGCATGGCTACGGAGATTCCGCCCCACAATTTGCGCGAACTGGCGCAGGTCTGTGCGGAGTTGGTCCTGCGCCCGGACATGGCCGATGACGAAATACTGCAATCGATTCCCGGTCCCGACTTCCCTGGCGGTGGCCAGATTATCTCGACGCCCGGGCAAATCCGCGAGGCCTATCTGTCGGGGCGCGGCAGCATCCGGGTGCGGGCCCGCTGGGAGGTCGAAAAGCTGGCGCGCGGGGAGTGGCGTATCGCGGTACAGCAACTGCCACCGGGGGTGTCCACCGCACAAATCCTCTCGGAGATAGAAACCCTTTCCAACCCGCAAGCCAAAGGGGAAGGCAAAAAAAAGGCGCTTACCCCGGAGCAGCAGACGACAAAAAACGCCATGCTGTCTCAGATGGATACCGTGCGCGACGAGTCGGGCAAGGCCCATGCCGTGCGGATCGTCATCGAGCCGCGCTCGCGCAACCAGGACCCGCAGAGTCTGATGACCTACCTGCTGGCCCGCACCTCGCTGGAAACCAATCAGTCGGTGAATCTCACGGTGCTGGATCTGGATGGCAAAGCACCGTGTATGCCGCTCCCCCGGATATTACGGCAGTGGGTGCGCTATCGGGTGACTACCGTACGGCGGCGTAGTCAGTTCCGCCTCGACAAGGCCCTGACGCGCATTCATATTCTCGAAGGTCGTTTACGGGTGCTGCTGGATATTGATGCGGTGATCCGTGTAATCCGCGAGTCCGACGACCCCAAGGCCGACCTCATGGCCCACTTCGACCTCAGCGAGATTCAGGCGGAAGATATCCTGGAGATTCGTCTGCGGCAACTGGCGCGACTCGCCGGCATCGAACTGGAAAAGGAACTGGCCGACAAACGGGAAACGGCCGCGTACCTGAGCGCACTCCTGCAGGATGAGTCGCGACTGCGGGCATTGATCGCCGCAGAAATCCAGGCCGACGCCCAAAAATTTGGCGATGATCGTCGCACCCTGCTGGAAGCCGATACTGCCATCACCAACAAATCCATTCAGACCATTGCCGCTGCCATTGCGGATGAACCCGTTACGGTGATCGTCTCCCAAAAAGGCTGGCTGCGTACCCGCTCCGGCCACGGGCTGGATACGGCGACCCTGGGTTTCAAGGAAGGTGATGCCTTGTTGCAGGCCTTCGAGGTGCGATCCGTGGATACTCTGGTCCTGCTGGATCATTCGGGGCGTGCTTACTCCATAGCCGTGGCGCAAATACCGGGCGGGCGGGGCGACGGCATTCCGGTGTCGAGCCAGGTGGATTTTCAACCGGGCGGCGTGCTGGCTTGCGTAGCCTGCGGCGCCGGCGACAGCCTTTGGCTGGTGGCTGGAACCGGTGGCTATGGATTCCTGACCACGCTGGAAAACATGACCGGCCGGAACCGGGCGGGCAAGGCCTTCTTGACCCTGGACGCGAAGGAGCGCCCCCTGCCTTTGATCCGCGTCACCGACCTTCAGGCGGAAGCGTTCTGTCTATCTTCAGACGGGCGTGGCCTGCTGTTTCCTTTGACCGAGGTCAAAAACCTACCCAAGGGTAAGGGGGTCAAACTGATTGCCCTGGGCACATCGGCCACTCTGCAATCCCTGTTGGTTTATCTGGATGATCAGCCTTTGCCGCGCGGAGTGCGGAAAAATCGTGTGGAAGCCTGTCGTGGCCGGCGTGGCGGACGCGGCAGGCCCGTGCGTTAGGCGCTTTATTCAGCGCAACGCCAAGATATGCCACCTTGCCATCGGGTAACCAGATATGCTGGACCGCCGGTCACGGTTCCGAGGACGCTTTGGAGCGAAAGTCGGAGGAGAGCGTCTTTTGCCGATGTAGCCAGCGTTCCGTGAGTGCCAGAATGCCGGCGCCGAGAATCGCCGTAATACAGGCGTAGAGATACGAATCCAGTTGATCTGCCGTAAAAATGACCCCCATGATGACATTCGAGACGAATAAGCCCAGCGCCCGGCTCATGCTCAGTAATCCCATCCCTCCAGAAAGATCGCCAGACCGCACCAGATAAGAGGTCAGCACCGGTTCAAATGTCTCAACGGCTCCGGTGGCGATTCCCAACGCGGCTGCCCCCACATAGAACAGCAGGAGACCGGAGTCCACCAGATAGGATACTCCGATAATCAGGGAGCCCACCCCGGCCAGGGCGTAGCCGGTCGTCCAAAGGGCGCGGATAGGACGCAGGGCGCTGGACCCCAGTACGTAGCCGGCTATAGAAGAAAAACCCAGGTAGATGCCGAAGGTCAGGACACCCAGTGCGGCGCTGGCCTGTGTCTCTGCCACCGAAAGAATAGGGAAGCCCAGCGCGTAGTAACTGAATCCGAAGAGCGTCGCGGCCAGAAGCACGAAACGGAAGACTCGCCGGTTGATGCGCGGAGGATATTGGGGAAACTGAACCTTCGAGGCGGGGACAGTGCCTGTGGACGGCGTAGCCGCCGCGAATGGCACGTAGTGCACGAAGGCTAGGCAGACGCTGGAGATCAGAATGGGAAAAATGCTCACGAGAAGGATGTCGTGGTAGGAAACATGGTATAGGATCAGAATGATGGCATAGATCACCGCAACCAGACCGCCCCCTACATCCAGCGCATGAAGAAACCCGAAAACCTTTGCGCGGTGTTCCGGCTTGGATACCTCCACCAGCATGGCCCGCCGCGCCGGCGTCCGGAAGAAACGCGCCCACCAGCCCAAGGTAAAAAGGATGCCGACGATCCAGACATTGGAGAAAAAACCAGCGATGGACATCAGGGGAATGAGCAGATTGCCAGCGAGCGCTACGGTTTTTCTGTTGTATCTGTCGCCGGCCATTCCCCCCAGGAAGGCGAACAGGGATCCGCCGCCGAAGGCCAGCGCCAGCAGCAGGCCATAGACATAGGGAGGTTCTTTCATCCCAAAAATGATCAGCAGGGGGAAAACAGCGGTGACCGCCTGATAGCCCCCGTCGGCAAAGAACGCCGATAAAGACAGGAGCAACACATTTTTGTTGAGCCAACCGGAAGGTTCGGCGACGGGATGGGCGTTACCAGCCAATCTGTTCACTAGTGCCAGAAAAGGTGGCCCAGAACCAGAGTGTACTCCAGCAGGCTGGGGGAAGGCCGCCACACGGCCGCTGAGCAGCTATGGCAAATGGTCGAGGAAAAATCATGGTGCATCTCCTGTCAGAATGGGGCGGCATGTGGCGTCGATCTGAAGGATAGTCCCTTCGCGGGAAACCTGCAGGCCTCGCCGGCCGGTTTTTGCCGACTCGCGCATTCTCGGTGATGCACAAAAGCCCCGTATGAACGATATTATGGAAAGAGGGAAAGCAAGGAAACCCTATGACAATCAACAATAATGCAGAGAAAACAAGAAATAGCATATTATCTGTCGCCCCCATGCTCGACTGGACGACTAAAAATAAAAACCTATTTATAAACAGTGTGTTACGTTCTATCCATCTGCAATGTTGTACTCATGTTGGATTTCCCCCCTTGAATCTGTCCAAGCACATACATCATTTCGAGCTAAGGCGGGTACGGTTGACCACAGGGCGATCGCCCATCATACTTGTACGTATTGTTGGACAGGAGTGATGGTTATGCACGTTGTGAGTTATTCGGAAGCCCGTGACAATCTGAAGGCGGTAATGGACAGAGCCGTTGAAGATGCCGATGTTACCATCATTACGAGGCGTGGATCGTCTAACGCGGTTTTGCTTTCGCAGGATCTTTTTGACAGCCTGATGGAAACGGTTCACCTGCTGCGCTCGCCGGCCAATGCTGCACACCTGGTGCAATCCATAGCACAAGATCAGGCAGGGCAAACATCTCCCCGTGGACTGGCTGATGCCTGAGCGCATCTCCTGGACGCTGGCCGCCTGGGAAGATTATGAATACTGGCAAGGGCAGGATCGGAAAACACTCCGAAGAGTGAATGCGCTGATACGAGATTGCCTGCGGAACCCGCACTCGGGCATTGGTAAGCCAGAGCCACTGCGGGAAAACCTCTCAGGATACTGGTCCCGGCGTATTGACGACGTTAACCGGCTGGTTTATCGCACCACGACTATAGATCTGATTATTATTTCCTGCCGGTACCATTATTAGGACATCAGTAACGGCTGAAGCGCGAGCTGGCTAATGGCGCGCGCTCTGCCGCGCCTCCCAATCCTGTGTGGACTTCTTTCGTGCGGAATCCAGGTACTCAGCAAGATCGGTGACGCGCACCATCCAGGGCGACTTCTGCGATCCCATGCGAAACGCGGGGAAGGGGAGCTCACCACGCATAGCTTTCATGGCTGATTCCTTGCGGCTCATGCCCAGGTATTTACTGGCCAATATTTCAAGGGGTATATCGGCCTGCCCAAATTCCGCCATGAGTAAAAAGACTGTGTTCATAGGTATTCCTTAATCTACCAGCCGTGTCCGTCGCAGCATCGTTTCCACCAGCACCGGCTAATCCATCGGATCTCCAATGTCTACTAGATCGATCTCCGGAGCTTTCAGGCCCCCGTATAACGTCGATCTGGCAGTGCTGGCAGGCAGGTCAACGCAGAGGTCGCCACATTACCGATGTCAGGTTGATCCTCCAGAAAAGTCATGGCACCGATACGCAAAAGCGATATAGATTTCTCAGCAGATGCATGGTGCGGATTAACGAATCACCCATCTGGCCGGTAGCAGACCACTGAGCGTGTCTGCCCGTTATTGCTCGTGCTATTTCGCGCTCGGGTGCGATTTGCAATAGTACTGATCGTTTTCCCGGAGTGGGTTCATCCATACTTTCATTCATGCCCTTACGCTCCTTTATTTTTATAAGCAACATTTTTGTCGCAGTCTCATGGGATAGGCAGCGTTACGTTTTCTGTGCTTCGTAGAGCATGATGGTGGTGCCGTATGACAGATGTAATTCCAGCTTCCACTTCCGAAACGTAGATCAGCCTTGCGCGATCTGATGTAATTCATGCCACACCCACACGCCGTGATATTTTTGGCACAATAAAATCCAGGTCGTCCCGAATCAGGCGATGGCCGAACTCACTCTGGAATGCCTGCATGGCTTTGTTGATTGTGTGGATGGGCGCATCATGCGGTAGCTTTATAGTCAGGGTGATGAAGTTGGGATGGGGGGCAGGGTGGATCGCCGGTTGCGCAACGTGGCTTGGCATTGTTGGTTCTCCCATGCAGCGCAATGCTGCGATGGGAAGAGGATAGAACTATGAATATCGCAAAGTCAAGAACAATAAGTTACGTTCTCAAAGCCTGTTGACGTTCAACGCAAACAAGATTCGTGCAAGGATTTTTAGTTCTGCCCGGTTTTCGATCGTAATCACAAAAGGTTCATACGCTTTGTTGTCGGAGATCATCAGTAGCGCTCCATCTGGCCGGGACTGCAGTCTTTTCACATACATCTCATCGTGAAGCCGAAAAACATATACGGCATCCACTTTTATTTCTGTTATTCCCCGATCTACCAGTAGTAAGTCGCCATCTTGATAGGTGGGCTTCATACTGTCACCGACCCCAACGATAATGGATAGGTTGGATGGGGAGCTAAACAGTGCATTGTGGCGAAGCCATGTTTCACTGATGCAGATTTCGTCCATCATGGTTTCATAATCTGGCGGGTATCTCCCGCATCCCTGCGAGCACTCAACATTCATGACGGGGATACGAATCAAGGAGTCTGAAACCCTGGTCTCTATGTTTTCTGCCTGAGAGCGCAGCGTACGGTCGTCTGCATATCGCTCCCCGTTGCCAGTCATCAGCCACTCGTAGCGCACCTTGCAAAGCGCTGCGAGTCTATTTCTTTTGTCCTCAACGGGGTAACTCTCGCCTACCAACCACTTTCGAGCACCCTTTTGGCTCACTCCCATATATTTTGCGAGCGCATCCTGACGGCCTTCTCCGCTGGCTGCAAAATGGATGGCATCCAGGCTGATGTTCAGGCGATCTGCAAATGCTTTCAGTCCGGCTTCTTTTTCTGTCATGGCGTCGGCGCCTCCTTGGAACCAATGGTTACCAGAGTAGCAGACACGAACAGTTCTTGACAAGCGTTACCACAAGTTCTATTTTTCGGTGTATGGAACATTCTCATGTGGCAGCTTCACTTCTGAAGGCGAAAAATATGCTCGGTAGCTATGAAGCTATTGGCCGTGTCTGCGGTGTATCGGGGAAAGCGGTCATGAAATGGGTTCGCAAGGCGCGACTCCCTCGCACGGATTACACCGGCGAAACGCAATATGCTGAACTCATCGAGAAGGCAACAGTTTCTGCCGTAACCATTGATGACCTGCGTCCTTCCCACTTGCTATGCGCTCACGGAGATGAGCATTCATCGACCCCTAATGACCCGACTATTTCGGAAGCTTCCCTCTATTCACAAGGCCATGCTGAATGAATCTTTTCCGATGTTTCGTCATGGGCGGGATGCCCGGGCGTATGGGCCCCACAACTGATGTTTACCGGTTACCAATCTTGACAACCCGAGGTGCTGCATGACTTCCATATCGCTGATGATGGCTTTAAATAAAATGGAACCTGTCTGGGTGTGCCCAGGACAAGCCGGTGCTGACGCGCGCATCGAAGCGCTAGACTACATCCAGCATCGCAACGGACGGAGTACCCCGGGAATTATCCTGGAGATCATGAAAGTCATCGGCGTTGCCGAGCAAACCGCAATGCGTTTGATTCAACTCTTTGATGATGCAGAGGAAGCCGCGCACGTCATGCACAGTGAGGTCAAATACCTCCATCAGTTGCCATATTATTACAAGGTGCGTACCTGGTATGAACAGCGATTGCACGCCTCGGACTCCAGTGGGCATGCCATTCGGAGTGTCCTGTTTGGGCGCGAGTGTAAAACCGGATTCAAATACGGCCTGGCGGACGATTACGGAGCATTCCCCGCGTTGGTGGCGCTTTATGTGCTGCATAACGGCAAAGCCGCACTCCAGGAAGCGCGGCATTTTATAGACTGGTCGGCCGAGTACCTCGCGGACATTCTGATAGCCGGATTTGAGCGCACCCATGATTTTTTTCGGCGGGTCAGTGCCCCGGCGCTCCGGCTCCTTCACCAGTTAAAAGACACATTCTGCTCCCGCGTTCCCCGATTCTTGTTCTCCCTGATCCGTCTGGACGACAAGACGGGATCTGGGTCTTTCCTGCAGCGCGTGGCCGCCAAAAAACGGGATACGGGCAGGTTGCGTATTATTTCTTCTGAGGATGGAGAGGATGACCTTGGCAGTCCGTCAGTCCGTGTGGCTGATGGCGTAATAGGGCAGGGCTATAACAGGCATCATAAAAAGCGGCCCATGACTGATCCTGAGTGGGTCGGCACGGTCTACGATACAGCGCGAAACAGTTATATGACCAAGGCGCGGGCATCCACTGATCCGGTCGGACCAGATTGCCGAATGGCCGAAGTGCTGCTGGTTTTTGACATTGAGCAGTTGGCGCGCGCAGGGCTGAAACATGATCATATATCTGACTACATCGCCCTCTGCTGGGAATGGGCGGTCGGGCGACACATCCATGCCCGATCTCCCGCAAAAACAGCTGCGAAAAAACTCCGTAGCGAAGCGGCAAGCATGATACCAAGGACGCCCGGTGCAGCGGGTAATCAGGATATTGCGGTACAAACACTCAGGGAGTGGGTCACCGTCACAAGCTCCCGGTTGGCTCCGGCGCAGGCCGTTGTCCAGATCCCGGAGTCGGTTTCTCTCTCTGCCCATAAAGGGATCCCGAAGCAATGGGTAACGGCAGATGCCTCTGCGTACTTCGAGGCCTGTATCCAGCGTGCATTTGACTCGGGTGGCGGCATCCGACGTTATCTGCCCATACGACGGGACGGTGACGAGGTGACGCTGATTTGCCAGCGACGACGCCACAATCGTCCACTGCCTATCGCCTACGAAGACTGGATGGAACCGGATAATCCGGATCTCATGATGACAGAAGCCGTGCTTCCCCCATCATCGCCTATCGCCGAATTGGAACCGGACGCCCTTGGGCAGGTAGATGCAGAGCGTCTCGCCAAAGCGCTGGGGGTCTCCCCAGGGGTGGTGCGACAAGCCCGTCAATCGTATGGTCCCCGGGATAAAGTGGTGCGCCGCACAGCGACCGATGCTACTCGTGCTATTGCTGACAGCGTGGCAAAGATGCCTGAAGGCCAGCGCCAATCGGCGCAGCGGGCGGTCATCATCCTCATGCGTGACGTGCAGAAGTCACGCAATCATCCGGAGCCATAGGCTAAGCCCTTGTCTGTATCACATGAGCACTCTGACCGCTGTTCAGTGTATGGCGCGCTCGCAGCCAGCTTGAGACGGTCCTTTCCTGTTGGGATGACGGTCTATGATCTGGCAATGGTCCATAAAGACATTCCGCTCAACCACATACTCGCCTGGCTGAAGCATGAACATCGGGTACGAAAGCGCAGGAGAAATGGCCACTATTACATCATTCCCGGATTCATCCTTATACGACTTGCGTTGTGGGACGTGCTTTATTTTTGCGGGATTTGTGAGCTCGTTTTTGGGCAACCACATAGTATTCCCCTGACTTTCAGTATCAGCATTGCCAGCTCTATTTTCAGGGGAATGGAGTTCCTGCCGTGGTGAATATCCATTTCCCTCGCTTCAGGCAATGGGTAGAGCCAACCAGCAAGGAGCCTTTGCCATGAATATCATCACCGCCACCGAAATACTCAACGTGCGCCACGATGCGGAATACCTGGTCGTAAGATCAGTCTTTCTGGCCTCCCATGTACAGGCGCCAGATCAGAACCGTATGGACAGTTTGGCGGTCGCGCATAACTACTTTATGGCGCACGACAAGGACGCGAGGGTTGCAGAGTACAAAGCCTTAAAGCCGCAGTCCCCAAAATCACTGTCCGTTACGCCGGTTGTGGCTCGGTGCCCGGACCCGGCATCCACCAATGTCCTGAAGCCTGCATTAACCTATCAGCTGCGTTTTTTCCTCTGGAAACGCCGCCAGATTTGGCCGGTTCGCTGGCTCATCGTTGTCCTGACCTTTTTGGTCGTTATGTCTGGACGCCTGATGGCGGTTGCGGCGCTCTTCTACCTGAATTATTTGGCGGTAGTCGCCCTTGTGGATTGGTCAATCTCCGTAGGCGCCTGGTTCGGATTCATGGTGATCGTGCTGATGCTGCTGTTCTCTCTCGCCATCCTCAAGCTCGACTGGATGCTTGCCGGGTCAATGATGATTGGCGGATGGAAATGTGTCACTGAATCGCTGGAGCTCGACTGGCAGCCGGGCGAATCCTCACCGACAAAAACTACGAGGTATATATGATCGGTCTGCAATTGCTTCAGATATGCGCACGGCAGGTCTCCCCCGTCACCATGTCAGCCATCATTCAGGGCGAGTCCGGCGGTTATCCGTGGTCCATCAACGTCAACGGCCTACCGCAGGGATCCATGCGCTTCCCCAATAAGCAGGCGGCAATCCATGCCGCTACCCATTATATCCGCATGGGTTACAAAGTCGATATGGGCATTGCCCAGGTTGATAGTGAAAATCTGGGGTGGCTGCATCTCAGTATCCCCCAGGCATTTGATCCGTGTCGGAATATCCATGCCGCGCAGACCATATTGCTCAATGCGTATCACACGGCTGGAGCGGCGGGCGTGCGCAGCCTGAAAGGCACCTTTGAAGGGTATAACTCAGGTCAGATCACCGGCGATGGGCACTATGCCAAAGTGATTTGCCGCTATGCAGGCGTCGAGGTGCCCGCTATACCCGGCGGCCATCTTGCGTCTTGGGCGAATCATCAGGTCGCCTTGTCTGGAGATACCAAGCAGAGCGCTTTCCTACCATCAGCTACGTCACCATCCCGTGCTCCGGTGCGACCGGTGATTGTGATGCCTCCGAAGTCATGGCAGCCATTGAATGCCAATGAGGATTTCGCGGTGACTGGAAAACCAGTGGGTAGTGGGTCGATGGAGAGAGGGGCGTCATCGGTTACTGCAATTTGGAATCCGGCATAAGCAATAGCCACTGTCTTGTGGTTTCTATGGAACGCCGAAGCGATACAGCAAGCCCGCCATTGCCAACACAATTCATAAAGTCACCACAAACAGGTTCCCGATGGCCATTAGCTAGTGAGTACATCACCAAGCTAAGGAGCCTGTCATGTCCACCGAAAGCGTCAAACACCTTTTTCTGCTGACCGTCACCGACCTAGCTGAGGTCATCAAAACCAAAGACAGCACACTGTCCGAGCGCCTCAAGAACCATCCGGAAGATTTTCCCCCAGCCATGGAGATTCCTGGGTGTAGGGGGTTCCGGTTTCATCCCCAGGATGTTGCCGACTGGCTCGTAGAACTCTCCGCAAAAGCGCTCGGCCTACGTTCGGCGTTGACGGACAACCCAACGATCAGCAGCCGAACCCGTAAGAAGTGCGCTGTAACATCCGAAACCGCCGATTGATGCCGCGTAACAGGCAACCAGCACCCGCAAAAAAAGGCCAGTGAATCAGACTGGCCCCTTACTTCATACCCTGCAAAAGGTGTATAGATTATGATTGGTAACTCTTCAGAAATCAACACAGATAGTGACAACTCTTCCCTAAATCCTACGCATTCTAATCCCAATCTTCCCAGCACCCGCCAGTCAACCGCTACGCGACGATGGCTGGCGGCTTCTCACGCTACAGCCGATCTGATTGCAGATGTGGCCATGTGCTCATCGGATATGGCAGAGGCTATAGCACGATCTCCTTATGCCCCACGCCTGGACAGTCGAGCTCGTCGTGGGAAAATCGCGCTGATCTGGCCTTACAAGACACGCCAGGCAGGCGGACAAATGGATTTGTCAGCCATTTACCTGCACACCCAGTGCCAGACCGATCAGGATTTTGTGGGTGCCCGCGAAGACGCAGTAATCTCCCGGCGCATCCAGGAGGCGGCACTTTTTACCATCAAGGGCGATCCCAACGCTGCGGGCAAAAGCCGGCATACGGTTTTTCTGACGGCCAGCCCACTGGATGCCATGGCCGCCCATAAGGCCAGTCATGGTGCGGACGTGTATGCCATCTCGACCCCTAGCATTCCGCAATGGTTGATCCACCACTGGACCCACGCTGGCAAGAACCGGATCATCACCATTGGCCTCACAGAATCCGAAGTGGAGACCATTAAGGACTTTGCCCAGCAGGCGGGTTGGTATGGCATGGTTCAACGTATCCAGGTCGAGATGGCAGAGCATGAGAGTTCTGCAGGCACCCACGAAAAAGCCCCGCACCGGGCATTCGCATGGAACATTATCTGCACTGATGGAGTGTCCGGCCTGAAAAAACATCTTCAAACCCTCAGCATTACGGTCTACAAACCAGAACCCGTGGAGTCAGGCACCGGCAGGACGGAAGACCCTGCCAGCAATAAAGTCCAGCGCTTCCTGCAAACCGCACAACCAACCGGACAGACCCGGACCGACCGCGATCACTGGTTCGATAACCTGAACGCGGCCAGCCTGTTTCTGGATGAATCCTTGGAGAAAGCCACACACCTGCATGTCGCTGGCATTGTCTCCCAGCCCGGTCAGGGCAAGACCCACGCCGTGCTATCACAGATGATTGTCAACGATTTTCCGGAGATGCTGGTAACACCCACCGTGAACCTGGCCAACGAGGCCTACACCAAAATCACAGAGATGATGCCAAAGAATTGCGACCGCACGGTCCGCTTGCATGTTCCCCGCGGCCCGGACACCTGTGCGCGCTATCCCAAGGTTATGTTGCTGCAGGATGCCAACCGCGGCCCCTACGCGCAGGCCTGCAAAATGGCCGACCTGAATGACAGCATCCCGGGCGACTGTGAACATGCCGAAAACTGTGTCTATCTGCATGGGATTCGTCTGGACAGCCGCGCAGAGATTCTCATCGCTCCCCACGCCGCAGCGGCCAGCGACAGTAGTCTGCTTTCCTGGGTGCCTGAGCCCGTTATGGATGCGGAAACCGGTGAATGGGAAAATGGAGAGGGTATCGAACGTCTGGTCACAGTGGATGAAGAAACACCTGCAGCGACGTCGCTGACGCTCGACCATAAAAATGTGGACGACAATATCAGCACCCTGGTCCACTGGCTGAGTAAACCCACCTGGATAAGGAGCCGCGTCAAGGGGTCGCTGGGAAAAGAATTCACAGAAGAAAAACTGCAGAAGAATCTGGACGCATATGCAGTCTTCCGTGATGCGCTGACGGCATTAAACACAGAATACAGCAAATGGCGGGATCCAGAAAAATCGCGCACTCCGATACAGATCCGGATGTCCGGCGCCTGGCGTGACTTTGTGGATGCCTACCGCAAACTCCCCAAGGAGCTGACACTGATGGATGGTTCCACGCTGGCCGAACGCCCGGTCCTGAATAACGGAACAGCGGCGCCCATTATCCCGAAACAATGGATGGCCGCCCTGGTCGAGGGGCTGAATGACCGCATGGTCTGGATACATAACGGAAATCTGGTCATCGGTAAGGAGGGCGGTCTCTGGAAGAACTTCATGAACCAGGGTGGTCAAAATCTGGATGCATCAATGGGGCTGACCCAAAAAGCGATCATCAGCCATCGGGCCGACAGCGCCGTCTACACCATACCGGTCCACCAAACTCATCTCGCGGAGTTTCAGGTCATAGATGGGCAACAGCATGGTAAAGCGGCACTGAAGGGGCACGCGCTGCCCAGTGAAGTCCGGCAATTCATAGCAGCATGGAAACAGATGATTGCCGCCGGGGGGCATGGCGAGGCGGCAGGCCTGGTCCACAAAGACATCCATGATCTGATGACGGCTATCTTTCTGCGCGACCAGCCAGACCCTGATGCGGCCATTGAGAAGGCGCTGAAGGCACTGGAGAAAAAGAACCGCCAGCCCGGCAGTAAAGACTGGCAAATCCTGCTCAGAACGCTGGGTATTCCAGACGATCCGGCCCGTGCCCGCACCCAACGCGACATCACGGTGGACGATGCCTGGATGCTGGGCCACTGGGGCAAGGATGACCGAGGCCACAACCGCTGGAAGGATGCTAAAGCGGGATTTTGCTGGGGGGTCCCCTATGATCCCACAGAGGAATACCAGATTCGGTACGCTATTCATCGGGTCATCATGGCTCGGTACGGCATCGATTGGCCGGAATGGGACGGCTCCGTGACCCGCGGCCAGGTCATCCTGACCAATGGAGGAGAAGCCAGCATCACCACAAACTTCCCGCTCCCCTCTGTGCCGGAAGCCCGCGCCTTTGTGCTGGATTCGGTCAATGCCCAGATCGCCCAGGGGATAGGCCGGTGGCGTGGCGTGCGCCGGACCGCCGAGAACCCGGTGGATATTTATTTGTTCATGGGGGACTTTCCGGTGGCAGCCGTGGGTCACGATCATATGTTGCCCAACATTGAGTACGTGACCGATTTGGGTAGCGCCATGGCTAAAAAGGCGACCAAAGAAGTGTCCGTCATGCAAACGATAGCCGAACTGTCACCTGACCAGCACGTCGTGATGGAGGCTATCCGCGAGGCGGTAAATAACGCCTTTGGCTTCGATCCCGGCGACCGGCTGGGACGGCGGGTCGCGCGCGCCATCACCAACAAGGTCATGGCGTATGCCCGGGAGCACCATCTATCCCTGCAGGAAGCAGCAAAGGCGCTGGTGCGCGATATTCAGGACCGGTTCCTGCCGGACCCAAGAGC
Source organism: Acidithiobacillus ferridurans (assembly GCF_003966655.1). Taxonomy (NCBI): domain Bacteria; kingdom Pseudomonadati; phylum Pseudomonadota; class Acidithiobacillia; order Acidithiobacillales; family Acidithiobacillaceae; genus Acidithiobacillus; species Acidithiobacillus ferridurans. The sequence goes on along the minus strand of NZ_AP018795.1, from coordinate 155,233 downwards.
CTTTCCGGAAACTGCCGGATATTATCTGGAGCGGCTCAAGGATCGTGGCCGATGGTGCCGAATGTTCATGGGCACGGGGCCATGGGCCGATGCCGCACAGGCGGTGCTAGACATGCTTTATGAGGGCACGTTCACGCCAGAGCCACCAGTCGCGCCACCCGGTTAGACAACACCCATCCCAGCAATTTCCCCCTTCCGGTGGCCTCCGGAGAATGTGCCGTGCATGCTGTGCTGGGATCTGTACGGGGGCTCGTTCCCAATCCCCGAACGGGGGCGATCCGCGCAGGTTTTTGAGTGGACAGAACGAGATTTTTGGGGAGATATCCGGAGACTGTGGTCCAGGTCAGGGATATGGTGTGTGGATTTGGGAGAAGAAGATGTTGCCTTTCCTGTCACTGTGACCACAACAAACACCCCCGTCTCAGAGCCTAATAGGTAAAAAAAGGGGCCGGGAGGGGGGGTGCGCTTGATATCTCTTTCTCGATTTCCCTCGCTTTGTGCAAGAGGTGGCAATCGTGTCCGTAACAAATGGAGTCAAACATGGGAAAGGAAGCAAGAATAAATGCTGAGAAGCGGCACCGCACTGCTGAAGCAGTGGAGCGCTGGTGTAAGGATGTAGCGAACATCCCCTTTTACAGCGTGGACGAGTGTTTCGCGGAAATACGGCGAGTTGCCAACAATCCGGAACTTCATCACAGTCCTAGCCCTGAAATTCTCAGCGCAATATGTAAGCGCACGGTCCCACTTGTTGCTTTCCTATTGAGTGCCAACGGAATCAATATTCTAGATAATGCACGCAGTGTTCACTTGGAAGTGATTGCCATTGGGGTCTGCGATGGCATATCTGCCGCACTATGGCCGGATTTTCCGACAACATATTCTCGCGATGAGCTGCGATTTGTCATTCTGGGGGATTGCTGGGGCGGCCTATGGTGGATTTGCATGAAATTGATAGGCGGAATCGATATATTGGAACGATGGTGAAGGTTTACCAAAGTGCATATAACCTATTCGAGGCTATGCATTAAGACAGGCGAGATTAAGGACATATTGGACTGGTTTATCGGTGTCGCCCAAGTTCGTACTTTAGGCGTTGGTATCCATAGTGAAACAAAAGAATGCTTCATGGCGAAGATTGCTGAAATGGCGGATACTATCTGCATAATATGCAAGACGTGCGAAACAGATCCTCAATGCCGTCTGCGAGCGGCGGTTTAAATGGTTGCGGGATGGGGGTGTCGGACACTATGAGTGTGGAACACCCAGAATCAAGTATGCGGCAGGGCGTGCCCCCTTACCCACAAACCTCACCGCCTTGTGGATGGTACGTTGCTGCGTAACGACCGGCCAGCGCACGCGGCAGCTTGCCGACCACAACCCAGACGGCAACCGACCCCTTGTCGGGGATCTCCGTTGTCTGGGCAAGGGCCGTGGATTTTGGGGATAAGGCTTTGGCAGAGACCCATATCACTTTATAGCGCCGCCTAGTGCTGCTACCATCTCCCACCACAATAGTCCACAAAACATAGAAGGTTTGTGGATGTCCGCAACCACCGTTCACGATATCCTGGCCCACTTCCACTGTTTAGAGCGATAGAGGCATGAATATGGAATCAACAATTTTTTCTGGTTTATTCGGAATATTGGGCACGTTATTTGGTGGATATATTACGTCGAAAATATCTGAGAAGCATGAGTTGCGAAAAGAGCGTGAGGAGAAAATAAAATCCATAACATCAGTACAAACAGAAATATTACTATGGATGAATCGTGTGACGGCCTCGGTTTTGGCGGCAAACATGTATATATCACAAAAATCGCTGCCACCGGTCTCCGATGATATGTCATTAATGTTTCGCACTCATGCCGCCACACTATATTCAACCTTGGACAAGCTAACATTAATGTCAGTCACGGGTTCTTACGGCGCAATGTCATCATATGCGCAGGGCAAGTCTTTCGGAATGAATGATAGCCCGTTCGCATATCTTCATAACTTTCTTTTAAACACTATTATATCGTCATTAAATGCTTACGATGCCCTGGCAACCTATCTCATCAAGCACTATGATCGTAGCACCTCAGCAGAATACGTTTTATTCTATATGCCAGCGTCATTCATTAGTGATGCTTGCAATCGAGAACTAAAAAAGGAGTTGCCTGATCCTGTTAGAAGCGATATAGCGAATGTAAAATGCCAATCTGAAGCCGTTATGAAATTGTTGCGTGAAAAAGGGTATAAAGAAGATGTGATAACCTTTGATGTTTCTCCAGCTATAGTAAGTGATGACCACGCAAAACCAACATAACCTCAGTATTCACGATTTCGGATAGAGTTCAAGTAAATACGGTCCGGCACCCTTTTCCCAGCCCCAATTTTTGCCGCAGATCACTGTCGATTTGAGCGGGTTGGCCGATGGGCTGAATCTGATTGAGCATCTCGCCGACTTTTATTCCCACGAATCCACCCTTCGCTACACCTGAACCGATAGCCGAGCAATATATACTTTGCTTCACGACACAGCGAGAATGGATCTGATCTTGTCGTCCAGTGCAACCCCGGTCGGGAGGTTGGGGCCAGATATAAACCGCTTGGAAAACTCATTAAGGTCAAACATAAGTTCTCTATTCAAGACCAGCGTACGCATCTTTCCCGGTTCGACACGAGACCCAATGTCATAGGTATGAACAACGATAACTTCTTTTCCCGGCCTATCTACAAGAGGTATGTTTGCGCCTATAATGGCCTCAAACCGCTGATAGACTGGTTCAGGCACAATAAAATGCAAGCCGTTCTTTACCAGTAGCGACTTTGAGTAAACAAGGCTTTTGCGGATGATCTGTGGTATCAATCGCTTATGTACATTCGCCCAATTGAGGCCGTGCCCTGACGTTGGAATATCGTCGCGCATATCCCGTGCTGCATACCACGCATCGCGATAGTTGCCGGTTATATCAATACTCTGAACTTCGATACCAACATACTCCACAAGCTGTTGGTTACTGATGTGAGCAATCACCCAATCCATGCTAAGTTGGCTGATTTTTACTTCTTTGCCGGAATTGTGACCAAGGGCTACTAAGCAATCTATCTGATGATTCCCTGACGCCACGGTTCTGATGTATTCATCAAAAAGCATGAATGGAATATCACCAAACACATCTGAGCCAACCTTCCTGATGGCTTCGTAATTATTTTCATACAGGCGGTTCGGGCATATCACCACTTCTTGCCCGGCGTTGGTGACGGAGCAGGTGCCATAACAAATCGTTCTAGTGTGATCAAACTTGGTACATTCTTTCCCGATGAAGGGGCAGGCATTCAACTGCCAGAATGTCCTTGCAGCAGAGCTATGATCGCGTGGATCATGCCCGAATACCTCAACCAATTGTCGTTCGGTTTGTTTTGCAGCCATTTATGAAATCATCCTTTTAACTGATCTGCCGATGGCAGCAGCCATCAATGGGGGTACAGCATTTCCCACTTGTTCATATTGCGTTGTGAGATTGCCCGTGAATATATAGTTATCTGGGAAACTCTGTATCCGGGCCGCTTCCCGAACGGATATGGCTCTGTCTTGAGTCGGATGAAAGAAGCTGCCCCAATGTGGGTCACACTTCGTCAGGATGGTGGAACATAGTTGATCCGGGTGAAGCCTGCCATAGCGTTTAGTATGGTCCGATCTCCTCGCCCGCTTTAGCCCGGCAGGCAATAGATCATGTGGAATGTCTCGCCAGCTTCCGCCCTGTGGTATGTATTTCAGGCGTTCCAAGTTCTGTTTCCCCAGTTTTGCGCAGGTGTGGTTATATAGCCTCTCTGATCCTTCTCTGAGAATATTTTGATAATCAGAGAGGGGGGGGCTAGTGTACTTGCCAGCATCAATAGAATCACCGGGTCTGAGTTCTGGCAGGTCAGATATCGCGTTCCATGTAGACGTTTGTGGCTTTAGATGCTGGTCAATAAAGTTAGTTGCGTTGAAGCACAATTCTTTGGCACCAAAAAAATTTGCCCTCGCGGTTGAGTTGTATTCTGGCGTAGGGAAGAAGATGGTGCCGCGATCCCGTGCAGCTATGAACACGGTTCGGAATCTCATTTGGGGAACGCCATAGTGCCCGGCAAACAGAATCTTGTGCTGCACAGAGTAACCCATGCTGTCCAGTTCCTCATAGATCGCCTTTACGACCGTCCCTTTCCCCAGCGATATGATACCGGGGACATTCTCTATGATCAGAACTTTTGGCCTCAACGCTTTTGCGATTCTGAGGTATTCTTTGAACAGGTGATTACGTTGATCATCTAATGATCGGATAGGCGCGTTTATGGAAAATCCCTGACACGGTGGACCACCTGCCAGTAAATCCAGTTCACCTGGTTTCAACCCCGTCGCATCCAATACTTCCTGATCTGACAGGTCACGTATGTCTTTTTTTGCTACCGGAATCCCCGGATGGTTACGTTCATAGGTGGCCGCGTAGGTTTCGTTTATTTCAGCGGCGAAAATGGGGTGAAAACCTGCTTTTTGAAGGCCGCACGAAAGCCCCCCCGCTCCAGCGAACAGGTCTATGGATTTGAATGCGTCAACCACTCGTTTTCCTTAATAAATGATGTCACTATTTATGGCAATTCCGCACGGCGGGTGAGGGTTGCCATCACCATTACATTTGGTCGGCCAACAACATGCCCAGAAACGGCGATCCTCTGCTGCTCAATTTTTCCGGTTAGCTGGAATGTTGTTATTTCATCCGGCCCGATAATGGACTCCCTAAGTCCAGCATAGTGCGTAGATGTAAGCATTGCTGTAGCCACGCCATTGCTGATGCTATAATTGCCAGTGTAAAAGTATCGACTATCACCACCGAAAATACGTTCCGTTTCAAAAACCACCACGCCTGCACCGTGGTTCAGTGGCCCGTGATTGCCGACTCTATTAAATACAACTGACCAAAGCGCTTCGATCATAATCGAGTCCTCGTTGATAATGGTTCTATTCGTTTCCGGGGTAGCGTCTAGCCGCCAGTATGTCTTGTATGGTTTCTTTGGTCAGCGGTGCTCGTGGTCTACCAAGTTCACTCCACTTGGAGAGCATTCTTTGATAGATTTCTGTTGTTTGGGAATGGGAGTCTAGTTCATTGTCATGCAGCACAGACTCGTACATATGATAATTCAGCAAATCTCTTGCGAAATTAAGAAGTTCAGCCTCATGGTTGCCATCAAATCCCGGAAACTTGATTTCATATTCTTCGATGCTGGATTTGTTTTCAAGGTGCCCAAAACTGATTGTCAGGTCACGGTATAGATCAAGAACATCCAGCACATATCTTGCCTTTTCGTCAGGCAAATTCTCAGACATTAGCCTAAATATATCGTCGTAAATCCATTTGTGGCCACTCATTAGGCTTTCAGAATGCTTGCCATATCCCTCCTCGGGTTTTAGAGCATCCAAAATTTCATACTGGATTGCCAGTGCGAAACGTTCTTTGTCGGTTAGATCAATTCTCATGTGCTCTCCATTTAAAGTGTCATCCTAACATTTTTGCCAAATCCTCGGCACTTGGATGAGTATAACGCTTGAGCATCTGGAGTGTCTTGTGCCCAGTGACGATCGTCACTTCTATGACAAACCCAAGAAGAATAGACGTTGCTAACCAGTAGTACTAACGGTTTTCAGCATTCTCGGCTTCCACCACCGGCGACCCAATCAGCCGCGTCCAAGCCCATGCCGTAGCTCGTTGGATCTCCGGGATTCCGGTACCATCGGCCCACCATTCATTGTTCGTCAGCAGAACAACTTGCGGATCCTGTGCAACACATTCGGCCCAAACCCATGGCAGGAGCTGATCATAACAGATCGATGCCCAAGCGCGCACACCGTCTACCTTCCGTATCGGTTCCCACCAGCCGGCCTCGTAACCAACGCCGTCTGACCGGACATAGCCATGCCCCTGATACCAGGGGTGCCACATGGAGACGGGTACAGGGAAAGGGGAAACAAAGATTAGACGCCCCGATTTTCCTTTTCCATCCACCACCCCACCACGCACTTCCTCAATGCCGTCGGCCAGTAGCGCCGGACCAACTGGTACCGAAGCGCCGACCAGCCACGTCTGCCCCATGGGCACGGCGGATTTGACCTCAGCGGCATTACCGGCCCACCAGGTCAGTAAGGTTTCGGGTAACAGCACGACCCTGTGATGCCCCGCTTTGGCTTGCGTCTGGCTGATCCATTCCTGATTGCGAGCCATATCCGCCATGATATTTCGCGTGATCGGTCCCAGATGCAGGTCCATACCCATCCAACCCACAGGCCGCGTTTCGTTGGGGATGACCATGTTCGCGGCCAAGGACGCGATCAGCAATACCGGGATAATATCCAGAGAAGCGGAGAGCGCATGCCGGTCCCGATACGCGGACAGGCCATGCAGCGCGACATAAATCAGCAGCAGCCAGGCCAGTAGACCGAATATACCTAATGCGGGAAACAGTACCCCTGCATTCGCCAGGGGTGACAACCAGTCAAATAACCCCAAGGGCGGCAGCGCATCGATGAGCAACACGGCCAGCACCCGCCATGGCCGATCGGCAAAGACCCATCCCGCTGCCAGCAGCACCGAACTGGCGAGCCAGAGGGCAACGCCCATCGGAACATGCCCAGGTCCGAAAAACGACGCGGAGCCTAATATGAGCCCGTGACTGCCAGCCAGATAATAGGCTAGGGCGACTCCGTACCGGTCCCGTCTGGAGGGTCCCATCACCACCAGCGGAATGAGGAGCAGGGAAAGCACCGGGCCCCAATGCCCGTATTGCCACGACACACCCAGCAGCGCGGCGAAGATCGCCCGCGCGACGAACGGGAATGGGGCTATCCTGTTTTTCATTGCGGCGGTCATCGGCCAAGCCAGGCTACGATGGCGATCACCGCCAGCATGAACAGCAGCGCATAGGCAGGATACCAGACTGGCTCCGCCAGAAAATTCCAGAGAAAATATCAAGGGTGCGCATTTTACTTGCGCCCGATGCTGGTTAACTCGTGAAGAAGCCTGTTCCTGAACTCCGCATGTGTCGCCGAGCCGATGGAAAACGCCGCACACGGACCTTCCCACTCGGTCGATTCGCACGCGGTGTGCCGCGCCTTGTCACTGGCAAGAAAGCAGACTATGCCTTCCTCGCTGCTATCGCACGGGTGGCTGTCCAGTAACGTTTCGGAGATCCTTGTGAACGTGGTCAGAACTTGACCCGCCCATCTGCAAAATCCGCACATGTCCTCATTGTGCCAGGCCATGTTTCTGAACAGCCTGGCTTCTCCGCCGTGCCTGATGCCCATGACGAATACCTCTCTGTCACCTAACGGAATATTGGTGCATGTAACAACATCCACGCAGGCCGTGAGCGTGCCCACCCCAGGGCCATCCATAGAGTACAGGTAACCTTTCAAGCGCGGGTTCGGAACAACCCAATCAAAGGACACGACAACATCGGCGAGTCTCGGCTTTTTTTTCATGACTGACCTCCGTTTGTTAGGCATAGGTAATCGCCAGCCACTCGACAATGCCAAGTGCGATGATGCTGACAGGGATGGCCCCAAGGAAGAACAGGAGGCGTCGATTGCTGACGTTCTCTACCAGATAGCGCGACAGATGATTTTCTGGTGGTTTCAGGCCATAAATTTTTACGGCCGCATCGATGGATTTCTGAAGCAGTTCCGCCTCTTTATCCATCTTTTCATATTTTTGCGTCAACGTTATTACGGCACGCTCACCGTCTTTCTCCGTGTCAATCTGGCTGTTAATCTGTGCCTCCAGATTCTTTTTAATTGTGGTTATTTCCCTGAGCGCCCTTGATACTTCTTCGCCTACATCGCCTTTCAGCCCGTTTTTAATTTCTGCGAGCTTGTCCACGGCTTCTTTGAATTCGTGAAGCTGCACATTTTCTGCGGTACCATCCCCCTTTGGGGCCACTTGCTGGAAGATGAACCACCACATCGGGTCATTCGCATCCATAGTAAGTCCGGCCTGCATTGCAGCATATTCTTCGGCCCACCCTTTGTTGCCATTAAAAAAGTGCTGCTTGGCCTCTTCAGCTTTTGTCGCCATGTTTAATCCATCCTAAAGTTTTTCAATGACATTTATGCGATTCATGAATGCGCCACGCCACAACTGAATGGACATACGCCACAATCCGATCCAGCTCCCGTCCTTGAGCGCTTTGCCATTGGCCAGATCAAGCGGCATGTTTAGACATACTTCGCGCATCTTTTTCTCAGGCCACTCGCTGAGATGCAGCATGAACAGGTCGAGCCAGTTCTCGCGATCCACCAGTACCCGGCGTGTCCCTGATGATTGCCAAACGTTGAAAGCCTCCCATGGGCCACAATGGCTGTTTCGTAGAACGACACCGCGATCCCCGTATATCTCTGGCAATGCCATGACTCGGTCAGCCAGTGTGGCGGTGTCGGCAACACCTGTGCCCATGAGCCAGATGGGGATAGCATTTAGGTCGTGGAGCAAACCGCTCATTAACGTCTGTTCAAGTGTCTCGCTAGCAGAGACAAATGGGAGATCAATAATCAGGCGTGTCGGACGCCGCTGGGCAGATTCCAAAGCGAGATCTGCTATGGCGCCATAGGCGATTTTTCCTATTTCGGTGCCAAATCTTCCGAACTTGACGACAACTTGGCCAGGGTTCTTCCGCCAACCGGGTTGGTGTGTGGACGTGTATTTTTCCCAGAGGTGAAAGCCTGTTTTCTCATCGTGACAGGCATCCCAGACAAGCACCTTACTCCCGGTCGGAATGTTGTTTCCCGCTAACGCCTGATAGCCCGGGTCGGCACCATGCTGATACATATCCACAAGGCCGCGGACGGCGAGGGACCGCCCGCCGCCGCGGCCCGCCATACCGCCATCTACCAGAAAGGTTTTAAGATCATTCATAGGGTCCGCGCTCACCATCAACCATGTCGTCGTGTAGTGCAGGTGGTTCGGGGAAAAGCGGTTCGGGAAAAACTGGATCAAGGGCGGCAAAGCAGTCTTTCAACCAGCGTTTCAGGGTGTGTGCCTGAAATACCCCAAAGCCTTCCGGCTTCCTTTTGGCCATCGTCGAAAACGCGCCTGGGGAGCTGAAAATGACGTCAGCGGTAGGGACGGGGGCCAGCTTTGGCAGTACCGTTTTTTCATAGAGATATTTTTCGGCGACCGCTTTATTGGTGTAGATGAACGAGTCTCGTGTTCCAGCAAACTCCGGGATGATGATCAATCGGCGGCTTTCGTCGATTTTTGACAGTAATCCGCTATCCATGGACTGTTGAAGTGACAGCGATGCCTCAGCGCCCTTGCCCAGTGAATAGCATGCGGCGACGTCGTAACCCAAGTCTGTGCAGACTGGAATAATCAGGTCCACCAATCCGTCCAGCGTTTCCCCTGCATTAGCCGGAAGGTTCACGATGGTGACCAGATGGTCGTCCGGGTTTTCGTTTTCCAGCCATTCTGCCAGACCACCTACCGCCGTGGCGGCATCCCCGGCCAGATTCAAGGAGATCATTTTCTTTACGACTTGTGGATCATCCTGATACCGGGCAAAAACGTCGGGGGTCTTAGCGTCACCCTCAATCAGTGAAGCGCGGCTGAAACGCTGCAAGGCCATATCCACCAACAAGGCTGCCACGACAGACTTGCCGACCCCGCCCTTATCACCGTGTGAAAAAATAATCGTCTTCATTGTGTGCGTCTCCTTAAAAAGGCTTCTGCCTACCTGGTAATGGCCATCGGGAACCTGTTTGTGGCCTATCCGTCCGGCAGGCCATACGGGTTTGTGGCTTTGGGATTGGGATCCCTGTACATGCCCATGGTGCTGTTCCAAATCCAGTCATCTTCCTTGCGTTTATACCCATCCTGGAGGGTGCTCCGTTTAAGGAATTTCCCATGACGGGCATCCCAGACATCCCCGTCTCGGCCTCGAATGAAGCCACTAAGCAGTGTTTGGGGGGCAACGTAATCGCCCTGATCGCCAACTTTTGGATCCCAAACGAATCCATCCGACTCTCTGGCGTCGCCTTTAAGGCGTTCTACCTGACTGGATTCTGTGGTGATGGGTACGGCGATGTTGTCGCCAGCCTTGGCCTTTGGTGAGAGGGTCCGGCTCTTTTCCGGAGTTTGTGGCTGGATCTCCGGATCAGGCATGGGCGGCATGTCTGTTGCGAGATTCCTCGCTTTTTTAACAATTCGCTTGGCAGTCGTTTTAGCGATGCCACATTGCATCAGTTGCTGCACATGGGCGACGTCACCAATATGGGCCTTTCCGTCATTCGCCATCCTGCGCGCCATCAATTTTGCTATGGCTGTGCCAACGGAACGTTCAGCCACCACGCCCGGTTCACCATTTTTGTAGAGATCACCGATTTTCGCGTCTATTTCAAAAATCTGGTGAATGGTCATCGCGCCGTGTGTTTTCCTTCTCTCGGCCATGAATTAGCCCCTTTGCCCATAGTTGAGGGACAGAAAATGAGTGACGGTATAGCCTCGTTCGTTTATTAGCCGATCTATTGCACCATGATGTCCGATGATGAGCGTCTTTGAGTGCTGCAACATGAGATGGTCTTTCGGTTCACCATTGAGGGTGTCTTTGGGCATTGTCACGAATGCTTCCCTCCCATGCATTTCAAGCCAGAGCGGAAGTCCAAAGGCATCTGGATGTGGGAGTTTTACTTGGCTGTTGGCCATGGCGATGAACAGCGGGGTCGGCTGACCGATAACGATTCGCGCATTACTCCCGTCATTCCAATTCACCCGAAAACCGATTTCCATGAGTCCGTCATCACCGATACAAAGAATCTCGGTCTCCTGTGGGATGTACATGCAGATGGGCGGCTCATCCAAAGAAGGAAGACCTGGCGTGCGCCGGAGTTCTTCAAGGACGATGCGCTCGCACTCAATGAAATACTGGCGGGCTTCCTGACCTTTGGGGGTGTGCTCTGCCATGGAGATATGCTTGGCGGCCTCAATCGTGAGGTGGTATTCCTTCGATGGGCGACCGCCGTTGGGGTTTTCCCCAAAATTGGGGATAACTATAAAGTCTTGATTTTCCAAGAATCCATGCTGCTGGATGCGATCTTTGATCCAGGTGGAGAAGTCCTTGCCTACTTCCAGAAAGGTATGGAGGTCGCGGGCGTTGCACAACGGTTGGTCGTGGTTTTGTATTACACCTTTAACTTTTTCAATAGGAATCAGTTCATTATGTCCATTCATGATGTTTTCTCCAGTTGAAGAGCAACATTGCTCTCTACCTGGTAATGGCCATCGGGGACCTGTTTGTGGCCTGACTATGGAGCTCTCCAGGCGATCTTTCGGCTTTTGATGGGTCCGCAATGAATTGCTAGTGATGGCCTTATGGGTTGCGGATGGTCTTTTTGTGGCTCTACTGAACGGATGGTGGCAATGTTGTGATCGTGGACTGGTCTTTTTGTGCTCTGTTCATGGGCCGGATACGGTTTTTATGGCTCCTATGTGATCCATTTCTGGACTTTTCTACCGATACCCTGAACGCTTAGTGAGGGGCAGGGTAGGGGATGTGTAAACATGGCACGGCTTCGCCGACCACGTTTAACATCCCACCTGATCAGGGCAAGCCCCGACACCCCGGCCATTCCGCGCTTCGCTTGTCACAGCCATTATTTCTTGCCGTCCGGCGCCTTGTTCTTTCTGATCGCTACCAAGCTGGCTACGGACCAGTGCATGCCTTGTTTATGATGGCAGCACAAACAGGTTGCCGATGGCCATTACCAGACAGGAATCCCTATCTGGAGGTTGTGCCATGGCAAACCCAGAACCCACGACAGTCTTTGCAGTGCGCATGACGACCCGTGAATTCGCGGCGCTGGATAGTCTTTGCCTTGCGGCGGATCTGTCGCGAGCCCAAGTGATAAAACATCTCGTCCTGACTGCCGTAGACCCTATGAACAAGGCGCATGACCTTTTGCTTGAGCAGCGACGGATTGGCAATCTACTCAAAGCCGCTTATGACATGAATCTATACACCCCACTGCCCAGGCAAGAATTAAAGGCCCTGTTCAAGTTTGCATTGGGTAACGCCTATCGCCTGGAAGCGGTAATTCATCAGCAAGAGCAGTTAATGGATATGCCATGATTGGCAAAGTCGGTAAAAGCCGCACAGCAGCTAAGACCGGCAGCAAGAGTCAGTTCGGGGATGTGGTCAATTATATTATCCGCGAAGTCGATGGTAAGGGTCGCGAAGTACCTGACACTGAAATGGGTGTCATGAATATGCCGGGCAATCTGGACGAACCAGACGCGATTATCGCGCAGATGGATGGCATCGCTGACAAGGCGCATCGCAAAGCCAAGTTCAAAGGTGACCCGGTATATCACATGGTCCTGTCCTGGCGCCCGGAAGACATCCCGAAGCCGGGCCAAATCAAAGATTGTGTCCGGCACACCTTGAAAGCCCTTGGCATGGACGAGTGCCAGGTTGTCTGGGCTATTCACCGGGATACCGACGATGATCATGTGCATATCGCCGTCAATCGCGTGCATCCCGAAAAGGGCGTCGTGATGGGGCCTCCGCGCAGAGACTATCTGATCATTGACAAGGCCATGCGGGAACTGGAAATCAAACACGGCTTTGCGCGAGACAATGGCCCGTTCATTACCTTGGACGGCAAGGGCGGACCCCAGATCGTCCGGATGTCCCGCAAGGAGCGTTTGGAGAAGGGGTTGCTGAAAAGTGGTGATGAGCACGGTCCAGCCATGACCCAGGCGGCCAAGGCTGCTGAGCGTAGTCAGGGCGCACCGAGCTTTCAGGAGTGGGCACAGGGCACGCCGGCGCGGGCGCTTCGTAATGTTCTGAGTAATCCTTGGGCCACCTGGCAGGACGTACATACCGCTCTGGCCGGTCACGGCATGGTGATCCAGCCCAGAGGATCGGGCATGGTGGTATCCACGACCTTGGAAAGTGGGCGGGTGTTGGCCTGCCAGGTCTCCAAGCTCGACCGGGGCTTTACGAAGATGAAGCTGGAACAGCACCTAGGAGCATTCACCCCAGCCCCTTCTCTTCTTCTTGGCTCCGCCACAACCTACGAGAAGTTCCTGCACGCCCACCAGACTGGCATGCAGTCCGATGGCCCTGCGCCGTATGACGATAAAAAAGGTCAGCGCATAAAGCGCCGCGCGGAGCGACAGGTCGAACGTGAAGGCCTGCACGATCGCTACAAGGCGGATCAGCAGCATGTCAAGGACACCCGCCGGGATATCCGGCAGTCGCTGATGTGGCGGCAGAAATCGGAGCGCGATGCTTTGCAGGTCAGCACCAAAGCTCACAAGCAGGCATTCATGGCCAAGGAAGCAGCCAAGGGCACGTCGGCGGCCATGGGCAAGTCTCTCTGGGCCTATGAAGCCGCTCGCGCAAAAGAGGCGCTACAGAAAAAGCACCTGAAAGAGCGCCACGCCCTACCACACACGATGGTATGGCGGGATTGGCTGGAACAGCAGGCTGCCATGGGCGATGAGGCGGCTCTGGCAGCCTTGCGCGGGATCCGCTACCGGGAAGGCCGCAAGGCCAGCCAGGAGAAAAACGGTATTGAGGGCGAAGAGCTGGAAGAGCTCAAGCCTATTCTGTCCGAGCTACACCACGAGATAGACCATCGCCGCCAACTGATCCATTACCGGAATGACCAGGGTGCAAAGTTGTTCACGGATACCGGCCCAAGGATTGAAATGCACGACCGTGCAGCGGCGTCGGTGGAAGCCGCCCTGCGTATCGCCGCGCAGAAATATGGTGCAGTGGACATTACGGGCAGCGCTGCCTTCCGTGGGCAGGCCGCACGGCAAGCCGCGCGGCTGGGTCTTCCGGTCCGGGACAAAGATCTGCAACGGGTATGGCAGGAAGCGCGCCTAGCAACGCAGCCGAAGCTCCAGCAAAAGCGGGTGCCACAGCAGGATATATCACGAGTTTTACCTGATGGGGCTAAACCCCTGCACGCGCAAAAACAGCATGAATCGTCACAGCAAAAGGCCAGGGAGACTGTTCGTAGACAGCCGCGTCATAGCCGGGACGATTTTGGGCATTAAGTGAAAACAAGAGACTCCGACGACCCACGGCTTCTGTGTGCGGTTCATCCGAGCTCTCATGCTGGCGGGCATCACCAATGGTCGGTATGCAGCGTTATGTATACTATGTGATTATGTATAGTGCGCATGTCGAGCTGGCTGTAAGCCCTGTCAATGCTGGCCATTTGGTAGGAGCGGTATCGAGATGCTATACATAAAATTGGTCGATTCGGTGTGTAGTCACCACGACAGGGCTCCACATGCGCCACAGATCAACACCCCAACTGCCGGTCTGATCCATGGCCACGATGCTGATCGGAGATCTTTGGATCACCATTAACTTACTGCTCGGGAAGGTGGTTGCCTGTGAATCCTAGCACTCCTTCTGTTCCGGAAGCCTGACAGCAATATTCGGCACCGCCGGTAGGCAGTCATCTTGCTGAAGTCTCCAAAACAGCGTTTATTATGTAGAGCTCGCGAGCAAGGTTCGTCCTTACAACCCCGTCGCAGCAAGGCTCTCAGCTGTACCGCTATACATAATCGCGAGGTATACATAACGCTGCTTATGTGTGCGCCGTGCAAAGGAACGGTCTTTCAGCGGGTGTGAATCCCGCCCGGTAACTGTCGCTCCAGCCGGTAGCAATCGGGGCAGTCGTGGAGGTAACGAAGCGGCTGAAGCCTCCGGTGTAGAGGGCCATGAAAAGTGGCTTGGTAAGTATGCAGGTTGCAACGTGAGTGAACACTGAGCAGGCCTCGAAAAGCGTAATGCGGAAGCCGACCCGCCACATATACGGGGAAGGCTGTCATCACTGGGGTAGCTGTTACGTCCCGCAATAAATTAGGTGCCTTGTCCCGAGCTATTTGAGGTCGAAACGACGGGGTTATCCCACGGTCTTTCGGCAAGAACACGCACCCGGAGAAGCGCGGGACAGCGATGGCTATCCCGCGCGGGATGGTTACCGTCAGAAGGGCTCTTTCTGCGCTTGAGGGGGAGGGTGGTGCCGGTAGTGGCTTATTTGTCGCCCATAACGGCTTTCAATCAGGCTGGACAATGCCGTGACGAACTGACTCAGGGCTGCCGCCGCTTCATCGGAGAGATTCTGCGGGAACAGTAGCGCCCAGTCCTCCAGCAGCGCCTCTGCCTCATCCATTTCTTCATAGGCTTTCATCGCAACGCCTCGATAGCCGCCTGCAGCAGATCATCCGGCAGATGGTTGAGTCCCTTGGGTACGGCCAGGCGCAGAGCGGTATGGAGAATGTTGCCAGCCTGTCGGGGAAATCCTTTGGACGCTTGTCGGAGGAGTTCCAGTCCAGAGTCGGATAACAACGTGTGCTGGCATCCGGCGGACTTCAGGGCATGGGTGATGAGGGCAGTAAAACGTTCCCGTTCAAGGACGGGTGCCAGGCGGATGCGTACCTGGATACGGCTGGCCAGGGCGGCATAGGGCACCCGGTCCAGGGTTTGGGCCAGATGAGGATGTCCCGCCAGCCAGACGGTGAGCATGCTCCGGGAATCGAAGGCGAAGTTCAGGAAGGCCGGGAAGTCCCGAAAGAATTCCGGCGGCAGGTTCTGCGCCTCGTCGATGATCCAGACTGGGAGGACCTGTTTGTGGTCCATCAGGTCATGGATATGCTCCTTGATGTCCTTCCAGAGCTGGGCGCGGCGGTAACTGGGTTCGACCCCCAGACTCCGGGCCAGCCCGCGGTAGATGTCGATCCGTCCGAAGTCCGTATCCGCCTGGTAGATCACCAGATAACGGTGCGGATTCAACGACGCGGTGAGACTGCGCAGGGCCGTGGTCTTGCCCACCCCGGGCTCACCGATCAGCAAGCCCACTCCAGGAGACTGCAGAAGCCACTGGAAGCGCTCCCGCAAAGGCGCCAGGGCACCATCATCCCAGAGTTCCGCCGTATCCTTGTCCAGAGGCAGGCGGGTAAAGCCGAAGTGCTGGAGGACCTGGCTCATTGCTCATCCTCCCCGTAATACTTCTTATGGGCGATTTCCACGAGGCTGGTCGAATCGGCAGGCTCTTCCACGGCCGTATCGGCTGCACCCGGCTGATGGCGCTTGCGGTGGACATTGGCTTCCCGGTCCAGGGGCGTGGCCCGGCCCAGATCTTCTCCTGCGGCGCTTTCTACAGACACCACCCGGCCGGCATGGGCGTCGACCACGAGAGTGACGGTCTTGCCTACCAGCGCATAGGGGACTTCGAAGAACTGACCCAGATAAGAGACGGTCCCATCCTTGCGCACCCGACGGGCCTCGCGGTGATAAAACAGCGCATCGAGGTGGGCCGCCTGGGTGCCGAGGCTGCGGATCCGGGGCAGATCCTGCTGGTAGCGGAACAAGGGCGTCAGCCCCTCCAGCCCCCCATGGGGCCGCTGGTGGTAGACCTGCTCCAGCCAGGCCCAGAGCCGCGCATTGAGATCGTCCAGATCGCGGATCCGGCGCGTGTCCAGTTCGGTCAGAAACTGATCGCGGAAGGTCCGGTGCCAGCGCTCGATCTTCCCTTTGGATTCTGGGGTATAAGGGCGACAGTAGATCAGTGATATCCCCAACCGGGCACAAATCCCTTGCAGGGAGCCCGAGCGATAGGCGGCCCCGTTATCCACCACCAGTTTATAGGGTAATCAGCAGGACCAAATAATGTTAAGGAAACCCGGGACGCCCAAGCGTAGCATTATTGGGACCAGGATTTCCTCGTGATTATTTCGATGCCTCAAAGTGAATCGAGCCAAGTCAATATGTCGGCATTTTTCCTCCAACTTGGTGATTTCTCTTGTCGAACGATGGTATCGACTGCTTCAAGTGCTTTCCGCTTGGTTTCCATGTTCGCTTGAGCATAATGATTGGTCGTATCCAAGCTCGCATGCCCGAGCCAGCTACGAATCACAGTCACGTCAACCCCAGCGGCGATCAAATGGACAGCCATCGCGTGCCGAAAACGATGTGGTGTAACCTTTTTACTGTTGAGTGAAGGAGTTTGCTTGGTGGCAGCAGCGACGTATTGGGCAAGCTTGTAACGGAAGCCCGACGCGCCCAGCGGCTCGCCATATCGATTGGTAAAAATCGGTTCCGTATTGGCTCGTGGTTGGCGCTTGAGTAATGCCTTGAGCAATTCGACGGTCTCGGGCCAAAGTGGGCAGAGTATGGTGGACCAAAATATCTCCGATCTGCTTTAGAGAAACATTGGCGCGAAGCAAGCTTATTGCTCTGGCGTGACGAAATGCATGGGCACCATGTTTGCCTGCTGGACGAATGTTGGCCTGCGCGAGACGGCCCTGGATCATCTGGTAGAGCGAAGATAGACGATGATAGGGTGCAAGTGTGCGAATGAATATTTCGCGCCCGGATGTCTTGGGACGGCCATTGCGTAAGTAAGCCAAGATTGCTTCTCCCACGGTGCTTAGCAACGGCAGGATTGATTCGCTGCCGGTCTTAGATCGTCGGATATACAGCCTGTCCGTACGCCAATCCACATCCTCAAGTTGCAGACGCACAACTTCCAAATCTCGCAGGCCGTAGGTATCGAGTAAAAGGAGAATGGCGTAGTCGCGCAATCCTTTGGGAGAGCGATCCTGGCGTGCCGCTTCGATAATGGCGCGCACTTCTTCATCGCGGAATGCTGAAGGAATGGTCTCCAACGCGTACAGCTTCGGCGCAATGACAAGCCGTGCAAGGTCGCGCGTGATTCGCCCGTTCGAATATAGATAACACAGGAAGGAGCGTAGCTGGCAGGCCATCAATTTCCTGCTTCGCCGACTCAATGTCGATGCACGGAAGGTCACATACGCATCGACAAGCTCACAGGTAAGGTCCAGCATTCTGACTGAACCGCCACGCTCACCAAGCCATCTTAGGAATCGCTCTCCTTCATTACGACGGCCAGCAATGGTCTCCATAGCCAGTCCGCGGTCAGTGATCAGACACTGCGCGTACCCTTGGCAAATCTGTTGTTGGAATACTTCGGTCGGTGTTGACGGAACAGCAGTTGGTGGCCACTGACCACGGATGACTCGCATCAGCGTGTGTAGACTACTAGCCTGTGCGCTTCCCAGGCTATATAGCCTGATTTCGGTAGATGCCCATGATTGCGACGATAGCGCTGCCGTTCATTGCGCAAATATCGCGAAACGTCCGTCAGTTCCGTATCGGCGACGGCGATGTTGTGCTTTGCAAGGTACTCAAGAAAGCGTCGCGCTTGAGCAATGTATACGCGGCTGTTCTTTTGCGCATAGCCTTCGGTTCTCAGGTGGACGTCGAATAGTAAAAGTAACGATTCATTACATGATTGATCAGATGACATGATGTGCCTCCTTGGTTGACGGAAGTCAAGGATGACACCTCCAAAATTATGTGCAGGAAATTCTGACCAAATTAAGACGGCCCTTGGTATTCCAGGCATTCCTTAACATTATTTGGTCCTGCTGATTACCCTATAAACTGGTGGTGGATAACGGGGCCGCCTATCGCTCGGGCTCCCTGCAAGGGATTTGTGCCCGGTTGGGGATATCACTGATCTACTGTCGCCCTTATACCCCAGAATCCAAAGGGAAGATCGAGCGCTGGCACCGGACCTTCCGCGATCAGTTTCTGACCGAACTGGACACGCGCCGGATCCGCGATCTGGACGATCTCAATGCGCGGCTCTGGGCCTGGCTGGAGCAGGTCTACCACCAGCGGCCCCATGGGGGGCTGGAGGGGCTGACGCCCTTGTTCCGCTACCAGCAGGATCTGCCCCGGATCCGCAGCCTCGGCACCCAGGCGGCCCACCTCGATGCGCTGTTTTATCACCGCGAGGCCCGTCGGGTGCGCAAGGATGGGACCGTCTCTTATCTGGGTCAGTTCTTCGAAGTCCCCTATGCGCTGGTAGGCAAGACCGTCACTCTCGTGGTCGACGCCCATGCCGGCCGGGTGGTGTCTGTAGAAAGCGCCGCAGGAGAAGATCTGGGCCGGGCCACGCCCCTGGACCGGGAAGCCAATGCCCACCGCAAGCGCCATCAGCCGGGTGCAGCCGATACGGTCGTGGAAGAGCCTGCCGATTCGACCAGCCTCGTGGAAATCGCCCATAAGAAGTATTACGGGGAGGATGAGCAATGAGCCAGGTCCTCCAGCACTTCGGCTTTACCCGCCTGCCTCTGGACAAGGATACGGCGGAACTCTGGGATGATGGTGCCCTGGCGCCTTTGCGGGAGCGCTTCCAGTGGCTTCTGCAGTCTCCTGGAGTGGGCTTGCTGATCGGTGAGCCCGGGGTGGGCAAGACCACGGCCCTGCGCAGTCTCACCGCGTCGTTGAATCCGCACCGTTATCTGGTGATCTACCAGGCGGATACGGACTTCGGACGGATCGACATCTACCGCGGGCTGGCCCGGAGTCTGGGGGTCGAACCCAGTTACCGCCGCGCCCAGCTCTGGAAGGACATCAAGGAGCATATCCATGACCTGATGGACCACAAGCAGGTCCTCCCCGTCTGGGTCATCGACGAGGCGCAGAACCTGCCGCCGGAATTCTTCCGGGACTTCCCGGCCTTCCTGAACTTCGCCTTCGATTCCCGGAGCATGCTCACCGTCTGGCTGGCGGGACATCCTCATCTGGCCCAAACTCTGGACCGGGTGCCCTATGCCGCCCTGGCCAGCCGTATCCAGGTACGCATCCGCCTGGCACCCGTCCTTGAACGGGAACGTTTTACTGCCCTCATCACCCATGCCCTGAAGTCCGCCGGAAGCCAGCACACGATGTTATCCGACTCCGGACTGGAGCTTCTCCGGCAGGCGTCCAAAGGATTTCCCCGACAGGCTGGCAACATCCTCCATACTGCTCTGCGCCTGGCCGTACCCAAGGGACTCAACCATCTGCCGGATGATCTGCTGCAGGCGGCTATCGAGGCGTTGCGATGAAAGCCTATGAAGAAATGGATGAGGCAGAGGCGCTGCTGGAGGACTGGGCGCTACTGTTCCCGCAGAATCTCTCCGATGAAGCGGCGGCAGCCCTGAGTCAGTTCGTCACGGCATTGTCCAGCCTGATTGAAAGCCGTTATGGGCGACAAATAAGCCATTACCGGCACTGTCCCCCTCAAGCGCAGAAAGAGCCCTTCTGACGGTAACCATCCCGCGCGGGATAGCCATCGCTGTCCCGCGCTTCTCCGGGTGCGTGTTCTTGCCGAAAGACCGTGGGATAACCCCGTCGTTTCGACCTCAAATAGCTCGGGACAAGGCACCTAATTTATTGCGGGACGTAACAGGGGATGTACACCCGTTTGAGCGGTTGGGGTTGATATCCCCGCCGCCGAAGTGACAACACGGCCTGCGCTTTGTCTGCCGGAGAGGACCAGGTTGCCCCGTCCACCCCAGGCGTGTTTTTGCCTTGATTGGAAGTCACCCGCTGCACGGCTAATACCTTGCCGCTATACGAGTGGGTCAGCAGGTGTTGCAAGGAATTCACCTTGCCCCATCGGCCTTCCTGCGTTGCCTTCACGATACGCGCTTGCAGCCTCCGCACTTGTTTCGTGGCCTGGGACCAATTGGTACCGTGCCAGTCCACGCCGTGAGAGGGCGCACACGCCGATGTTCTTGCGTTCATTTGCCATTCCCTCCTTGAGAGGTTCTAAAAGTTCTCGTGATGAGAGACCAAGGGGAAGTCTGCCCGCTTTCGCGTCGAGGAATGTTGCACCCCGTATCCGTTCCATTACAGAACGGCGTTCGCGTTTTCCCCCATCCTATACCCGCATCCTCATGAGCCTTCCTTGCGGTCGGCTTTGCCCGATATTCTGGGCGGGGCTACGGGATTACCATGTTCCGCATAAGTGACATACGGACGGGTTGGGTCCTACCTATTCGCCGGGGAGTGTTTATCGTCGGATGAGGACAAATGACCCTTCATCACCAACTCACCTTACCTTTTGGTTCAAGCCTCGTTCCCATACTCAGTCCTTTTGGCTTGTTGGGAATAACGACGTTTATCAGCAGTTCACTTGCGTTGACCATACCGTCCTTGCCCTCGCCCCTTACCGCCTTGGACTGGCAGTGTGAGCTTCACCTCGCGGCTCGGCCTACGGTTTCCCGCGGGTACTTCTCCGACAGCTTCACACGATAGGGTTACCCCTTGGTCGCATGTGCCGGTGGGCACTGGTGGACGAACACCAGGTTCTCTTTCAAGGGAGAACAGTCTAATTAATACAACTACTTATGCGACTTCATGTCGCACCACCTGCTTTCCCTGCTTAAATATGTGGGTGGCGATTACAACGACCTGGTGACGTTCAAAGCCCTGAAACAGACACTGGGCGATGCACAGCGTCCTGCTCATTACCTTGCCATTCCCCCTGCACTGTTCGCGAAGGTGATCAAAGGGCTGGGTTCTTCTGGTTTGGCCGATCAGGCGCGCGTCATCGTCGAAAAGCCGTTCGGACGCGATCTGGCCTCCGCGCGGGAACTTAACCGTATCGCGCAATCGGTGTTTCCAGAAGATTCTATTTTCCGGATCGACCACTATCTCGGAAAAGAGGCGATCATGAATATCCTCTATTTCCGTTTCGCCAATTCATTTCTGGAGCCAATCTGGAACCGTAACCACGTGGCCAGTGTGCAGATCACTCTGGCCGAGGGTTTCGGTGTCAAGGGTCGCGGTACCTTTTACGAAAGCGCCGGTTGTCTGCGCGACGTCATCCAGAATCATTTATTCCAGATCGTCGCACTGCTGGCCATGGAGCCACCTGCCTATCAGGGATTTGGGGCAGTGCATAGTGAAAAAGCCAAGGTATTCCAGGCCATGCGCCCGCTTCAACAGGATGACGTAGTGCGCGGTCAGTACACCGGCTACCGCAAAGAGCCGGGCGTGGCGAAGGACTCGGACGTCGAGACATTCTGCGCCTTGCGGCTGTTCATCGACTCCTGGCGCTGGCAAGGGGTGCCGTGGTACCTGCGTTCCGGTAAATGCCTGGCAGCAACAGCGGCTGAGGTTCTGGTAGAACTAAAACCGCCACCGCAAAGACTGTTCGACGATTCTGCACCGGCGGATGGGCGCGCCAATTATCTGCGCTTCCGGCTCTCTCCCAACGCTGCCGTCGCCCTCGCCGTGCGCGTCAAGCGTGCTGGCAAAGAGTTCGTCGGCGACCAACGCGAGCTCTCCCTGCTGGATGAACAGCCGAACGAAGAAACACCCTACGAACGACTGCTGGGTGATGCCATGGCCGGCGATGGCGCGCTCTTCACCCGTGAGGATGCGGTGGAGGCTGCCTGGGCGGTAGTCAATCCGGTCCTTGAAACGCACCACCCGGCGCACTCCTATAAGCCGGGCAGCTGGGGACCGAAACAGGCTGACGCGCTGATTGCGGCAGACGGAATCTGGCACAACCCGAGGTCTGTTGTAGCGTAAGCGGCAAATCGGCGGCGTTATGTCGCGGTTTTTCGGATGTGGAGAATAGGGTAGGGTGATGTATCAGGCAAATCCCGCTCAACTGGCACAACTCAAGCATTAGGGTATCCATGAATCATTCAGAAACACGACGCCTGTGGGCCAAGTAATCAAGGGCAGAGGGCCGTCCTCGATTGGCTTATCAGCCAGACTTAAGCAATGCTGAGGGTGTTCATCTTGTTAGCAGTCCCCCACCCCACTATGCGTTATCCGGTCAGTCAGTGAGAGAATGCGCGATCTCAGCACAATAAAATCACTCTTGACATTGCAGTGGGTCTTAATGGTTATCATGAACTGGTGGTGGGCTATATGTAGTTTTTACAGGAGCTATCTGTAAGACGTGATCCACTATACACAGCGGGTATCACCACGAGGAGGTGTATTCATGGATGACAAAATCCGTGGACACCTTGAGATTGGCATAGACGGGATGACCTGCGCCTCTTGTAGCGCGCGGGTGGAACGGGCGCTGGGCAAACTGCCCGGCGTCACCTCGGCCAGCGTGAACTTGGCGACCGAGCGCGCCGAGGTGTTTTTCGACCCACAACAGCTCGATGCCGCCCGCATCGCCGAGGCGATCCGCGAGACCGGCTACACACCGGTGACCGATGAGATTGATCTTGTGGTGGAGGGCATGACCTGCGCTTCCTGTGTGGGCCGCGTAGAGCGTGCACTCAGACAGCAATCCGGAGTGCTGGAGGCTGTGGTTAACCTGGCTACTGAGCGTGCGCGTGTGCGCTACATCCCGGCGATGATCAGTACGGACGAATTGGCCAGCGCCGTAAGCGCGGCGGGTTACGCCGCGCATCCTGTTCAGGAAGATGGGGAGCAGGATGTCAACGAGGCAGACCAGCGCCGTGTGAGTTTGCGCGCCATGGGCCGTGATGTCATCGTAGCTGCGGTGCTGGCCATGGCGATTCTGGTGCTGTCCATGGGCGCCTCATTCGTCCCAGCCTTTGATCACGCGCTGATGGTCGCGAGTCCCTTTGCGCATTTCTGGGAGTGGGTGCAGTTTGTGCTTGCCAGTATCGTTTTGTTCGTGCCCGGTCGGCGGTTTTTCAGGCCAGGCCTGATCGCCTACCGCCACCTGTCGCCAGACATGAACTCCCTGGTGGCTACCGGCACGGGCGCGGCCTGGGCTTACAGCGTGTTGGTGTTGGTGGCGCCCGCATGGTTTCCACTCGATGCACGACATGTGTATTTCGATTCAGCCGCAGTCGTTATCGCAGCCGTACTCGCTGGCAAGTACCTGGAGGGGTTGGCCAAGGGCCGCACCTCATCGGCCATTCGCAAGTTGGCCGGTTTGCAGGCAAAGACTGCGCATAGGCTCGATGCGAACGGTATCGAGCAAGAGGTGCCGGTATCGCGACTGCGCACTGGCGAGCGCATCGTGGTGCG
This sequence comes from Acidithiobacillus ferridurans, assembly GCF_003966655.1. Lineage (NCBI taxonomy): Bacteria > Pseudomonadati > Pseudomonadota > Acidithiobacillia > Acidithiobacillales > Acidithiobacillaceae > Acidithiobacillus > Acidithiobacillus ferridurans. Next base: position 131,367 of record NZ_AP018795.1, on the reverse strand, counting down.
CCCCGGTGAACGCATTCCAGTGGACGGACGCGTAGTCGAGGGGCGCGCGCATGTAGACGAGGCTATGCTGACCGGCGAACCCCTGCCTTCGGCCAAGACCATGGATGACACCGTAGTGGGTGGCACCATCTGCCAGGATGGGCGATTGGTCGTAGAGGCCACTTCCGTCGGGCGCGACACCGTACTGGCACATATCATCCACCTGGTAGAGAGCGCACAAACCGGCAAACTTCCGATTCAGGGGCTGACCGATCGTGCGGTACGGGTGTTCACCCCAGTCGTGCTGGTCATCGCGTTGACAACCTTCGGCGTCTGGATAGCCTTGACGGGCAATGTCAGCATCGCACTGGTCGCGGCAGTCGCCGTGCTGGTGGTGGCGTGCCCCTGTGCCATGGGATTGGCAACACCGGCGGCGATCATGGTGGGCACCGGACGTGCGGCGGAACTCGGCGTGCTGTTTCGCAAAGGCGAGGCACTGGAGACGCTATCACATGTTGACACCCTGCTATTCGACAAGACCGGCACGTTGACCGAAGGCCGTCCTGCCCTCGTTGATCAGGGTGGCCCCGATCCCGCTACAGCACTGCGTTTGGCTGCAGCGTTGGAATCGGCTTCCGAGCATCCGCTCGGGCGGGCTATTGTCACTGCGGCCGGCGAGCGCGGCATACACTTGCCTACAGTCAAAAATTTCCGCTCTATTGCCGGCTATGGGATCGAAGGTGAAGTGGAAGGCCGTATGGTGCGTGTTGGCGCCCGACGTTTTATGGAACGTGAAAATGTACTGCTGGGGGATAACACCGAGGCTGCGGCACAAATAGAGAATGACGGGCGCACGGTGGTGTTCGTCGCGGTCGACGCAACGCTCCTCGGGTGGCTCGCCATTGCCGATCGCATCAAACCGGAGGCGTATGCGGTTGTACAGGCATTACGCGCGCGTGGGCTACAGGTGGCCATGGTCACTGGTGATGCGCGGGCTACCGCTCAGTCTGTTGCCAGGCAATTACATATCGAGCAGGTGCATGCTGAGGTGCTGCCCCAGGATAAAGCGAAAGTCGTCACCCAGTTGCAGGAACAGGGCCGACGGGTCGCCTTCGTCGGCGATGGTATCAATGACGCTCCAGCGCTCGCACAGGCTAATGTCGGCATTGCACTCGCCTCAGGCACGGACATCGCCATCGAAGCAGCAGATGTGACCCTCACGCGCGGGCAGCTCGGCGAGGTGGTCACGGCACTGACTGCGGCACGGCGCACACTGAGCAATATCCGCGGCAATCTGTTCTGGGCCTTTTTCTACAACATTCTGCTGATCCCGGTTGCGGCTGGCGTGGCCGTGCCTATCGGCATCCATCTGAATCCGATGGTGGCTGGCGTAGCCATGGGGCTGTCCTCCGTCTTCGTGCTTAGCAACAGCCTGCGCCTTAAACGGCTCAAGGCTTATGTACCAACGGTAACCCCGGGCGCGGTACAGAATGCCGCACTCGAACCTGCTCATTCCTGAGCGATCATTCAAACGAGGAGAATCAATATGAGTCAGTTCGTTTTCAGCGTACCCGCCAAGGGCGATTTTGATAGCACCGTGGCGCAGGTCACCGAGGCCCTCAAGGTGGAAGGCTTCGGCGTGCTCACCACGATCGACGTGGCCGCCACGCTCAAGGCCAAACTGGGCATTGAGGGGCAGCCCTATATCATTCTTGGCGCTTGCAACCCGCACTACGCCCATCAGGCGTTGATGGCCGAGCCCGACATCGGCGCCCTGCTGCCCTGCAACGTGGTGGTGCGTGAAGACGACAATGGCAAGGTGAGCGTGGTGTTCATGGATCCTGCCGCCGTACTCGGCATGGTGGACAGGCCGCAAATTACCACGCTCGGCATCGAGGTGCGCGACAAACTCCAGCGTGTGGCTGATGCCGTGCGTGGTTGAATAACGCTTATGCGAGCGCTTTGAATAATTCCTTTCACTTCATTCCCAACAGGAGAAAACCCATGAGCAATATCAATCTGAAGATCACCGGCATGACCTGCGAGCATTGCGTACGGGCCGTGACGAAGGCGCTGGAAGGCGTGCCCGGCGTTGAAAAAGCGGACGTTACTCTCATACCAGGAGAAGCTGTAGTGCATGGTCAGGCGAGCACCGCCGCACTGATCGCTGCGGTCAAGGAAGAAGGCTATGAGGCGGATGTGCGGGGCTGAAGTCCCGCACATCGACCGTCATGTCTGATCCGGTACTGCTCTACACCAGTCACGGCTGCCCCGACTGCGCCGCCGTGCGCCGTTACCTCAAGGAACACGATGTCGCATACGAGGAACGTGACGTGACTGCTCCCGGCGTGGCTGAGGAGGCCAAATCACGCTACGGAGTGCGGGTCGCGCCAATCACGGTGATCGCTGGCGAGGCGTTATGGGGAACATTTGCCCATCAGAAGCCACGGCTTGATGAATTGCTGGCCGGGACCTAAAACTTTACTGAACATGGGGATAAAAGCACATGAATGGCTACAAACGGCCATAGGATGGACCGTAGAGCAAGCTGGATGCTTCTCCTCGTTTAATATTGCGCCTTCTGACTCGGGCAAGGTGGTTGGAGATGCTCCAGATCCAGATGTAAGTGCTATCTGTCGGCAACGCGATCACTTGGGCGTGGCTCAAGGGGATGGGCGCAGGAGGAGGGGGGATGTTTAATGGCGTGATGCTTTTGTGGTTTATCCTTACCGCGTTATCAGTACTGTTTGTTGCGGTTGATATTCGCGCCACACCAGAGTCCAAGGTTCTCAAGTGGGGCTTTGTATTGCTCACCGCGTATACAGGGCCGCTCGGCGCGTTCCTGTACGTATTGGGTTGTCGAGAACCACTACCTGGGTTGCACGAGAGGTATGTCTCGACACGTTGGAGGCAGGTGCTGGGCTCCACTATGCATTGCGTCGCCGGGGATGGGGTTGGCATTCTGACCGGTGCTGTCATCGCCAGTTTGCTCCATTTTTCTAAAACCACGGATATCGCTTTAGAGTATATTTTAGGATTTGCCTTCGGATGGGCCATTTTCCAGGCATTGTTCATGCGAGATATGACTGGTGGCTCATATAAGCGCGCACTTATCAGCACTTTCTTTTCCGAGTTGCTGTCGATGAATTTTCTGATGGCCGGCATGGTCCCCGTAATGATGCTGGCAATGAAAAGTGCTCCGTCAAGTCAAAGCCCCTCCACACCGGGATTTTGGTTCATCATGTCTATGGCCCTTTTGGTCGGTTTTGTCGCAGCGTATCCGATGAATTGGTGGTTGGTTTCCCGGAACATGAAGCACGGCATGATGACGGTACGACCACAAAACGAGACTGGGATCGGCGACAAAGTTCAATCATTGCGTCACCCATCCGCTAGTCATGACCACACCGATCCTGGCCACGAAAACGGTGGATCGTCGATGGATCATGAGATGGTGAAGGTTTCAAAAGGTGCCATCACCGGGATGACCGTTCTTTCCTTTATAGTGTTCGGATTTGGATTGTCCATCACGTTAATGCTTGAGAGATAGTGTCAATCTGTTCAGAACAATCGCCGAACCACTGCTCTGCATTGATTGGGTCGCGCTGTCCGACAGGCTTGGGATCTAACCGGAGAAGCAAGTCCCTGAACAAAATTCGGGAAAGAACGTCGTTCGCAGTCACGAACGGGTGGGCTGCTCAGAGAAAAGTGTCGTAGCCACATCGCGGGGATAGGTTTGGGTGGCGATTAGCAATAGTATGGTTGCCACGGCGAGAAGTACCAGAAAAATCTGAAAACTGATTTGCAGGCCATAACCATGACGACATTGCGCTAGATGACAGGACTGTTCTGGGAAATATTCGGAAACCCAACCGAAGGCCAAAGGTGCCGCGGCCTCCAGAATATAACGCAGGGAGATACGGATTCCTTCGGCACGTCCCCAAAGGCGCGAATGCATGATGTCGAGGCGCGCCGCATCCAGAGAGGGATTTGTCGCGCCCAGTGCTGCGGCTCCGAAAAAAAGTAAGGTTATCTCCAGCCATTTATGGCTGGTTTGCAGGGCCAGAAAGAAAAAAGGAATCGTCAGCAAAAAAGAAATACCGGTCACCCAGACACGGGCGGTGATAATACCGCGTCGCAGCAGATAGTCGGCAAGCCACCCGCTCGCGATGACGCCACCAATGCCCCCCAGGCCGATACCCACAAATATCAGGCTGGCGCTCATGGTATTGAGGTCAAAACGCTGGGTCAGATAGAGCACACCAAAGGCCATGAGTCCTGTAAAATAAAAATACCCAGCAGATGAGGCCGAGATAAAAATGACGTTGCTGGGAATTGAGAGAATGGTGCGAGCGGATTTTAACCAGGGCCAGTATGTGGGATCCTCACGCAAAATGCGCGTAGCGACCGGCTGGATTTGTTTTTCTTTGATGTCTTCGAGAAGGTATCGCTTGGTGTCTGCCTTGACGCTACCCACCGGGGTCGATACAGAGGAGGGTGTATGGTCGATAAGAACATCCTGTGCGAGCTTGCCCATGTTGTCGCGCGTCGGTTCGCGCATACCTTTTTTAAGCAGATAGGCCAAAATAAGTGCCATGGCTGCGAGGACGTAAAAAGTGACGCGCCAATTGCCCAGTGCGTTGATGGTTCCTGCAACGGCCATTCCAATGCCCGCACCTAGCAGTTCACCGCCAACAATCAGGCCAAAAGCGCGACTGCGCCAGGATGGCGGGAAAAGATCTCCGGATAAGGACGCAATAACTGGTCCCACAGCCACTCCGGCTGCCCCTGCCACCATCTGCATAACCAACAGGAATGCATAGTCTGGTGAGATCGCACTGATAGCTATGGCCGCCGCCCAGATATAAATGAGCTTGGTCAGTAAAGGAACGCGCGCCTGTTGGTCACCCAATATACCGATCGGCAGTGAGACCAGGGCTCCAGTTAAAATGGATGCCGCTGAAAGTAAGCCAAAAGCCACATTACCGATGGCGAGCTCGTGTTCCAGCGAGGGGGCAACGGCACCCAGAGCCGCAATATTGACGCTGGCCAGTCCTTGGGTCAGTGCCAGCAGAGCGATGGCACGCGGGCGGGGTATGCTGGTCAGCCAGATCTTTTCATGGCGGGAAAAGGCGTCAAACAGGCTGCTCAGATTTACTTTCTTTTCCCTCAGCAGGCCGTACAGAAGGTAGCGGGGTGCTCTGTGGCTCATCGTAGATGCGCGGCAACGGTTTGGGCGAGCTTTGCCAGTAACTGGCTCATGGCGGCGGCCTGGTCCCTGGGATGCTGCCTGCTGGCGACCTGCCAACTGCTGCGTCCGTGGGCAAGAATGTGTTGCGTTGACGTATTCAGTACGAACCAGTCAGCGCTTAGCTCAACCTGTCCCGAATCCGTCGGCATAAAGCGCTGAACGACCACCCGCAGGAGCAGGTAGGACCCCGGTGGGGTGGGATCGCCCGGCATGAACACTGTCTTGTGCGGAAGGACGGCCGCCATATCCTGGGCCAATACCCGTTGGGCCATTCCGCTCAAGGGCGCGATCCAGCGGACGTGATCAGCGACGTTAAAACGGTTCCTGCTCTGCTCGCGGGTGAGATAGAGGCGATCCAGATCCGCCGGCATCTGGACGTGGGCGACCAGCAAGGGGAGTCCCTTACCCTGCAAGGTACCGAAGGACACCTCTCGGGCCGCCTGGGTCTCTGGCGTCAAAGTCAGATATTGCGTGGGTACAGAGGCGCAGGCACTGAGTCCGCAGGCGGCACCGAGCAGCAGCGGCAGCATTTTGAGGTTCATGGTCTTTTTCCAAAAACGAGGGCGTTGGGATGGCTGTCCAGGTAATCCAGCAGGGCGCGCAGGGATTGCGCCGTCCGGGAAAGCTCGTAGAGCGTATGCGGCAGGGTGGTCGACTCAGGATTGCTGGCCGCTGCGCCGCCACTGTGTAAGAGGGCGTTACTGGCATGGAGCGCTTCATCCGCCTGCTGCACGGTGTCATGAAGTGTCTTCAGAATGTCCGGCAGTCGCGCATTGGCAGTCTGCATCAATTGATCCAAATGAGTCATGCTTTGATCCAGATGCTTTAGGGTCTGCCGGGTTTGGGGAGAACGGCTGAGTTGCGCCAGTTTGGCAGTGAGCGTATGAATATTTCGCGCGATTTCTGGTAAGGGCATTTCATGAATTTGCTGCATCACGGCATTGATATGCTTAACGATGTCATGAATGCCGACGCTGCTGACCATCGGGATTTGTGGCGGGTTGCCCGCGAGTAATCGTGCCGGAGGGGCACCCGTGATTTGATTGAGGGTAATCAATTTGGGACCAAGCAAAGGGACTTCACTACTTAATTCGGCTCGTAGACCATGAGCAATCAGGTGGCGCAGGAGACTATTCATCTGGGTTTGCGGATCGTTGAGACGCCAGATGCTTCCCTTGCTGAGGGGGATACGCTTTGGGTCAAGCGCAATCAGTATATCCGTGCGCAGGACATGGTGAAGCGTATCATAGTACATATGCACCTGGGTTACGCTGCCTACCCGCGCACCTTCGAGCAGGACCAGAGCACCAACAATCAAGCCTTGCGGGCCACCCGTCGTCACCAGCCGGTAAGGCACGGCATACCGGTCGGGCGCACTGCGCGCGGCGGCCGCATTTTCATAAAGTGGGAACGTTTCGTTATCATGCACGGCATTCCCTGATTCCGGGGTGGACAAGGTGACAGCCCCACTCAGCAGCGCGGGAATGGCCGGCACATGTACCCCGGGATGGGTTCCAAACAAACGCACGCCAATGGCGCCGGAACTCCAGAAGCGACTTCGACTGTTTATAAGCTTAAGATACTTCTCAGGAATAAACGCGTAAATGTCAAATCCGCTCCCATCGGGCAGCATGGCTTCGCCGCGAATCTCACCGATTCTATAGCCTTTGTAAAACAAAGGCGCGCCTCGAGAAATATTACCCAGTCCCTTGGCCTTTAAGACAACGGTGACTCCTTTAGGCTCACTCTTCAAAACGGGTTCCTGATTCAGGCCAACAACAGGTGTGACGGTATGGCCTGGGTGTGGGTCAATACCGATGTATGGTCCGGAGATCAGGGATTTTAAGGAGCTCAGATTGGCGAAACTTACTGACTCACCGCCTATCCAATAGCGGGTTCCTTTGCCTAAATGACCAGCCATATAGGGCTCAAAACGCATGGTCACAGATATTTCGTCAAGGGATTTGGAGAGTCGCACGGCGTTGACATGACCCACGATCACGCCGCGATACTTGACAACGGTATGATCAGGTTTGATGCCACCTATGGTGTTAAAGCGTACCGTTACCGAAGGGCCTTGCGCCATATAGCTGCGCAAGGCTAGCCATCCGACAATGGCCAAGGCGGCAATCGGCACGGCCCAGATCAGGCCCGGCCAGCGGGTGCGCTGTAATTTTGCAGGAGGGGTAGCAAGTTCAGGCATGATGTATTCTCTCGTATTCCGCCCAAAGCACGCGCGGGTCGAAAACGTCTGTAGCGATCATGGTGAGTATCACCACCGCCAGAAAGGCCGGTAAGGCGTAGCCCACATAAACGGCCAGCAGGCCGGAGAGATGCATCAGCGGTAAAAACACGGTCACCGTAAACACATCCACATGGGACCAGCGTCCGATGGCTTTGATAATACGATAGGCATGGGTTTTGAGGCGTAACAGCTTTGTCGAGCGATGGTGAATAGATATAAAAAACCAACTCAGCATGAAAAGCTTAAGAAATGGAATCACAATGCTGGCACAGAAAATAATAATCGCAAATAATAGAAAATGGGCGTCAACGAGTTTCATGACGCCGGTCATGATGGTGTATCCCTGCAAACGGCCTAATTGATAGTTGTACTCCATAGGGTAGATGTAGGCAAAGGGATAACAAAAAAAACCGGCCAGTGTCAAAGCCAGGGTACGCATGGTCGCATTGGGCTGGTATCGCCAGACTTTGGTGCCGCAGCGCAGGCAGTCTTTGCCTTCATGATGCGTAGGTGCCGGTAAACCGCAAAAGGCGCAGCCGATATGCTCGATTTCCGGAAATATCGATTCATAAGTCGGGCCGATTCGTCGCCAGATTTCCCGGCGTTCTAGGGTGGCGCGCGTTACCATGGTGAGAAAGGCTAGAACAATGACACACCAGCCGCCAATACCCACCTCAATAGGCAGAAACGGCGCCACACGCTCGTAACCAATACCAAAACCAATGAGAAACACATCCAGCATGGCCCATTGATCGATTTGTTCCGACCAGCGGAACATCTTGCCCAGCCAGTATGGATTACGGCCCACATAAAGTTCCAGGAGCACGATGCCCAAGGTCGTGAAGCGCAGAAGAGGTAGGGCCAGCAACTCTGCGCCAAGGATGAGGGCTACCAGCGGCCAACCCTGCTCTGCCACGCCCCAGATGCCTGAGGCGAGGACGCTTTGGTGATGAACCCCAAAAATGTTCACCTTCAGCAGTGGTAGAAAGTTGGCGGGAATGAGCAGAAACAGGGCAGAGAGGGTAATGGCCAAGGCCGCATTCAGGCTGCGGCCCGCGGTGCGCTCCATGATGTGTCCGCAGCGCGGGCACAACAATCGACTTCTGTTCTCAATAGGCGGTAAGTGTTGCACCAATCCGCAATCAGGACAGATCTCCACACCATGCGGTGGGTCGAGGACCACATCCGGGACTCCGGATAAGACGGTATCTATGGTCATGGTACGTATCCACCATCTTCAGAAAGCGTAGGCAGCGGTATGGGCGAAGGCAGACGGTAATCCACTTATGCGCTGGCGGAGTACGGCAGGTTGCGTGTCATCAGCCATTGCATCTCGCAGGCGTTGTGTGGTGAATACCTCGATTCCCACCCCTTGAAGTGTAGCAAAGAATTTTCCAGGTTTTGTCAGGGACACCTGCGACCAGTAGCCGTCTCTAATGGGTGGATACACGCCTTGCAATAGTTACTTGAGCATATCGATCACACTTTGATTCCAATGGCCACCAATCATTGTATATCCCTTTTTGGCTGCAGCGCACGAGGAAACCGTCATTTGTGGGTTATTTTTGGCACACCACACCATTTGAGTATGTAAAGCATCCGCATTTTTGCCCCGCGCAAACCAGGTGGCGTTATGTCCAGAATAAGGTCCCTGCCCTGCATGTGTGGAAGAAGAGCATCCAGCCAGACCAGTGACAAGCAGGCCGGTCGCAAGTAGTGTCAGGAATTTTTGCCATCGCAGGTTTTGGACACTCCATAAATCAGCACCGGTGTGATCACGCGATCCGAACGCCGGCGACGCGAAAAGGACCGCTTGATTATTATGAACAGATTCCTCTTTCCGGAAATCAGGTATTTTCATCATTCCTCTCCTTGATTGACGTGATTCAACAAATAAGCAGTCAGAATTACGGCGGTCATGAAACAGAAATGCGATGCATGCTTGCCAGAAATGATAATTAGCTTTTCTCCAACAATCTGCATAACGGCTCTATTTTTGATATTTCTCAAGATGATGGAAACCCGGTCCATCTCACATTCAGCTTTCAGCCTGCATATCCTGCTGTTGACATAAATCTTTACAGACGAGCAAAAAATGACCAGCTTCAAGATTAGGATGAAGAATCTGGCCTATAACATGCGACACTTTACCTGCTTGCCAAAACAGGAAGTGACTTGGTAGGGGGCAACCCGTCCAAAATCCGCAAACATTTAAAAAACCATATAAATCGCCAACAAAATGTATTGATAACGCATAAAATCTTCCTGGAAATGGCAAAGCTTTCGCTATTCGAGGTTTCTCATAGCGATAACGACCGACAATAAAGGCTGCCGTGTGCCGTTATCTACAGAAAGTAATCCTCGTCTTTCAGGCAAGGTTGGTGTCAACGGTCCTTAAATAGAGAGAGACCGGTTGTTTTAGAAGCACCAATAATCGCGCCAGCGAGAATGATCTTTATAAAAAGAATTAATAACAGCATGTACAGGACATACATAAGGCTAATGGTTATCCCAAATGCTTGGAATGAAATATACACGATTAACGCAACCATGGGAGTGATACTAAAAATTAAAAAATAATTTATTGCGTTGCTTGCAGACTTTGACATTTTCATGCCCTCCTGTTCTGTGGAGACGTGAAACGTTGTCTAATAAGTTATAGCGTTGTTGCGCCCCCAATCATATACGAAAACCTTATGGCTCTCGTGCCCGTGCCAACGTACGCTCCTCCATTAGTTTAATGTTAGCATATTTTTGGTCAATTCACAGGGAGTGAACCTTTCCGAGGCGCCAGCGTTCGACAGCAATCTTGCAACTTATTGATGTTACTAATAGAAATATCGAAACGCTCCGCTACAACAGCGTCAGTTGCTGAGACGCATCTGGTTTTTTACCCGGATGGCATGCAGAACCTCGCTTTGACACTCGTGGATGGAAGACACCCCCTGATACGGGTGGGGCGCCGTTGAGACGAGTCTGGTGATGATGAATACGGCGGGGTTGCTCCAAAGGCCCGTTCTGGCGCAGTCCGGTGTAACTCGCACGTAAACGACTGCGCATGACCCAATGTAGAATCAGTGCCATGAAACAGCTGGACCAGATCAAGGCGTCTATGTTATAGCGACAGACTAACGCATAGCCTTACCGAATAGAAAGCCACTTTTCATCCAGGCACTACCAAGGAGTTTACATTGGTGGATCAAGACTCACAGCCTTCATTGATATGCAGTGCCACCCCGGCAACGCCGTCGAGTGGCCAAAACCTTGGGATCGTGACGCTCACCATGATGACTGCGGCGCTCTTCTTTACTCTGCGCAACATGCCAATGATGGCTGCTACCGGTCTGCAAATGATCTTTTTCAATATCGTCACTGTGTTTGCTTTCCTGGTACCCATAGCATTGGTGGCTGCGGAACTCGCCACCACATGGCCTAAAAATGGGGTATTTCACTGGGTGGAAGAGGCCTATGGAACGCAATGGGGTTTTACGGCGGTCTGGCTGCAATGGGTTCAGAGCGTATTTGGTATCGCATCTATTCTTGCTTATATTGCCGCAAGCCTGAGCTACGCCTTTGCACCGCAGTTCGCTAGCAACCGCTGGTTCGTTTTCAGCGTGATCATCCTGGTATACTGGGTTGCCACCTTAGCGAATCTCCGAGGCACCCGCGCTTCTGGCATCATTTCGGCGGTATGCCTGAGCAGCGGGGTGCTGGTTCCCAGCTTGGTTTTAATTGTCATGGCCATTGTTTACGTGATCACTGACCATCCTGTTCATCTGAACCTAGCGCTCACCCCGGACAACTGGTTGCCGCTTTTGAATCCGCAACACCATCTTTTACTCTTTCTCAGTTTCATTTTCGGGGTGGTGGGCATTGAGGTATCCGCTGGGCACGCCCGAGAAGTCAAAAACGTGCAACGCAATTACCCCATTGCCGTATTCGCTGCCGCCATCATCGGCTTTATCATTACCCTGCTGGGGGACTCGCGGTCGCTATCGTAGTGCCTGCCACCCGGCTAAATATGGTGTCCGGCACGGTACAGGCACTTCAACACCTATTTACCGCATGGCATCTGGGCATGTTGTTGCCTTTCGCCGCCATACTCATAGCTTTTGGCGCTGCTGGACAGGTAAGCACCTGGATTTTGGGGCCTATCAAGGGAATATGGGCCGCTTCCCGTACTGGAATTTTGCCTACATCATTTCAGGAAGCCAACCAGCATGGGGTTCCTCGCAACCTGCTTCTGGTTCAGGCTGTTTTCATGAGCACCGTGGCCCTGCTCATTCTCGTGATGCCTTCGGTAAACATGGCGTTTCTGCTGCTTACCTCACTCGCGGTGGTGTTGTATTGCTTTATGTATTTATTGCTTTTTACAGCAGCTATACGGCTACGCTATACCCATCCGGATGTACGGCGCCCTTATCGTGTACCCGGGGGACGCAATTGGGGTCTTTGGTTAGTTGCCAGTACCGGTTTTCTGACATCACTCACCTGTCTCTTCATTGGATTAATTCCGCCAGGACATATGCGGGAAGGCATTTATGCCCCAGCCATACTGGGATCTCTCGCGGTCATGGTCCTGTGCCCACTACTGCTGTATCGCTTCCGGCACCTCCCTTCTGCGAAGGCGTCCATCTGAAATGCTGAACACCCACTGTCTTCAAGGTACTGCCACCATCGTATAATTAAGGAGTTACTGCATGGTTAAACACTTCACCGAAGATAGCAATCTTACTCCTGCTTATGGTTCACGCACTATGGACCATACGATTCCTAAATACCGTCTGCCAGACAACGAGATGCCCGCCCAGACCGCCTATCAGCTCATCCATGACGAGTTGATGCTGGATGGTAATGCCCGCCTGAACCTGGCCACTTTCGTTACCACCTGGATGGAGCCGGAAGCCGAAAAGCTCATGGCAGAAACTTTCGATAAAAACATGATCGACAAAGATGAATATCCTCAGACGGCGGAAATCGAAACGCGCTGTGTAAATATGCTGGCCCGTTTATTCAATGCGCATCCGGATGAACACCCGGTGGGTGTTTCTGCCATAGGCTCCAGTGAGGCGGTCATGCTGGCCGGCATGGCGCTCAAGTGGAACTGGCGTAAGCGTCGTGAGAAGGCAGGGGCATCGGCAGCCACCCCCAATCTGGTGATGGGTCGCAGTGTGCAAGTGGTCTGGGAAAAGTTCTGTCGCTATTGGGAGGTGGAGCCGCGCTATATCCCGATGCATGAGGATCGTTACACCCTTAAATCAGAGGAAGTGCTGGCACTGGTAGATGAAAACACCATTGGCGTGGTGACGGTGTTGGGGACGACCTTTACCGGTGAATTCGACCCTATTGCCGAAATACATGACGCACTGGTTGTCCACAACCAGAAGACCGGTTTGCAGGTGCCCATCCACGTGGATGCCGCCAGCGGAGGCTTTGTCGCGCCTTTTTTGCAGCCGGATCTGCTTTGGGATTTTCGTCTGCCTAATGTCGTTTCCATTAACACATCAGGCCATAAGTATGGTTTGGTATACCCGGGCGTGGGTTGGGCTCTCTGGCGTGGCGAAGCCCACCTGCCTGAGGAGTTGGTATTTCATGTCAATTATCTGGGCGGAGACATGCCCACCTTTACCCTCAATTTTTCACGTCCGGGCAATCAGATCATCGGTCAGTACTACAACCTGCTGCGCTTAGGCCGCGCGGGTTACACGCGGATTATGCGTAATCTACGTGATACGGCCTTGTGGCTTTCTGGGAGTATTGCCCGCATGGGTCCCTTCGTGCTGCTCAGTGACGGTAGCAGTATTCCGGTGTTCGCCATGCGGCTCAAAGACAGTTCACGCTTCACGGTATTCGACTTGTCGCGACAGTTACGGATGCGTGGCTGGCAGGTGCCAGCCTATACCTTGCCGGAAGACGCCACGAAATTGGCCGTATTACGGATGGTCATTCGCGAGGGGTTTTCCCGGGATATGGCAGATTTGCTGTTGAAGGATTTAAAACAGGCCGTCACCGATCTGGAGCAGACACCACCGACACAAAAAAGTCAGGACGACGGGCACTTCCACCACAATTAAAAAATGACAACGCATGATCATCTCCGTACTCGGGTGGCCAATAACCCGGCGGGGTACCTTACGCAAAAACTGCATCCTGAAGGCTGCGGCAACCCCTGGGCGTAAGCGTTTAGGCAACCCACCTTCCCAAACTTTCTGACCTGACCGATCCTGATCCGCGTTCAGCGAGGAGGGGTGGATATGACGAAGAACGAGAAGGCCGCTTATTGGCGGCAACAAGTAGATGGATTTCAGGCGAGCGGTCTTTCCGTCAAGAATTACTGTGCGCAGGAAGGGCTCGCCGTAGCCACGCTGCATTACTGGCGCAAGCGATTTGCCGATGCGGTAGAACCGCGGCCAATAGTCCATAAGACCAAGGGGTTTTTGCCAGTCACTCTGGCGCCGGTCCGGCCGTCTGTTTCGCCGGTAGAGATTATGCTGTTGTCGGGCCGCAGTCTGAAACTGACGGGGCCGATGGATACCGGCTGGTTGCAAACCTTGGTGCGCGTCCTCGAAAGCCCATGTGGTTGAGTCCGGGCAGCCGCATCTGGCTGGCGGCAGCACCCGTGGATATGCGGCTGGGCTTTGATGGGCTGGCGGCCAAGGTGCAGGGGGTACTGGCAGCGGATCCCTTTTGCGGCCACGCCTTCGTCTTCCGCAATCGCCGCGGTGACCGTCTGAAGCTCTTGCTCTGGGACGGTTTGGGTTTCTGGCTTATCTACCGCCGCCTGGATCAGGGGCGACTGCACTGGCCCAGAGCCGATACGGGCACCGTAGAGCTATCGGCCGCGCAGTGGGCGATGCTGGTGGAGGGGGGCCGTGGACCCCGTTGCCGACCCTTGAAAAATGCACGCCTACACTGCTGTAAGTGACTGGAATTGCTTGTATAAAGACCCCATTTCTGGTACTATTCTTCCATGAATCCAAGGACTTCCACCCCCATTCCTACAGAGCCAGAAGCGCTGCGCGCTCTGGTGCTGAGCCTGCTGCAGACGCAACAGGAAAAGGAAGCGGAATGGGCAGAACGCGCCCGGTATATCGCCCAACAGGAACTGGCTATCGCCCTGCGCGATGAAACCATCGCCCGCCTGGAAAGCACCATCGCCAAGCTGCAGCGCTGGCGATTCGGTCGCAGTTCGGAAAAACTCTCTCCTGCAGCAGAAACTGAAGCGCGAGGCGTACCGCATTCTGAAACCCCGTAAACAGCCTCTGGGCTCCCGAGTTCGACAGTTCATCGGCAAAAATCGTCAATTTCGTAACGTCGCCCCAGCATTCATAGGGGTTTCAGCGCCTATTTTCTAAAACTTCTGTGGTGGCACGTTTTATCACTTAGGCTCTTTTATTGACATGCCTATGAACGCTGATAAAGTGGCGGCATGCATGTGAAGATAACCACCTCCGGCAGCCGCCGCTATGTCCAGCTTGTTGAGTCCTACCGGGATGATGCCGGAAAGGTCAAAAAGCGTACCGTCGCCACACTTGGGCGGCTGGATCAGGTCGACAGTCAGTTGAATGCCGTGATTCAGGGCCTGATGAAGGTCAGCGGCCAGGTACCCACCCCGACGTCAACGATTTCTTCACCATCCATCGCTTTTGAAACGGCGCGTGCCTTTGGCGATGTCTGGACCCTGACTGAACTGTGGAAGGAACTGGGGTTCGGGGCTCTGCGCCGGGTATTCCGCAAGACGCGCCATACGACCGATGTGGAAGCTCTGATACGGGTGATGGTCCTCAACCGGCTCTGCGATCCCGAATCGAAACTGGGCGTACTGCGCTGGGTGGAAACCGTCGCCTTGCCGGATGTCACCGTGACAACGATTACCCACCAGCAACTCCTGCGCAGCATGGATGCCCTGATGGAGCAACAACGTGCCGTAGATGCTGTGGTAGCCGGTCTGTTGCGCCCCCTGATCGATCAGAACCTGTCCGTGGTCTTCTATGACCTCACCACGATCCGCAGTGAAGGCCTCGTCACGGTTCCCCAGGACGTCCGGCAATTCGGGATGGCCAAGGAAGCTCTAATCGCTCGCCAGTTCATGCTGGGGGTCGTGCAGACTGCAGAGGGTTTGCCGATCTACCATGAGGTCTTCGATGGCAACACCGCAGAGACCAAAACGCTGCTGCCGACCCTGGGCAAAGTGCTGGAGCGCTTTCCGACAGTGCGGCGCCTGGTGCTCATCGCGGATCGCGGGTTGTTGAGTCTGGACAATCTGGAGGCGTTGCAGGCGATCCGGCTGGCTAACGGGCAGGCTCTGGAGTTTATCCTGGCCGTACCCGGGCGACGTTATCATGAATTTGCCGCCCTGCTGGATAGTTTCCAGCGGGAGTTGTGCAACACGGCCACCGAAGAAGTCATCGGCGAGCGCACTTGGAACGACCTGCGGCTGGTGATCGCCCACAATCCGGTTACGGCGGCGGACCAGACCACCAAACGAAACGCGCGGATCGAAGCGCTGATTACCCAGGGCGACCAGTGGGCCGGCAAACTGGATGATCAGGACGACGGCAAGAAACACCGGGGCCGCAAACTCTCCGACAGCGGTGCCAAGGCACGCTTCTACCATGCCGTCTGCGAGGCGCATTTGTCGCGCATCATCCAAGTCGATATGGCCGCACAGCAGTTTAGCTACGATATCGACGAGGGCGCACGAACGCTGGCGGAACGCATGGATGGCAAGCTTCTGCTCGTGAGCAATGTGCAAGATCTATCCCCCGAAGAAATCGTCGCGCGCTACAAGTCTCTCGCCGATATCGAGCGGGGCTTCAAGGTGCTCAAATCCGAACTGGAGATCGGTCCGGTCTACCACCGCCTGCCCGACAGGATACGGGCGCACGCAGCGATTTGTTTCATGGCGCTGATTCTGCATAGAGTCATGCGCAGTCGTTTACGTGCTGCTCACACCGGGCTGACGCCGGAACGGGCCCTGGAGCAACTCCGCCGCATTCAGCATCACCGCGTTCGTCTCAATGGCGCCCCACCCGTATCCGGGGTGTCTTCCATCCAGAAATGTCAAAGCGAGGTTCTGCATGCCCTCCGGGTAAAAAAACCAGCCGCGTCTCAGCAACTGACGCTGTTGTAGTGGAGCGCTTTGAAATTTCTATTGGCGATATCAATTAGTTGCGAGATCAACTGTCGAACTCGGGTGGGCTTGCGCGGGTAGTCTGCCCGATGCCACTTCCCACCACAGCCACACCGGGTGGTCCTGGCTTCTTCGGCAAAGGCCTCATCAACGCGGTACAACAACTGAAATATTTTGGGATCATGCAGAAGGTTATGGCACACTGGCGGGGTCCTTTTCTTGGCTGGAAAATGACACTCCCCAACAGGCGCGTTTGTTCAAGTTCTTCGAGGGGGTTTACCCCCAGCCCCTCACGCTACGTGACCATCAGCGTATCCAAGGCCATCAATATCTTTGACCGTACTCACACATGCACCAGCCCGATTACCGTCTTGCAGACGGCTCGTTACTGCGTAACACCTTTGGTGAGATCCTTTATCTTCGCTTCCGCATCAGCTAACGATGTATGATCACTGAGAAATCCATAGGGACCAAAAATCTCCCAATGAATCCGCCCATCCTTTTCAATGACCTCTTGGATTTGATAAGGATCGGTTGTCTGTACAATCATGCGCCGTGTCATATTCCTTTCTCCGTCACCGCGTTATCCCGCCTTGCGCAAGTGCATATCCACATGAATGTCGGCGAACGGGCAGCGCACCCCGCCGCTGGTCGTGCGCTCTATCAGTCCGAGTTCGGCGAGCACCAGCACGTCGTCATGAACGCGACGCACATCCCGGCCTACCCGCCGGGCCAGCTCCCTGATGGATACTTCCCCCGCACTCATGATCTGACGCACCAGAGACCATCGTAGCGCGGTCAGTCGGCCCAGGAACACATCCGGCGATTCAAAGTTCAGGGTTTCCCCCTGGTAGGTTTCCGCCTGCGCAGCTTTACCCGCAGCGCGTAGGGCTGCTTTCCAGTCCGGTTGTACGGTAATGGTCAGTGTTCGCATTTCCATTGTTCCACCTCCGCGATGAAATCCTCAATCAACTGGTCCACACTGGTGAACGTATATTCATTTTCCTCGCCGGTGACGTGACGATGGTCGCCCTTGCCACGCTCGTTGTCATAGCCGATCACCCTTGTGCCGTTGACCACGTAGACCAGCCGGTACTTGAAGCTGTGCCCACATGGCGGCACAGGCTTTGGTACGCGCCACACCACCATCTCCATGAGATCGCCGTTCGGCGCAACATCCTTGAAGCTGGTGATCAAGGTGGCTTTCATGGAGGCTATCATGTAATTCCGTGGCGGCGATGTCAATAATGACAACACATCACCTAGCAGCTGTCGGGCTTAGCTCACGACTGCCGCCCATTTTCGCCCAGGTTTTTTTGAAAACACCTTTTTTGGGTGATTTTACCCATTATTGCCCTATATTTTGCTATTTTCTTCATTTTCCTGCCCTACAGGCGCAATACGGCCATACGTTTTATATTCCACGCCAGACAAACAAGGCTCCATTCCCCCTGTACCTGGCGCAGGCCGCGCAATGAGAACTGCCGAAACCCCATCACCGATTTGATGATGCCGAAGACGGGCTCTACCGTTTGCTTGCGTAGCCGGTAAACGCTGCGGCCAGCCTGGGTCTTCAGACGATGAATCATGGCCTGCATCAGGGTGGCATCTTCAGCCAATTCTTCAGGCTCGGTATGCCGCTGTCGCCAGTCCGGATGGTGATCTTCCCGGGCCACGGCAATAAAGGGGGTGATGCCCAGCGCCTCACACGCTTCGACATTCTTTTCACTGCAGTAGCCAGTGTCGGCAACGAGCGTCTCTATGGGACCCAATACCGCAGCTTGGGTTTGCAGCGTCGCCAGCATGGGGAGTACCTGCTCTTTGTCATTTGGTGCCTGGCTGACACCCGTGGCCACCACCAGCATGGTCTGGTCATCGACGGCGGCCTGGGTATTATAGGACTGCTCAAAGCCGCCACCCGAGACCGGCATGATGCGGGATTCCTCATCGGTGAGGTTGATCTGATCCTGCGCTTTCGGGGCGGGATCGGGTGCTTTGGGTTCTTTGCCCAGACGTTTCTGGCCGGTTGCTTCACGTTCAGCGCGGCGGGCCATTTTCTCGTCGTAAAGGATTTTTTCCTTTTCATAACGGGATTGAACCCATTCGGCAATCTTGGCCTTGGCGGCGGCCATCACCACCAGCCGGTCTTCGCGGCGACGTATTTCCTCCGGCAGATTCACGCCATCAGGAATGACTGCCTGATCTGCTTGCTCTGCCAGCGCGAACAATTCCCGCACTTCGGCCTTCAGTTGCCGCTCCATCTGTTCGATATGTCCGTGGGACAGGGCTTGATGTTTGGAGGCGTTGGCGTGGATCTTGGTGCCATCCAGGCAAACCCGGCCAACCCTCAGCAGCTTCATTTCTTGTGCCAGTTCCAGCACCTGTACGAACAGGTTTTGCAGCTCACCCAGGAAACGGCGGCGGAAGTTCGCCAGCGTGTCGTGATCGGGATGGCCGCCTGCAGCGAGATAACGGAAGGCTACAGAATCATAGGTGGCCTGTTCCAGCTTGCGGCTGGAGAACACCCCGTTGGCATAACCGTAGACTAAAATCGCCAGCAATGTTGCCGGATGATAGGCCTTACAGCCTCGGCCAGCATATTGCTTAACCAATCGGGAGAGGTCCAGCTGCTCAATCACCTCGACGATAAAACGGGCAAGATGCCCTTCGGGTAACCAGTCCTCCATGGACGGAGGCAGGAGATAACTGGTCTTGCGGTCGGGGTCGATAAAGTGGGCCATCGTTCACTCATCATATTGAATTATAAATAACTATACATCAATAGGCTGGCCCGTGAAAGCCCGACAGGCTGTCTTGATGGGCCCTATGCAAGCGCTATTTCAGAACTGAACGGCCGACCAGATTTCAGTACTCCATAAACGATATGCAGCAGTTTACGCATGGCGGCAACAATCACCTGCATTTGGCACTTTCCACGAGCGAGCAATCGTTCACAAAAGACCGCAACGACGGGGTTGAAGCGTTTTGCACAAACGGCGGGCATATAAAGGGCCTTGCGTAGCTGGGAATTGCCCGTCTTGGCGATGGAAGTCTTCCCATTCCATTGCCCAGACTGTCGAATTCTGGGATTCAGTCCAGCATAAGCAACCATCTGTTTCGGTGACACGAATCGTTCAAAGGGGCTGAGAAAGGCTAGCAGCGTGGCAATAGTAGCCTCACCGATGCCAGGGATGCTTAAAAGCAGTTCCTTTTTCGAATGAAGGTCTGGATGATCGTCAATGTGCTCCTGAATTTGCCGGCGAATGGTCTCTATCTCCTGACAGACAACCGTCAGAATTTTACGTATGGAAGGCACTGCGGGAAGCTCCGCATTCTCCAAGCGGTTGTTTTCCATGTTCTGCAACGTTAGCAAATCATCAAGCCGTTGAACGAGCGCCTGAAGTATTTCAACTTCATCAGCAGGCGGTATCCATTGAGCAGGATTATGGGTTTTACAATATCGGGCAATGAGACGCGCATCGGCCTTATCCGTCTTGGCACGGACCAGTTCAGTTTTGCCAAAGGCATGGATCTGGGCAGGATTGACCACGCTCACCCAGAGCTTGTGATAGGCGAGGAATCGGGCCAGGTCACGGCCGTAAGCCCCCGTTGTTTCCATGCAAAGATGGGCTTCCAGCGCGTCATGCTCGCTCAGCCAGTCATGTAACAGATCAAACCCTTGTGGGGTATTGGGGAAGACTTTACTGCGATACTTACCGTCTGCATTCAGCAAGGCCACATCGAATTTCCGCTTGGCGAGATCAATACCGACATGAAGAATAGTGTGCGTCATAACCGCCTCCAATCATAAGAAATGATGTCGATCTCAAGGGGCAATGCCGGTTCAACCTTATCTGTACAGGCTCATGCGCTAAACAGGCCTCGGATACCGTCCGAACTGGTGGCAAAGGTGAGGCAAGTGATTAATCTGTCGTACAGGATCAAGTCCTTAGGCTGCTAAGAATCTATCTTGCCTCGCTCCGGAGATCAACCGAAGGGTACCAACCTGTACGGCTGGTTCCAAGACATAAGATACCGAGACACCGCCTTACCCATAAACTCCACAGCCTTGTGGACGGCTCGATACTGCGTAACGACCAGACGCGACACGTCGCAGCTTGCCGTCCACAACCCAGGCTGCCGCCGGGGGCCGGTTGGACCCTGCTTCGTTGTCTGGGTAAGCGCTTGAGCAGAAATGATGAAAGTGCCATCAGGTAGTCTTTGGTACTACAGTTGGGTGCAGATTCTCTGGCAGGCAGCCTTCACGAACGATATCGTTCCAGGTCAGGATATCGGTGACATCGGTGGGATCTGCGCTCTTGTTGCGACTGAGGACAAATATTTCGCAGCCGTCATCACGCATTTTCGCCAGTAAGTCGACCAACAGCGATTGATCATCGATCAGGCACAGATCACGACGTACCTCCCCAGCCAAGGCACCAACACCAGCGCCACAGCGTCGATGGGCGGCAAGCTTCTCGGCCGGAATCACGCCTACGATATGCCCACACTCTTCAATCAGCACATGAGCTTGTTGTCTGAATCTGTGGCGGTTCAGGAGTGACGACCAGTCTGCATCAGCGGAAAGTCGTACAAACGGGATTCGGATGAAACTGGCTGCTTGGAGAGAAAGATAAAGATTGCTTTGCCGACTCTCTGGAATGGAGTGGCCGCGGCGAATGAGCTTGATCGTATATATGGTATCGGGGGTGATTAGCCGACGCACTCCATAGGACACAGAGACAACAACAATCAGGGGTATCATGATGTTATAGTCTCTTGTCATTTCAAAAATCATCACTGCACCCGTTAATGCGGCGCCGGTTCCGGCGCCGACCATACCGGCCATACCCAGCGCTGCTGCGGTGGTGATGTTGAGGCTGAGTGCGGGGAATAGCAGATGTGCAAGTACCACGAAAGCGCCGCCGACGGTCGCTCCAATGAACAATGACGGTGAAAAAATCCCTCCCGAACCACCTGATCCCAGGGTCAGTGCGGTAACCATAAGCTTGAGCAGGGCCAGGATCAGCAACAGGCCCGGCAACAGGAGCTGTCCGGTAAGCACCTGTTGCACGGCAGCATAGCCCACACCCTCTACGTAGTAATGACCGGTGAAGCGCTCAAGCAGATATATGGTTACTCCAACCAGAAGCATACCGAGTACATGGCGGGTGTAATAGTTACCCGGAACTGCGTTGAATATATCCTCGAAAAGATAGATCGAACGCATGAATACCCACGCCGCCAGTCCGATCACTATCCCAAGCAAGAGGTAGGCAGCGAAAGCTGTGGGTGATGTTTGGGCGGTCGCAGCAATGTGCAGGGTGGGGATGATGAAGGAGGGGTGGTGACCGAGAAAAATACGGCTGATATAAGTCGCTGTTCCAGTCGCTATCATAACCGGCACCAGGGTGCGGGCACTAATCTCTGGAAGCATAAGCTCGACAGCGAACAGCACCCCGCCGATAGGGGTGTTGAATGTGGCAGCGATCCCGCCACCTGCCCCGGCAGCGATCAGGGCATAACGCTGCCATTCCTCCAGGCGCAACCAGCTTGCCAAGTTGGCAGCGAAGGCTGCGCCCATCTGAATGATGGGACCTTCGCGCCCAACCGAACCGCCCGAGCCGATATTCAGTGCCGAGGCAACGGCTTTAATCAGCACGACCTGAGGGCGCATTAGGCCTCTCTTGTAATATATGGCGTCCATTACCTCCGGTACGCCGTGCCCCTTGGCTTCCGGAGCAAACTTCTGGATCATCCAGGCTACACATAGTCCTCCCAAGGCCGGTGCCAGAATGATGAATGGTCCCCATACACTAGTGGCCGTGTGCTCAAGTGAATTATAGACGAAGGAAATTCGACCGAAAAAAAACAGGTTATGAAAGAAAGCGATCAGGCGCCGGAAGGCGACCGCTCCTATTCCAGCCACGATCCCGACGAAAAGAGCCATGAAAAACTGCATGATGGGATTGTGGCTCAGAAGCCACGACCTTAGTTCGCCGATGGAGCCGTTGCCAAAAAACCCACCGAATAGTCTCTTGAGGCTGTCGACGTAGGTCCTGACACCTATTCGCGACCGATCTGCCGTCATAATTATCCTTTTAGCAATGGCACTACAAGATCATTGTCTGCATTTAGAGAGAACTCTATTTTTTCCTGGTTGCACCTGCGATAGTTCGCCTTCGGCTGCCGTGCTGTATGCACTGACAGCAATATCATTAGCATTTCCGGGAAAACTGCTAAAACAGCAGGAACCCTAAAAAAATAAAAACAAATAGCATGACTGTCACACTAATCTTGGCGGCCACAACTGCGGCAAGGCTCCAAGTCTGACTTTGTTTGGTCGCTTTTACCACCACCCTCGCCACGGGTTTAACTAATTTCAGCGCGGTATTTATGGAATATAGCTGAGATTTTATGTCATTCATAATCAGGGCGGCTTCCGCCATAGGGTGGCTGGCATTTGCCACATGCTTCATCATTGATTTCGCCAAAGGAGGTAGCCTCTGCGCTATAACATCTACCTCTAATGCAATAGACTGCTGCGGAATTGACGATTCTTTGACGCTCATGATGACTGCTCCCTTTCCATATCACTCATAACGAGGCCCCTATTTATCCAGCGTTTCAATCTGTTGCCGCAGGTGGTTTGGGCGGATTTATTGCCGCTTTTGGCATTTACCTAGCCTTTAACCTGGATCAGCAGGACCAGCAAGATCACAGCAAGACCGGTGCAGATCGTACTCGAAATCGTGGCGAGCATGCTAAATGTTCTGGCCGATTCTGCCCGTTTTTGTGCCATGCCTGCCAATTCACTGACTTCTTCGGCCATTTTTTCCACATTTGCCGCCTGAGAGCGAATGAGTTCCATCACAGCGGTCAAGGAAACCACAGCCTTTGTTGTTTCGGCCAATGTCAGCTCAGCCTCTTCAGTGACTCTCGTCATCCGGTGAGAGAGTTTTTCCAGATTATCACCGCTCACATGGTCTTTTGGTTCTACCGTTTTTGCCTCTGATTCCATGATCACCCCCCATCTTTGACCATAACAGGTACAGGGTGGCGTCAATCCACGCCACCCGTTGTTACAGCCTGTTCAAGTCGTAGCTGTGATGATCGCGCGCAAACGCTCCTCGTCATAGACTTTGCTTTCCACCTTGCAATATACCGCCCCTTCATCCGGGAATACGGCCACCTCCGCCACACCCGGCAACTGCAGGAGTCGCTGTGTCAGGCCGTCAATATCCCTATCACCATCGGGTAATGGAAATATCCGCGTCGCCACATAACGCGGAGATCGCATGGTCAAGGCAACCACCAGCCAAATCAGGTAAATAACGGCAACCGCCCAGAAGACGTCACTGTAGTTGCGCTGACCTGGCAAATAGAGCAAACCTCCGAGGAGCCCGCCACAAAAGGCCCCGAAGAATTCAGCAGTCGTATAGACTCCCGTCGCGGTCCCCTTGGCTCCGGGGTGTGAAAACTTGGCGACTAGGGAAGGCAAACTCGCTTCGAGGATATTGAAACCCACAAAGAACAGAAAAAGGGCGATGGCGATAGACCAAATATTATGGCCGGAGAGCGCCATCCAGACTACGGAAGCCACGAGAATGGCAACGGCCAGGACAAATACTTCCTTGAGCTTGCGTTTGGCCTCGCCCACGATGATGAAAGGCACCATAGCCACGAAGGAAAGCAACATCACCGGTAAATACAGCATCCACTGGTCGGCCTGAGATAAGAGTGGATGATGGGAATCCACCAGAACCAGGGGCAAGACCACAAAAATAGCGGTCAGCCCGGTGTGCAGGGCAAAGATGCCGTAATTCAGACGCAATAAATTCGGATCCCGCAACACGGTTCCAAGGACTGCCGGATTCATCTCAGCGTCGCGGTGAAAGCGTGCCGGGACTTCCGGTATTACCTTATACAAAACACCGATGGCAAGAATGGAGAGCGCCGCTGTCACCCAGAAAATCCCCTGCACGCCAATCCAATGCGCCAACGGCGCGGAAAGCACCAACGAAACACTGAAACTTATGCCAATGGTGATGCCGATGATGGCCATGGCCTTCGTCCAGCGCTCCTCACGCACCAGGTCGGCGGTCAATGCGATGATGGCGGCGGCCACCGCTCCGGCTCCCTGAACGATGCGCCCTACCAGCAGCCATTCAATACTGGTGGCCTGGGCGGCGATGACGCTGCCAATAGCGAAGATTACCAATCCAGCGGCGATGACTGGTTTCCGCCCCCATTTATCGGACAGTTTGCCAAAGGGAATCTGGAACATCGCCTGGGTCAAACCGTAGGCGCCCAAGGCGATGCCGATAAGGGCCGGATGCTCCATAGCCCCATGCAATCCATGGGCATAGACAGAGAAGACCGGTAATACCAGGAACAAACCTAAAAGACGCAGACCGAAAATCCCGGCCAAGGCGAAAATAGAGCGACGTTCCCGTCGCTCCAGCACGTTTTGCACTGCGGCCATACTTGTTCTCCTTATATGTTTGTTGGAAACAAAATTAACTCAAAGCCTAAGACAACGAAGCATCACAAATGGTTCTCCAATAAAATACATCAAGAATTGCAAGCTGAAACGCCACTTCCGCACTAAAAATTTAACAAATATCGGGTCCATCGTCAGATCGAGTGGGTAGATCCAGTCCCCATGGGACCAGCTAACGCCTATCATTTGCAGCCTTTATTGTACCAATAAAAATTGCACGAAAGACAGGATCACCCTTTACTTGATGGAGAATAGCTGCTGAAACGTGACCAATCCAATAAACCCATGCCATATAAGAAATGTATCTATGGATGCCAGAAAGCGTGGTAAAAGCAGCGGCTCCAGCAGGGGACGAGGATGCGCCGCGCCCACCGGGTATTACGAGGAAAATAAGCACACCGGTAATGGCTAATGCGGTCATGGTAAGTATCCCAATACCATGCCAGAAACCAGGCAAACCAACGGTGCGTCCTGCCTGCGGCAGCCTCCCTTTAAATAGGGTGGTCATGTCCGCTTTTATCATGGATAACCCGTTAGCGTTCCATGGGAAAAGAATGGACGACTGCCCATCCGCATAAACCTAAATTCGGCAGTTACCCCTGCTGATTTGGCAGGATTCCTCTGATAGGATTGATTTTTCCCCTGTGTTGGAGGCTCACCCAATGGGTGAACGCACTAAGCGGCCCCAAAAGCCCATTCCTGAGGCTATACAGAGCATGATTGTGGATACGATGGGCGGTCGTGTTCAGGTATCCTGGGATAAGGAATCGGCAGCCACTCCCTTTGGCCAGTTGGTGTTCTTTGCCGAGTTTCAGAAAGTCAGTGGTTTGTTTGATGCTTGGGTAGAAGAATGTCCCTTGATCTATAACAGCCCCAACGCACCCAAGAAGCGCGATGTATTGGGCACTTGGGATCTCTCCATACTGGCGGGTCACCGACGCTATGCACATGTCACTGGATTACGCAGTGATGGTGTCAGTCCGCAGATTCTGGGGATGAGCAAGATCGTCAGCGAAGACGCCCTGCGCCGGGCGCTGGGTAAAATCCCCGAAGGCGAAGGCACCGAATGGATGCGCAAGCACTTGTTCAAAAGCGCAAAGGCAGCCTGTGACACGCCTTGGATTCTTGATATCGACACCACCATCAAAACGTTATTCGGGCATCAGCAAGGGGCTGAAGTAGGCTACAATCCGCACAAACCGGGGCGTCCATCCCATGCCTATCATGCGTACTGGGTCGGTAATCTGCGGCTATTGCTGGATGTAGAAGTGACAGCCGGCAACACCACGGCCTCCAACCATGCCCAACCGGGGCTGAACCGCGTACTGGACACCCTGAGTGCCGAACAGCGTCCTTATCTGGTCCGTGGCGACTGTGGCTTTGGCAATGATGCGGTTATCCGCGAGATGGAAGCGCGGCAGCAGTCCTATCTCTTCAAATTGCGTCAATCGCCCCGGGTCAAGCGCCTGTTACAGCGGGAATTTACCCGCCGTGACTGGGCGGATGCAGGACAAGGCTGGGAAGGCCGCGAAGACACGATTCAACTGGCCGGGTGGCAGCAGAGCCGCCGGGTAGTCATTCTCCGTCGCCTACTCAAAGACCATCTAATCGCCACCCAGGAACATCAAGGCCAGCTGGAATTTGCTTTCGTGGACCGTCGCCAGACCAAGGTCTACGAATACGCCGTACTGGTGACGGATATCCAAGAAGGCATTCTGAGTATCGCGCAGTTGTACCGCGACCGGGCCGATGCGGAGAACGGTTTTGACGAACTCAAGAACCAGTGGGGATGGGGCGGGTACACCACTCGTGATCTGGCCCGTTGTCGGCTCTCCGCGCGTGCCGTGGGGCTGGTCTACAACTGGTGGAGCTGGTATTCCCGACTGGCTTTTCCGGGGTCACGGAGAGAAGCCATCACCAGTCGTCCATTGCTGCTCTCCGCTATAGGTCGCAGCACCAAACACGCTGGACAGATTCATCTTTTTCTGACACCCATGCATGCCGCGCAGAAAAAGGTGGAGCGCGGAATTGAGAATATCCGTAGAGGGTTGCGGATAGTTCGGGAGACTGCGGAGCAGTTCCTGGAACACCAGCCCTGGGACCTCCTCGTGAGCTACATCGTTGCGCAAATTACGCGATCACCATGGTCACCGCCGGGGACTTTTCCGGCACTTGCCGGACCTTAACTGCTTTTTTTAGGATAAATCCATAACCACTCTACCAATAGGACGGCAGCGGCCAAAAGCCCAACCCATTCGTGAATAATGAAGTACATCCTAGTATTCGGGTCAGAGGTCCAAAAGCCTTCGAACAATTCAAAAGTCAATGTGGTTGACAATCCCATATGCAACCACCTCGTTCCACTATTCCATGATGTTTCCTGCATGAAAGTCTCCTTTTTGTCAGGCTGTGTGAGGGCGAAGTAAGCGCACGGGCAGGGAGGCGTAAGCTAACACATCCTCCACGGTTACGATGGCCACCACATCTTCGTGATGTTCTGGTGGATTGACACGGCAGAGGAGTGCGCATTCCTGACGTGTGTCGCGAAACCGTGCGACCAAATCATATAGCTGGCAGTCCAGGAGCACGCTGAACCAATCCTCGCTGGCCAGATTTTCTATGGGGGTCGAGGTTTGTCGGTGTCGCAGCAGCTCACGTACGCGCGGGGCGGTCAGTACCGCACGGGGTTGCGTCCCTTCGACGATCAGGATGTGTGGTATTTCACGGCCGCGATGGAGCAGCACCGAGATATCCGCCAGCGTCCGGCCACCTTTTACGCGGATCAGCGGGGTTTCAATAAACTCTCCAGCCGGGCGCATCAGGTAGAGGTTGCTGTGCCGCGCCTCAGGGATGAAATGACCGCGGCGGATCAGTTTGCGCGTGTAAATCGTCTCCCTGGTTATCAATCGACGGACCCCAAAGGCCAGAGAGGCGACGATAATCAAGGGAATAATAATGTGGTAGTCGCTGGTCATTTCAAAAATCATCACGGCACCAGTAACGGCGGCACCGGTAGATGCGGCGACCATCCCGGCCATTCCCAAGGCGGCCGCGATGGTCATACTGATCCCGATTCCCGGCAGTAAATGATTGGCGATGACGGCATATAGCCCGCCCAGCACCGCTCCGACATACAACGCGGGAGAGAACACACCGCCCGACCCACCGGAACCCAGCGTAACGGAAAAAGTCAGTATTTTCAGTAAAAGCAGGAGCAGGAGAAAACCGGGCTGCGTAATGACGCCGTCGAGGATATCCTGAACCGTCGCATAACCCACACCTTCCACGTAGTAATGACCGGTAAAGGTGATCATGAAATAAATGACCAAGCCCACGCCTAGCATGCCTGCAGCATGTCGTGCGTAGGGATTTTTGATCCAGTGTTCAAAGCGATCCTCGGTCCAATACAGACTGCTTGTGAACAGCAGACCGGCCCCGCCCGTCAAAAGACCGAGCAGAACATAGGCGGCATAGGCACTGGCACTTTGGTGCAGCGTCTGGTCGATAATATGCTGAGAGATGATAAACGACGGATAATTACCCAGAAATAGGCGTGATACGAAGGCGGCGGTACCTGTGGCGATCATGACCGGAACAAGGGTCCGTGCACTGACTTCCACCAGCATAAGCTCGATCGCAAACAATATGCCGCCCACCGGGGTGTTGAATGTTGCGGCAATACCGGCGCCCGCTCCCGCCGCAATCAGTCCCAGTCTCTGCCATTCTTGCAACCGCAACCACTGGGCCAGGCTGGAGCCGAAGGCGGCTCCGATCTGAATAATCGGCCCCTCCCGTCCTACCGATCCGCCACTGCCGATACTGATAGAAGACGCGAGCGCCTTCACCAGAACCACCACGGGCCGAATAACGCCGCTCCCATAATAAATGGCATCCATAACTTCAGGTACGCCGTGCCCCTTGGCTTCCGGCGCAAAAGTTCTGACGAGCCAGACCACCACAAGCCCGCCGAGAACGGGGACCAGCACCACCCCAAAACCCCAGAAGCTGGCTGCGGAATGCTGCAAGTCATCAAAGCGTGAGGAAATCTGACCGAAGAAGAAGGCATTATGCATCAGGCCGATAAGACGCCGGAAAACGACCGCACCCAAGCCCGCGACAATCCCCACAAAGAACGCCAGAATCAGATGAAAGGCCGGGTTCGTCCGAAACGCCCCCTGCCATCCTCTGACATTGCGCTCCATAACGAGGGTATCCATGTTGGCGGGCAGGGACGTATCGTTGGCCATCAGTACACTCCGGGGACTCACTTTTAAAAATATGCTATTCTTGCTGCCTAATCAAATCGACTTAATTGAAAACAATATCGGAGAACCCGATGACGATAGATGCCGAGCAGTTGCTCACCCTCCTCACGGTTGCAGAAACCGGCAGTGTCAGCGAAGCCGCGCTACGCCTGGGACGGGGACAACCGGCCATCTCGGAACGCCTGCATAAACTGACACGGGAAATCGGTGAGCCTTTATATGTCCGTGAGGGAGGTGGTATTCAGTTGACTCCGGCAGGGCAGGCACTTATTCCCGATATCCGGCAATTACGCGCGAAATTGCAAGACATTGAGAACCTGCTGATGCGCCAAAAATCCTTGCAAGTGGGAGAACTCCGCATCGCTTCTACCAGTCTTATCGCCAATTATTTACTACCACAATATTTGCAAAGCTTTCAGAAGAAAAATCCAGGGGTTAATCTCTTTATAAAAAGCGGAGTGGCTTATTGGGAAAATATCAACCTTTCCGAACTGGACGTCTTCTTTTTTGAAGGAGAGATGGATATACCTCATCTACCGGACAGTTATGAAATACAACCATGGCTGACAGGCGAAATCATCGCGGTCATGCCCAAGACGCATCCACTGGCATCGGCATCGGCGCTGAGCCTGAAAGACGTGCAACCTTTTCCTGTCGTCTGGCGTGAACCTTCTTCCGGAGTCCGGAGGATACTGGAGAAGGCATTCAGAAAAAAGGATATCCTGCCTGCGCATTTCATTGAAGTAGCCGATGTGGAGTCCGTGGGCGCTATGGTGAAGGCGGGTTTGGGGATAGGTTTTATGACGCGCACCGTGTTTGAGCAGAGACCAGATTGGGACCTGATCTCTCAGCCTATCACATCCTCGCAGTTGATATGGCAGAGTTATATAGCTATTCCCAATCCGGCAAGACGTTCACGTACCTTGTCGGTTTTTTTGGACCTTATGGGCTCGTCTACACCGTTGGCCCGAGATTCTTTTGAGTCAGCGCTATAAAATCCTGATGCCTCGGCGTATTGATCTCCAAGTGCTTATAGACCCTGACCTTGGCCCAATCCTCAATGAATATCCAAAGAATGCAATAGATCCATACCGCACCAGCCTCCCCCCAGGTGATAGAGGGCACCAGACCCATGGGGTAAACCACGAAAAATGTCGCCGCAGCCTTGGTCAAAATGGCAGACCAAAGGAGTGTCGTTGAGGGATAGGGTTTCCTCAAAAAAGAGTTGTGCGTCCGCGCAATGAACAAAGTCAAATGCCCGGCGATTGCCAGTTTGAGAAAAATCAGCGTTTGCAGATGCGCGATGTCCATCTGGAAATAATCTTTGCCAAGCGCATCAAGCCGTTTTTTTGGGTGCTCTGCTATTCCACCAGGCCAGCCAGAGCAGGGGCAAGGCCCAGAGCGCTGACCAAGTATAGATATTACCCAGCGAAATCAATTGTTGCAGTGGGCCGAGACCGAAAGAACCAATGCCTTCGCCAACCATGAGGGCGCCGACCAGTAAGCCGGCCATTTGCGTGCCTTCTTGCGGGTGCGCGGCAATGCCGTAGGCCATGCTGTAGGGATAGTAGATTCCGCAGGCGACTCCGGCAGCCGTGAAAGCGACGAGCAGCCCCGCCGCCGCCTGCAGCTGGGGGATGATGAAGAAACAGGCGGCCATCCCCAGCGGTGCCAGCAGATAAGCAATGCGACGATGGATCAGATGATCCGGAATGGCGCCGAGGCCAAAGCGGGCGATGGTCATCCCACCCCAGAACACCGACAGGGCGAGCGCACCTGTAGCCGCGGGCAGGTGGCGGTCAACGCTGACCAGCACATTCGCCCAACTACCAAAACTGCCTTCGCAGATGGCGTAGATCATTACCCCCACGGCGAAGGGGAGCATCGACCGTCGCCACGCCCCCACCCCCCCCTGTTCATTACTTTCGGAATCCCCGGCTTGGGGTAATAACATCAGCCCCAGCCAAAGAGTGAGCAGCACAGCAGGCCAGGTATCCCAGGTCAAAACGGTCTGGAAGCCGGCGAGAATTATTGGCGAGATGGCGGTGGCGCCACCGATGACGGCATTGAGGATGGTGACGGCCGCCGCCGCCGCTCCGGCGAAGAGCAGGGAGGCAGCACGGTTGATAGCGGCATTGGTCAGCCCGAAGCCGATGCCGAGCAGAAAGGTTTCAGCGAGGAGCAGTACGATAATGGTAAAACCGTGGGTGAAGGAGGCGGTAACCAGCAAGCCCATGGCGATAGCATTACAGAGCACCCCCAGCCGGAACAACCCCGCGCTCCCCAGTCGTCCGTGCACACTGCCCGCCGTTAATGCGGCCAAAATGGCGCCGATGATCTCCGGAAAATAGAGGAGGCCATAGGTGGTGTTGCTCATGTCATAGGGGGCACTGCGCAGGGTGGTGCCGAGGGCAGGAATAAGGACAAAGGCCGCCCCCTGCAGGAAACCGGCGCCATAAACCGCCGTGGTGCCGCGTTTCATGGCATTCCCGTAGCAAAGCGGGCGCTGATCTGCGCCCCCACCCGCAGGGCGTTGGCGATGATGGTCAAAGAGGGATTCACTGCGCTGATGGAGGGCATGAAGCTGGCGTCCACCACATAGAGGTTATCCAGGTCATGCGCCTTACAGAAAGGGTCGAGGACGCTGGTGGTCGGATCTTTACCAAAGCGGCAGGTGCCCACTTGATGCGCGGTGGCAGAAATATCCATGGGCTGAAAAAACACCGCAAAAAAGCCGACCTGATGCAGTATCTGCCGCCATTTCCTGCAGAGCCGTTGGTGGCTCTCACGATTTTTGGGGTTCCAGTACAAACGGATGTCGCCGTCAGGGTCGAGGGTGACGCGGTTGTCGGGATCGGGGAGGTCTTCGGTGGTCAGCCACCAGTCCACTGAATGGCTGGCGGTCCAGGCACTGGCTGGGATGGGCAGCAGGGGTTGTTGGGCATGCAGCAGCGCCGGGGTAATCTTGCCGAGACTCTGAATATGACCAAGGGGATAGGGATAGTCGGCGTCACCAGAATCATTGTAAAAGTCATTGATGGCCAGTGTTTTCTGGAAGATGGTGCGGTTCTCGCGGCCTGGCTTGATGGCCATGCAGGCGCTGTTGAGATGACACATGTAGTTGCGCCCCACCTGATCACTGCGGTTAGCAAGGCCTTGGGGATGCTGTTTGTTGGCAGAGGCGAGGAGGATGGCGGCACTGTTGACGGCGCCAGCGGCGAGAACCACCAGGTGGGCACTGAAGCGACCCTGATCGGTTTCCACACTTTCCACGCGGCAGCCGTCGCTGCTGGACTGTAAGCGACGGACGCGCTGTCCGGTAAGCAGGCGTACCCCGCTGTGTCGCAGCGCCGGGGCGATCCCGCAGACCTCCGCATCACCTTTGGCATGGAGCATGCAAGGGAAGCCGTCACAGGTAGGGCAGCGCACGCAGGGACTATGCTGGGGGTCGTCTTCCAGACGGTGGAGGGCCAACGGCAGGGGAAAGGGATGCAGGCCCATTTCGCGCAGGGCCTTATCGACCAGAGCTACGTCTTCTTCGTGCGGGAAGGGCGGATAAGGGTAGGGATTGCGTGGCGGCTCCGTGGGATCAGACCCGGCGGTGCCGTGGGTGAAATACCAGCCCTCGGCCTGATCGTAAAAGGGCGCGAGATCGGCATAGCTGATGGGCCAGGCAGGCGTCACTCCATCGCGGTGCTGGCGCGGGTGAAAATCTTTTTCCCGGCGGCGCAGTACCGCAGCGCCATAGAACTTGGTATTACCGCCCACATGATAGCCGGCCACCGGTGAGAAAGGCTTGCCGTCCTGATCGCGCCATTGCTCATCGGTGTGATAGCGATGTTCGGCAAAGACCGTCCTGGCGTCCCAGTTGCCCCATTCACGGGGCAGGTAGTCGCCGCGCTCCAGGATGAGGATGTTCAGGCCTGCTTCGGCCAGAGCGCGGGCGATGGTGCCGCCGCCAGCGCCGCTGCCGATGATAATGACATCGGCGTCCATGTTCAGCCGCCGTGGCGGAATTCAGGGTAAATCAGCATCCCGCCATCCACCGCGAGGGTGGTGCCGGTAATGTAACTGGCCAGATCACTGGCGAGAAAGGCCACCACATTGCCAATCTCTTCGGGCCTGCCAAGACGGCCCATGGAGATTTTCTCGTCCAGGTCTTTAAGGGATTGGGGGTCAGCCCAGACCGACTGATTAATGGGTGTCTGGATGGCGCCGGGAGCGATAGCCACCACCCGGATGCCCTTATCCGCCGTTTCCTGGGCGAGGGTCTTGGTGAACATGGACAAGCCTGCCTTGGCGCTGGTATAGGCACTGTAGCCTTCCCAGGGAATAAACTCATGCACGGAGGTGATATTGATGATCACCCCGCGTTTGGCCTTCTCCATGCGCGGAATGGCGGCACGGGCGCAATAGTAGGGACCCATGAGATCGACGGCGAGAACCTTTTCCCATACCTGCGGATCATCCTCGCCGACGCTGGCGCGCGGACCATCCATGCCGGCGTTGTTGACGAGGATATCCAGGCCGCCGAAGGCGGATTCAATTTCCTGCAGCAGTTTCTCCACGGCCGCCGGATCAGACACATCTGCCTGGAAAGCCTGTGCTCTGCCGCCCAGTTTCTGAATGGCCGCGACCACTGCCTCGGCTTCGTCCAGACCTTTCCGGTAATGTACTGCCACTTGTGCCCCGGCCGCTGCTAGTGTCTCGGCAATAGCCCGCCCGAGGCCACCGCTCCCACCGGTGACCAGCGCCCGCCGGCCCTGTAAGTCCAGATTGATCATGCCGCACCCCCAATGATATCGATATGAAAATCTTCACCCTGCCAGTCGCCGCTGGTGCGCCAGTGAATGGTGAACTGCACGCTGTCCCCGGCCGATAATTTCTGCACCGGTAGGAGGACGACATGGCCGAGGCCCCAGTCTTCCGAGTCGGTGTCCTGTACCGACTGCCAGCCATTGATGCCCCAATGCAGGGTGAAGGGCGCCTGCAATAACACCCGCAACTCTTGTCCGGCGAGCAGTTGACGCGGGCGCTGACGCAGGCGCCAGAGCCGGTAGCCAATCTTCGGAACCTTACCCTGATAGCGCTTCCAGGTATTCGCCGGACGATCTATCGGCGCACCCTGCACAGCGCTATGGCAGAGTTTGACGAACTCGCCATGGGCCCAGACCAGAGGCATGGCCGAGCCGCTGGGGTGGCCGGGAAACAAGCCCTTTTCGGGTATGGCGGCCGCATCCCAGACTTGCTCCGGGAGCAAGCCACCCTTGCCGGTCATGGCCACCATGGCGTTGATGTAGGGCAGGGCATCTTCCCCGGCGGCGAGGGCGTAATGACCCCGTTCACCTACCAGCAAGGGCCATCCACGGCCGATGCCAGTGCCATCGAATGGGCTGCCATCGGCGTGCTCGCCGTAACCATCCCCGTTGTAGCGGTGCCAGACCGGGCCGCTTGGGGTGTCGGTCTTGAGCACTCCGTCCATGACTTTAACCGACGCCACGATATGTGGGTCATCGGCCCTGCGCAGTCCGTAGCGCACCAGTTGCAGGAAATCATTGGCCACCTGTTCGCAGGCGGGCAGGTGGGGGTCGTGGGCGCGATTTTTGATGAGCACCCACTCATTTTTGGCGCCATCCTGCACCAGGACGTCCGCGGGGGTAATACGCACATAGTAGCCGGGCACCTGGAAGCGTTCCGCAAGGTCCGTGCCCTGCACGAAGGTCCACTCTTCCAGTCGGGCATTCCAGTAATCGGCCAGCATCAGGGCACAGTCGCTGGCTTTGCCGCCGAGGAAGTCCGCGCCCTCGACCAGCGCGGCAATGGCGACCGCCAGGGTGAAGGGATTGACGCCGCCATCCTCTTCCCAGCGATCCTGCCCGGTCACGGGTCCTTCGTGGACGATGAAGTGCAGGGCACGGGTGATCATGTCGGTGACGGCGACATCGTTTAACGCCTTGTACTGGCGCAGCAGCGAGGCCAGGAGCACGGGAAATCCGGTTTCATCCAGTTGCACACCCTGCCAGAAGGGTTTGCCGCCCAGCCATTGATTCTGCAACCAGTGACCGTCGGCTTGCTGGGTGCTGATCAGGTAAGTGAGTACCTGTCGTGCCTCGGTCATGGCGCCCAAGGCCACCAACGCCCCGGCGCTTTCTACCAAATCCCGTGACCAGACCAGGTGATAACCACCACGACTGGCGCTGGCCTCGCCCCAGGGTATCGAGAGGCTCGCGACCAGGGCACCGGGAAAGGTGCGGTCTTCATGCACCTTGAGGACAGTGGCCGAGCGAACATAGAGGGCGTTGGCCGCTGCGGGCAACTTTCTGGCGAAGTGGCGCGGGGTCGGATGGCGTTGGTGCCAGGCATCCCAGCCGGTACGGTAATTTGTAGCGCAACTCTGAAAGCCTTCAGCCAGGGAGGACCAGGCGTTGGTGGCGGCGGCTTCTTTGCTGGTGCCAAGACCTAAGGCCAGCGTGCCCTGCCGGGGCAGGCGACTGGCGAGGGCAACCTCACCCGGACCGGCCTCCTGATAATCCCACTGCATCCGCCCGTTCTGGTGAAAGTCCTGCCAAAGATCGCTGCTGCCAACCTCGCCCACCGAGCAGCGTTCTAACGCGGGGTAGCCATCAACGTTGCGACAAGCGAGGGCCAGTCCAAATGGACCCTGTTCCGCCCAAAGCACCGGTCGACCCTCCCAATCACCCACCCAGCCACGATTGTTTTCAGCGTCTTCACCGAGGCGGGCGGAGCAGAGCAGATAAGGCCGCAGCGCCGCATCACCCGCCAGCCGGAAGTCGAGCAGCAGTACATCGCGCTCCGGATCGGTGCAGATCTTCAGCGTAAAATCAAAGCGCTCATGATGATGGCGAATGACGGGCAGGGGAATATGGGGATCATCCAACTCCAGGTGTGGTTCCGGCAGCGTTTTCAACTCCTGCCAGAATCCCTGACCATCGGCGATGATAAAGCCGAGGTCGCGGATCTGGGGAATGTCGATGCGCGGGTAAAATACTTCGGTGACAATACCCTTGCCGATGGTGAACCAGAGTTTTCCATTGCCCAGAGCCGTGCCCACACAGGACTTCTGGGCGGTTGACCAGACGGGGTTGCGCCAAGTGGCGGATGGCGCTTTGCTGACTTGAACCATGTTTTTCTCCTTATGGCAACACCACGGGGTTTAAGAGCGTGCTGAAAAATTTTTGTAAAACATTTTATTACTGTTCCAGAATCGAGAACCCCGCTCCAGGATGCTGAAACAGGGGCTCTTCGTACCGTTTCGGCGAGGATTCTCACCGATTCGCGAATGTCAAGCACGCCAATCCCTGTCAGGCCATCATCAGCCGAGAAATATGCAGGATGTTGTAGGCCGTTGCCGTCACGCCGAAGTGAAGATGGACGCGCTACAGGCCCCGGTAACGGGTTTTTCATAGCTTCCCGCACGGTCTTCATACAACGAAAGATTGACTTGATACTGCGACGAGCATTGATGTTCATGACATAGCCAGGATGGCGCGTCGTAAGTCCATCGACGGCCGATCCCTGACGCTTACGCGTCATATGGGGAGTAACGTGCTTCTCCCGCAACACCTGGACGAAGTCACGATAATCGCAGCTTTTGTTGTCGCCGAGGGTGCTGCGCTGGGTACCACAGAGATCGTCCGCCATCACTGTGGCCGCGCTCACTTCCGCTATCCCGTCGGCCGTGGTGACCATTTACCGGGGACGCAGATTGGGTTCCGGAAGCAGGTTCCAGAAGATGATGGCCGGCGTGTCATGCTCATGACCCAGCTGGGAGATGCTGCCGGCATCGAGGTGCAGATGATCGCCAAAGGCCAGATCGACTTCCAGCCAGCAGCAGGCCAGAGCCCGCAGGATGTGCCCGTGGGAGAAACAGAGCACACGGTGATGCCCGTGTTCCTGCCAGCCTTCCAGCAACCTGCAGCAGCGCTGCTGGATATCCTCCGGACTTTCCCCCTCCGGAGCACCACAACGAAAGATGGTCCAGTCTGGTACCTCTTGATGGATTTCAGGAGTGGTCTTACCCTCATAGCGACCATAACGCCATTCGTGTAATTCTTTCTGCGTCTCGGCGTCAGTGAAACCTGTCAGAATGGCCGTATGGCGGGCGCGACGCAGAGGGCTCGTGTAGATGCCGTCAAATTGGTGCCCGTTATCGCGAAAGATGGTCCAGAGCGCCAAAGCCTCCTCCCGACCCTCGCGGGTGAGCCCGATGTCGGTCACGGAAGTGTGGCGACCATCGGCTGCCCATTCGGTCATTCCGTGGCGCACCAGGGTGATACTCTGCAGAGTATCACTCACAGATCACACCAATCCGGTTCCGCCAGCCGGAAGCGGTCCTTCTGATACTGATAACGGCGTTCCCAGTGCCGGGGAGTCAATGCCTCGCCCGCCCTATGGGGATGGAGATTATTTTCCACATCTAGAACTTCGAGATCCTGTCCTGCCATATCTTGGATCACCCGCCACAGATGGGGGATTTCGCCATCGGGAAAGATATACTTGTCGATGAAGTCACTGCAAGCAGGCCCCGCGACACGGGCGAGGCAACCCGCGTTCTGTAGGTGCCGTCGAGCGCAGCAGCGGGTCCGCGGGTAGCGATCCGTCTGCCTTATGGGAAGGTGAGGCCCGTCTGCGGAGAAGACGCCAGGCAGGCCGCTGGGCCACGGTCGGTGCCCGCGGTGGTTTCTGCTGACCTTTCGATACGGACGCGACAGGCTCCGCATGTTTTTTGAGCGTGCACGAAGACGGCAAGGCGAAGACGGATTCAATGACTTAATCCTGTCGCTGCCGTTTTCACGATCTGCATCAGCATGTCCGGGTAAACGCCCCACGACACCATTAAAACAGTGAGCGATATCAGCACTAGGTTCCCGGCCCAAAATGGCGTGGTATCGCGCACGATATTTTCTGTTGTGGGTGACCCAAACATAACGATAATGATTCTAAGATAATAGTACAAACCAATGGCATTCCCGACCACTAAGACGAAAATCAAAGGCCACAGTTGCGCAGCGACGCCGGCCAGAATCACGTAAAATTCCGCTATGAATCCGACCGTCGGTGGCATGCCCGCCAGTGAAAATAGCGCTATTGCGAATATGCCCGCAAACGCTGGTTTCCGCCAAAAAAGACCGCGATAATCCTCAATAAGAGCCCGATCTTTCGCACCCTCATGTATCGACAATTGGGTGATGACGCCAAAAGCTGCGAGCATCGCGACAAAGTAGGCGATGAGGTAGAACGTGACCGCCTCGATGCCCAAGGCCCCTGCGGCCAGAAATGCTACGAGTACATAGCCAAAGTGAGCGATAGACGAGTAGGCGAGAATTCTTTTCATATTGTTTTGAAGGAGCGCGAGAATGTTTCCCACCAACATTGATGCGATAGCGATGGTACTGAGTACCAAAAATATCAGATAGTCGTGATGCGCGCCTGTCAAAATAAAATAACGGAGTAATAGCGCGAGCATCGCGCCCTTGGAGACGGTGGCAACATAGGCGGTTACCGGCGCCGGCGCGCCTTCGTATACATCAGGTGTCCACATGTGAAAAGGCACTAGCGCGAGCTTAAAGCCCACGCCCGTGACAATCATCACCAAGCCAATCGGCCAGAAATAATCAGTTGCAAAATGGTTGCTTGCCAGTATCAGTCCGATTTGATGAAACTGAATAGTCCCCAGTTGGGCATAGACTAACGCCATTCCTAACAAAAGGAAGGATGAGGAAACACCGGCAAGTACGAGATATTTGATGCTCGCCTCAAGCGAGAGGGTCTCGCTCATGGGGTAGGCAACCAAAGCGAACAAAGAAACGCTTAGGAGTTCTAACCCGAGAAAGAACGACGCAAAATCGCTGCTCGCCACCATTACTGCAGATCCCAGGGTCGCCAGTAATAATAGGATATAGAATTCTTCCCGACGGCCCGGGCGTTCTTCCAGATAGCCATAGGCAAGCACGGCAATAAAAAAGGCGGCCACGATGATAAGCGCGGCATAAAAGAGCGCGTATCGATCGATCATCAACAACGGAGTAACAGCAATGGGCGTGATATGCCAGGCCATCGGTATGGTGGATAGAGCCCCGATAAGCCCCAACAACGTTAACAGAAGGGTCGTCCCGTGGTGCCGATAGAAGGCAATCTGGAGCATGACAACCACCACTGAGACCCCTAGAATAATAAGCGGTAACAGCGCGATCCCGTCTGAATTTATCATGGCCTGGTGCCCGCCAGAGTATGCGGTAGCGCAGCCATATGCTGTAGCCCCATTAATGCCGGACTGGCAAGGCTCAGTACCGACTGTGGGTAGACGCCGAGCCAAATGACGACCAACATTAACACCGACATCATCGACATTTCCCGAACGGAATAGTCCACGAAAACCATATCCTGCGATTTTTTGCCGTGAAACGTTTTCTGGACGAGCGTAAGTGCATAGATGGTTGCCGGGACGAACCCTGCCGTGGCGAGGATCGTCAGCGTCACATGTGCACGATAGGTAGCGAGCAGCGTGAGGAACTCCCCCGGGAAATTTGCAAGCCCTGGTATTCCGAGAGCGGCCATAGCAAAAAACATGCCGATGGCACCCATGCGTGGTGCGATCGACCATATCCCGCCCATCTTCGTCATATCGCGGGTGTGAATGCGTTCCTGCAGTGAACCGACCAGCATAAAGAGTGCGCCGGTGCTAAGACCAGAGGCCAGCATTTGCATAACGCTCCCTTGCAGCGCGAGGGCGTTCCAGGTAAAAACCCCTAAAAGAATGAACGCCATGTGACTGACACTACCGTATGCGACGAGGCGTTTGAGGTCGGTTTGCGCAAACGCTTGAAACGCACCATACAGGATACCAATGACACCGATCGTGAGCGCGATCGGCGTAAAGCGTAAAGCGGCATGCGGAAACAGCGGCACGATAAAACGGAGCAAGCCATAGGCCCCCGTTTGTAGCAATACCCCGGCGAGGATCACGCTGCCGGCCGTCGGTGCTTGGGTATGGGCGTCAGGGAGCCAGGTATGGAACGGCACGGCAGGCAGTTTCACCAGAAACGCAGCAAGAAAGCCGAGCATGAGCCAGGTCGCGATCGCTGGACTCAGGGGCGTGTGCAAAAGCTGAAAGTAATCAAACGTGAGTACTCCAGTATCGGCATAGTGGATCATTGCGAGCGCAATAATGGCGACCAGCATCAGAAGCCCGCTTGCTTGGGTAAAGATAAAGAACTTGATAGCCGCGTAAGCGCGATTTTCGTGGCCCCAAATGCCAATCAGGAGATACATGGGCACCAACATCATTTCCCAGAAAAAAGCGAATAAGAAGAGATCCAGGGCAAGAAACACCCCGAGAGCCGCGGCGAGTACCCATAGCAGGTTAAAGTGAAAGAAGCCGACATGTGTCTTAATTTCCCGCCACGACGTCACGACCGACATGAGGCCTAAAAAGAGCGTAAGGACGACCAACAGAAGGCTTAGGCCATCAAGCGCGAGATGAAAACGAATACCGAGTTGGGGGATCCAAGCCAGGTTCACCGCTGTGATCCACGGCCCTTTTCCTGATAGCCCCACAGCATCGGCATGCCGCTTCCACAAGTCTAACGCCAGAACAAGGTCGGTGGTGAGCGCGAGCAGCGATACCCACCGTGACGCCTGAGGGTTCCAGCGTCCCAATGCCCAGGCGAGAAGCCCCCCGCCAAATAACACCGCGATAAGGCTAATGAGGATCATAGAAAGACCACCATAGTGATAAAGATCACGGAACCGGTGGCGAGAACCATCGTATATCTGCGTAGTTGCCCGTTTTGCGTCGTCGCGGCTAGCCGGTGAGTTCGTCGAGTGACCCATGCGACGCCGTCGTAGACGCTATCGATAAAGTCGTTACGATTGAGATGCGCCCAATACCGATACGGACGGACCAATGCCCGGTCGTATAACCCATCAAAGCCCCAGTCCGTAAACCACAGGCGGTGCACGGCCGCACCGAACCCCGTGTTCGCAAGCCAATGCATGCCACGACCATGGCGGAAAAAGAGCCAGGCAGAGTAAATACCACCGAGCGAAGCAGCGGCCGCGAGTCCCATCAAGGTAAAACGGGTTTCCATATCGCCGTGTGCGGACACCTTGGGCGTCGGTGGCAGGGCTGTGTGGAGGAAATGTGTGAACCACGGCGTGTTACCAAGGCCCGGTGGAAGGTTAATAAACCCTCCGACGAGACAAAGTGCCGAAAGGGCGATGAGCGGGATCATTACGCGGTAGCCCGCCCGGTACTGTGGCCGAATCGGGGTCTTCGATTCTCCAAAGAAAACGAGAAAAACGAGGCGAAAGGCATACATGCCAGTGAGAAATTCGCCAACCCAAGCGGCGGCCCACAGCCACGGGCCGCCGTTGGTCGATGACCAGACGTCTTGGAGAATTAACCCTTTACTATAGAATCCCGCGGTCACCAGGGGCACCGCCGCTAACGTCGAGGCACCAATAAGGAACGGCCAAAATATAAAGGGTAGCTCTTTCCGTAAGCCACCGAGCTTAAAGATGTTGTGCTCATCCCCTGTGGCCTGGATGACGAGGCCCGCGCTGAGGAATAGGAGCGCCTTGAAAAAGGCGTGAACCATGAAGTGAAAAATGGCCGGTGAATAGGCCCCCACCCCGTTGGCCAGAAACATATATCCCACTTGGCTCATAGTGGAATAGGCCAAGACGCGCTTAATATCCCACTGCGTCAAGGCACTAAAGCCCGCCAAGAGAAGTGTGAGTGCGCCACCGATCGCGATAAGGTGTTCGACTGAGGGCGCCAGACCGTACAAGACATGCATACGGGCGATCAGATAGACCCCGGCGGTTACCATGGTCGCGGCGTGGATTAAGGCGCTGACAGGACTAGGCCCGGCCATGGCGTCCGGGAGCCAGGTCTGCAAAGGAAGTTGGGCAGACTTCCCCACGGCGCCGCCCAGTAACAGCAAAGCCGCGGCGATCGGTAAATCAGTGCCGACCGGCCACGCGCGGACGGCGCGCTGCATCAGTTCTTGTATGTTGAGCGTTCCCAGGTGGGTAAACAGCAGAAACAATCCGACCGCCATGGCGACGTCGCCAATCCGGGTGACGATAAAGGCTTTTTGGGCCGCTGCGCCGTTTTCTGGTTTGTCATACCAGAATCCGATCAGCAGATAGCTGCATAGGCCTACGCCTTCCCAGCCGACGAACAGCAATAACAGGTTGTTAGCCAAAAGAAGGATGAGCATGGACGCGACAAACAAATTCATATAAGCGAAAAAGCGGTTGTAGCCGTCGTCGTCGATCATAAACTCAGTAGAGTAAAGGTGAATAAGAAAACCGACGAAGGTCACCACCAGCGTCATAATGAGCGACAGGGGATCTAGATAGAAGGCGATCTTCGGATCAAAGCCCATGACATTGACCCACGTCCAAAGTGTCTGCGTATACGCATGCCCCAGCGGGGGTGTGTGAAGAAATGTGGCGA
This sequence comes from Acidithiobacillus ferridurans, assembly GCF_003966655.1. Classification (NCBI taxonomy): domain Bacteria; kingdom Pseudomonadati; phylum Pseudomonadota; class Acidithiobacillia; order Acidithiobacillales; family Acidithiobacillaceae; genus Acidithiobacillus; species Acidithiobacillus ferridurans. The sequence continues at coordinate 88,505 of NZ_AP018795.1, read as the reverse complement.
CCACAGCCATAAATACCAACATCGACAGTCCCACCGAGCCCACACCGACGATCGCAATTGCGCGTCGACTGAGCGCACCGGCTGTCACAAAGAGGATCAAAAATCCAAGAAGCGGAAAGGTCGGCACAAGCCACAAGAGGTCTAGCATCTCAGCCTCGCATTTTGCTGATGGAATCGATATCGAGCGTTTTCTGCTGCCGGTCCATCTGGAGAATGAGGGCAAGCCCAATAGACACTTCGACCGCGGCCAGCGTCAGAATCAGAATGAACATAATTTGCCCATCACCACTCCCCCAGCGTGCGCCCGCCACCACAAACGCAAGTCCCGAGGCGTTTAGCATGATCTCTAGTCCTATCAATATGAAAATAATGTTGCGTCGAACAAGCACGCAAATAAGACCGAGCACGAAAAGGACCATGGCCAGAAAAAGTCCGTATGTCATGGGTACGGTTGACATGGGTTAGCTTTCTCCTTTCCGTTCGGGTTGAGCGATACGGTAGGCGCCGACGAGCCCTGCAAGTAGCAGCATGGAGGCTATCTCCACGGCCAGGAGATAGGGGCCAAACAACAGGACCCCGACGGCCTTGGGTCCCACTAATGTTTGACCTGCGGGATGGTTCCCACCCTGACTGAGCATGTCTATTAGTTCAATGAAGAGAATGCTTGAGAGAATAGTGGGCCCCACCCAAATTCTTAGCGTTAGCCACCGCCACTCCTGCGCGATGACCTCTTTGCCGATATTGAGCATCATGACAACAAACACGAACAGCACCACGATCGCGCCTGCGTAAACGATAACCTCTAGCGCAGCGATAAAAGGTGCACCGAGGATATAAAAGACTACCGCCACGGCGAGCAGCGAGACGACGAAATAGAGAAGTGCATGGATGGCATTGAGTCCGGTGATAACCATAACGGTTGCCACGACAGCAACTATAGAGGCAATGTAGAAAGAGATTTCCATAAACGATCCTCTGAAAATAATATTCCCAACCGTGAACGCGATGCCTCATCAAGGCATCAAGCTCTTGACGTCGACTGGTGACACTTCATTTTCTCCGTTGCCCTTGTCTTTTACGCCGACAGCGACGCCCGCGACACGGTAGAAGTTATAATCCGGATATTTGCCGGTTCCGCTAATAGTCAGATGCTCTTTCTCGTAAACAAGGTTCGTTCGGTCGTACTCACACATCTCAAAATCAGGCGTAAGCTGAATGGCGTATGTTGGGCACGCTTCTTCGCATAACCCGCAGAAAATGCAACGCGAGAAGTTGATGCGAAAGAACTCTGGATAACGCCGCCCCTCCGAATCCTCGGTTGCTTGCAAGGCAATGCAATCGACGGGGCACGCAACCGCACAGAGATAGCAGGCGACACAACGCTCCTCGCCATCAGGATCACGCGAAAGAATGATGCGCCCACGCCAGCGTGGTGGCAGATAGGGTTGTTCATCGGGGTATTGGATGGTCACGCGTCGTGCAAACGTGTGACGTAAAACTTCCCAGATCGTTTTTAAGGAACTCCCAATGGGGCCATCAAGTATCATTTGACGTATCCTTGTCCATTACCGATGCAACACCAATACTACGGCACCCGTTATCGCCAGATTGCCTAACGAAACTGGCAACATAACCTTCCAGCCATAGGCCATTATCTGGTCGTAACGAGGCCGCGGCAACGCCGCGCGTAACAGAATAAAAAAGGCGATCCAGAAAAGGAGCTTAATAAGAAACCAGACGATAGGCGGCAGCCACGGACCTAGCCAGCCACCAAAGAAAAGGGTCGTAATCAGGGCCGCTATAAGAATTACGCCGATGTACTCACCAACAAAAAACAGACCGAACTTGAGCCCTGAGTACTCGGTGTGAAAACCGGCAATCAATTCGGCGTCTCCCTCTGGCAGGTCAAAAGGAAGTCGCCGCGCTTCCGCGATACCCGCTATCACGAAAACGATAAACCCGAAAACCTGTGGAATACAAAACCACAGGCCTTTCTGGGATTCGACGATCTGGCGGAGATTGAATGACCCCGATAGGGCGACTACACCTAGTAGAGACAGGCCCATGAAGACTTCATAACTTAACATTTGAGCGGCACCACGGAGGGCACCTAAAAGGCTGTATTTATTATTCGAGGACCAGCCCGCCAATACGATACTGTAGACGCTCAGCGATGACATACCGAGCACAAACAAAAGGCCGATGTTGAGGTTAGCAACGCCGATAGCGGGAGCCAGAGGTATCACGGCGAATGCCAGGAGTGTCGTAATCACAATGATCATTGGTGCCAATACAAACGTTGGTTTGTCGACAAACGCCGGTATCCAATCATCTTTGAAGAATATCTTGATCATGTCGGCCACAACTTGCAGTAAGCCGAACGGGCCGACTCGGTTAGGCCCATAACGATCCTGCCATAATGCCAGTAGACGCCGTTCAACCCAGATCAGACCAGCGCTCATGCCAAGTACCGCAAAAAGGATACCGAAGACGTTTAGGAGGCCGGCGGCGATGGGGGTCATAGAGGCAACCCTCGGGCCAACGTACCCCAGGCGGGCAACGATGCTGTCGGGATACCCGGCAGGCCGGCGGGCAAACCGGCGATACCAACGGGCAGGTCGTTCATAAGCTGGATGGGTAGGTCATAAACAGTGCCGTTGATAGTCAGGCCTACCCGACAATCCCCGGCACCGCCAAAAGCGGCAGCATCTTCGGGGTTTAAGCAGAGATAGGGCGTCGGTGAGCGGTCCGCCACTGCCGGTGCCTGGGCGCTCAGTTCTTCACTGCCGAACACATAATACAGCGGCAGCACCAACCATTCCTGACTTCGGCGCTGGAATGCGGCGGGCACCTCGACAGCATAGATGGGTATGGCCGTTGGCGCCGGTTCGATAAGCCGTACGCCCGGATCACCACCGCGCAACGGTCCCCCCACTTCACTCTGAAACTTGGCGGTCGCCGCCACCGAATTCCAGCGCGGCGCCCAGTAGACCGGAATCAGCGCCGCAGGCGGCGGGTTTAGGGCGCCTTCCATGGAAAATGCAAAAGGGGAATCCCGGTCGGTTGGTGGCCGATGTTCGCTTATGTGTTCCTGCGCGTGTATGGCGGTGCGGCCACTGGCGCGATGCGGTTCTCGCGGGATCTTTTGCCCAACGATCCGAAAGTTGGCATTGGGTGCCGCCTCGGGAATAGAATGCAGTAGCGGTACAGTCTGAGCGCAAGCAGCCGTCACGTCATCAAGACGATTCCAACCGGACGCCGGTTCAGATCCGCGTATCGCGGCAATGTCGCGGACCCATCGCCAGCTCTCTTGAACATTTTCACTAGGCCCTACTGTACTAAAGAACCGTTGTGCACGCGCCTCGCTGCTGACGAAAGTGCCCGACCCTTCGGCAAACGTGGCCGCCGGCAATCGGCAATCGGCCAGGGCGGTCGTGTTATTGGCCGTGTGGTCGATGACAATCACGTGACCGGCTACTTTCAGAAACGCATCTACCGAAGACTGAGACGCCCGCCGGTAAAGGTCATTTTCCAGAACAATGACTGTTGGCGCCCCGTCCTCATGGACAACCGCAAAGGCTTCACTGAGGCGGTGTCCGCCGATCATCGCCAATCCCAAACTGTTGACTTCGGCGACCGTTAAACAAAGTTGGGCGTCCTTGCCGATTTCGCAGAGTGCCGCCACCACATTGGCCGCGGCGTGGATCACTGCCGGACTGGCGCAGCCGATCCCGGAGATGATCAGCGGATGACTTGCTTGCCGCAGCGCCGCAGCGATCGCGGCGGCCCGGCTTCCCATCTCGTCGGTCAAGTCCGTTACTGCCGGTGCTTGGGTGCTCAGTTCATGGGCGACGGCAAATCCCAGCCGTGCGATATCGTCGGGCGCGGCGCGAAAAAGCCCCCTTGCGATATCGTCAAGACGTGTGGCATTGGGGGTCGCGATGTAAATCGGGGAGGCGGCCTCCAAAGCGCTGGCTTGGCGCGCCGCACGATCAAGCCAGGGCGCGATGTGCAAAGTTTCAAGAAGTCCACCAAACGCGGTACGCAGGGCCTGGCGTAAGGCTAGCGCCAAGCGGGGAGCGGTGTTGGACACATCCTCGCCGAGAATAAAGACCGCGTCGGCTCGCTCTACATCGTAGAGAGAGGCAATTTTGGCGGGGCTTCGCTGTAGAATATCGAGGATGATCGCCACGAGGTGGGTATCAGTGTCCGACGTACCTAAATAGAACCGATCGGCGCCGACCAGTGTTTTGAGTGCGAAGTTGGCTTCAAGGGAAGCGCGCGGCGAGCCTATACCGATAAGCCTCCTGTCGTTACGGACAAGGTCTGCCATGGCCGCCAACGTCTGCGGCTTCGTCGCCAACGCCGATCGTTCATAAGTGCCCAGCGAAGGTTGGCGCAACCGGTTATCGTTGTTGACAAACTCATAGCCAAACCGGCCCCGATCGCAAAGGAAATAGCCGTTTACCTGGCCATTGTAACGATTCAAGATGCGGCGTACCTTCCCGTATCGTTCACCGACAATAATGTTGCAACCTAACCCACAGTGGACGCATACCGATGGCGATGTCTGTAGGTCCCATTTGCGCGTGTAGTGTTTTTTTAGGGTCTTGTCAGTAAAAACACCGGTCGGGCAGATCTCGACAAGATTGCCACTAAACTCGCTTTCTAGGGTACCGTCCGTATGACGCCCGAAGTAGACATGATCTTTGGAGGCAAAGGCCCGAAGGTCATGGCCTCCCGCGTAATCCTGATAAAAGCGGATGCACCGGTAGCAGGTAATGCAACGATTCATCTCGTGGTTAATGCACGGGCCGAGATCCTGATTGCGAAACGTCCGTTTCTTGAATCGGTACCGGCGATAAGTGTGACCGGACATCACCGTCATGTCCTGCAAATGACATTCACCGCCTTCGTCACAGATGGGACAATCATGGGGGTGATTCTCCATAAGCCATTCAATGACGTGGGCGCGAAATTCCCGCACTTGCGGATCGTTCACAGAAATGCGCATACCATCTTTTATGGGCGTCATACAAGACATGACCACGCGTCCTTGGGTGTCCTTTTCATCACGAAACTCTTTTACCGCACATTGGCGACAAGCGCCGACTGCCCCCAGTGCTGGATGCCAACAGAAGTAGGGAATATCCATACCCAACGTTAGGCACTGCTGAAGCAGGCTCTGGCCCGAACAGACCTCGTAAGGCTGGTTGTCAATGAAGATTGTCGCCATTTACGTTCTCCAAGGACAATGTTTGTCGTGCACATGACGTTCAAAATCGGCTTTAAAATACTTTAGGCCGCTTTCGAGGGATGCAGTTGCGCCTGGAGCCAGTGCGCAGTAGGTATATCCGGAACCCAAAAATTTCGCATGAACCGCCAGTTCGTCTAAATCCTCTGTTTTGCCTGCGCCCTCGTCAATCGCAACCAGCATTTTCGCGATCCATGGGAGCCCTTCGCGGCAGGGGGTACACCAGCCACAAGATTCTTGCGCAAAGAAGCGCTGCAGGCTCACCAACATATCCACCGGACAGGTCTTATCATCGAGGATAATCATCGTGCCGGTGCCCATACGACTCCCCAACGCCTGCAGTGAATCAAAATCCATGCTGACGTCTAACCCTTCTTCAAGGACAAACGCGGTCGACGCGCCGCCCGGTAACAGCGCCCGAAACTTCAGTCCCGCGCGCATCCCGCCGGCATGTTCTTCAAGAATTTCACGCATGGAAGTGCCCATCGGCAGTTCCCACGCGCCCGGATGCCGCACCTTGCCGCTCACACCATAGATCTTCGTGCCGCCGGCTTTAGTGATGCTGAGGCCCTTGTACCAGGCGACCCCGTTATTCACGATGTGCGGCACATTGCAAAGGGTTTCAACGTTGTTAACAACAGTCGGTTTGCCCCACAAGCCACTTGCTGTGGCATGGCTATCTTTGCGCGGCATGGCGCGCTTCCCTTCAATGGCGTTTAACATGGCGCTCGATTCTCCGCATATGTAGCGACCTGCACTGGTGTGCAGATAGATATCCAAGCTATATCCGGAACCCAGGATATTTTTTCCGAGGTAGCCCTTGTCGTAGGCTTCGGCTATGGCCTTCGTGAGCCGCTGCGCGGCACGATTGTAGGCCCAGCGCAAAAATATATAGGCAATATCAGCTTGAATGGCATAACCACTCACGATGGTCGCCTCAATCATCTGATGCGGATCCCCCTCTAAAAGGAAGCGATCTTTAAATGTTCCCGGTTCCATTTCATCCGCATTGACGACCAAATACTTCGGGTGCCGCGCGTCCTTGCCGAGCTCCATATGGTTCCATTTCTTTCCCGTAGGAAAGCCGGCGCCGCCGCAACCGCGTAAGCCGGCATCGAGCACCAAGTTCGTAATATGGGCGGGCTCCAGACTGAGAAGTGCGGTACGCAGAGCCCGATACCCCCCCGCTTGTTCATATTCCCGCAGGTTAAGAGGTTCACGACCGGGATCGATGTTGGCCGTAAGGGGTTTGTCGTATGGCATAATGTTTTTATTCATATTTCTGCAAAATTACATCGATCTGATCCACCTGAAGGTCACCGTGTAGATCCAGTCCGACCATCATAGCCGGTGCATGGTCGCAGGCCCCCAAACACGGTATCGGCAAGAGAGTAAATCGCTTGTCGGCGGTTGTTTCGCCGAGTTCAGCGCCCAGACGGGTAATGAGGGCATCGCGTATGGCCCGATAACCTGTAATCCAGCAACTGACGTTGTCGCAGATAAGAATGGTGTGTCTTCCGACGGGCCGCCTAAACACCAAGTTATAGAAAGTCGCCACACCCTCCAATTCCTCGTAAGGCATATCTAAAAACGCAGCCACCTCTTTGACATCTTCGTCGGACACCCAGCCACAGCGGCGTTGGACAATTTTTAATGCCTCAACACTCGCCCCTTGTTTGGTGGCGTAACGGGGGTATTGGGCCTCTATTTCCTGTTGTTCGTCGATAGTCAGCATGGGCATCCTCAGCGGTCAACGTCGGCCATAACAAAATCTATACTGCCGAGTGTGGCGATCAGATCGGGAATCATGAATCCGCGCGAAATCAAAGGAATCATTTGCAGGTGGGGGAAAGAGGGTGTGCGAATGCGCGTGCGGTAGGACATCGTGCTTCCATCGCTTACCAAGTAATAGCCATTCGCCCCCTTGGTGGCCTCAATATTCTGGAATGCCTCGCCGGGAGGCATAACTGGGCCCCAACTGACGCCTAAAAAGTGGTTAATCAGCGTTTCTATATCGTGCATGGTGTGGTCTTTGAGCGGCGGTGTCGTAAGGTGGTGACGGGCCTTATATTCGCCTACTGGCATATGGGCAAGGCACTGCTCTATTATGCGCACGCTCTGACGGAGCTCCTGGACGCGGACCCAACACCGGTCATAAGAGTCGCCATGCGTGGCTATAGGAATGTCGAACTCGAATTGATCGTACCCGGAATACGGTTGTTTCTTTCGAAAGTCCCACTCCAAGCCACAAGCCCGCAGGCCGGCACCCGTGACACCCCACTCGATGGCTTCATCCACGGTATACTGACCGACCCCTTGGGTGCGTTTTTTCAAAATCTTATTGCCCATAAGCATGCGATCGTAGTGATCCATGCGCGGCTTGAAGTACGTCAAAAAATCCGCCACCAAACGATCCCAGCCCTCCGGTAAGTCATGCGCGACCCCGCCAATGCGAAACCAGCTCGGGTGCATGCGGCCACCGCAAATCGCTTCGACAATGTCAAAAACGCGCTCGCGGTCAGAAAACATATAAAACACCGGCGACAGGGCACCGATGTCTTGGACAAACGTACCGTAAAAAACGAGGTGACTCGCAATTCGAAAAAACTCCGCCATCATGACCCTAATTACCTTGACGCGATCGGGTACCACGATCCCCGCCAATTTCTCGACTGCTAAAACATAGGGCAAGTTATTCATCACGCCGCCCAAATAATCGATGCGGTCGGTATAGGGGATATAGCTGTGCCAAGACTGGCGCTCCGCCATTTTTTCGGCACCACGGTGGTGATACCCGATATCAGGCACGGCGTCGACGATCTCCTCACCATCCAATTGCAAGATAATGCGGAATACGCCGTGTACGCCGGGGTGGTTGGGTCCAAGATTAAGAAACATAAAGTCGGTATTGCCGTCGCCGCTTTTCATGCCCCAGTCTTCAGGCTTGAACCGCAAAGCCTCTTGTTCCCGATCCTGTTTGTCGTCGGGGAGCCTATACTCGCCCATCTCGGTAGCGCGTGCGGGGTGCTCTTTGCGCAGTGGGTGCCCGTCCCATGTTGGTGGGAGCAGGAGTCGTGTCATGTGTAGGTGCCCATCAAACGTGATGCCAAACATGTCCCAAACCTCACGCTCGTACCAATTTGCCGCGGGCCACGTATCGGTGATGGTTGGAAGCGACGGATACTCCCCGAGCAGGGCCACTTTTATTCGCAGACTGGCATTGCGCTCAAAAGATAGGAGGTGATAGACAACCGTAAAATCGCTTGGCGGCTGGCCTTCACGGTGATTGCGTACCCGTTCGTCGATGGCGGTCATGTCGTATAGCATCCGGTACGGCCTGTCGATGCTCGATTTTAGGTAGCGAAGCACGGCATGAAATGTATCTTTCGCGACCCAAATCATGGGAATGTCTGCATCGCATGCAGGTTGCGAGACGAAATGATCTTGCCCGAATATACGGTGTAAATCGCAGATGGCGGCATCCGAACTGCCCATTGTGGCTCCTGACGTTCTGCGGGTGGCATGAGCCACCAAGAATGTTTTAAGGGCGAGGGGCGGCGTACCGTATGCAGTTCCGCGTGAACTCCCCGAGATCCAGCATCTCTCCTAACGCATCCTATTTTACAAAACAGTCTGCAGGCATAGTCTGTCTTGTGTCCGTGCGCCAGTTAACATTGCGTCAACGCTTTGCATCAGTATCCGGTAAATTCACGTGCTCAACATCAGCTCTTGTGCAAACAACTGGCAATCTGCAGCTCAAGCAGTATGTCCCTTAAACCTTATCCATATGTCTAAGACCTGTAACTTTGATTCTTTCAGCGTTATCTAAGTCGCGTTGGCTTGGTTTCGGAGACCGCTCTGTGGTCTGTGGCCCTAAAGTCCAACTCAATGGACGCCGCTCTTTTCCTATTGATTCTTGAAGCAAAATGAGGCCTTGCAACAGGGCATCCGGCCGAGGCGGACAACCTGGCACATACACGTCGACGGGTATAATCTTGTCGACCCCTTGTACGACACTGTAAATATCGTACATCCCCCCAGAATTAGCGCAGGAGCCCATGGATATCACCCAACGTGGGGCCATCATCTGTTCATATAAGCGCTTCAGTACGGGCGCCATCTTCATGAACACAGTCCCTGACACGACCATCAAGTCCGCTTGTCGTGGACTGCCTCTAATGATTTCCGAACCAAACCGTGCAATGTCGTATTTGCTGGTGAAACTTGTTGCCATTTCTACATAGCAACAAGAAAGCCCAAAGTTAAAAGGCCAGACAGAGTTTTTGCGACCCCAGGAAACAAGATCTTCAAGGCGCGTTAGCAGCACGTTGCGCCGGACGTTGTCGTCGATCGTCCCTGTATCGATTGATTCAGGGGGCTTGTTAGATGTTTCAGTTAATTGCCACTTCATTGCTTCGTTTCCCCTCGTCGTTCTGCGGTGACCACCAGTGGCCGACGTCCGGTTGGCGCCCACTCAAGTGCCCCTGTTCGCCACAGGTATGCCAATGCCGCCACGAGCATCATGATAAATGCGAGCGCCTCAAAATAGCCGGGCCAACCGACCGTGCGCACAACGACGGACCATGCAAAGAGATATACCGTCTCTAGATCAAATATCACAAAGAACATGGCGATAAGATAAAATTTTGCCGGTACGCGAAAGCGGGCATTGCCGACCGTGACAATGCCGGACTCGAATATGTCGTTGGTTGCTCGGCCGATCGTGCGTTCGCCGAGTATCGAAGAGACAGCGAGGATCGTGACAACGAGAGCAATAACAACAAAAAAATAGACGACTAGCGGCCAAAGTATTGGAGGCACAGCGACGATGAGCTGGGTCATACGAAAGCTACCCCCCCATAATAGTAAACCACTGAAGAGTTACAACTCATACCATAGATTCCTGTATCAGTAAATAGGTTGCGGTAAATTTGTTCTCAGCCACCTCCGAGCGTTGCGGGCGCCGAGTATTCGTCATGCGCAGATAATCGAATACGCGACGGATGCGGAAGCAGGATGTGCTTGTTTGCGCCATCTGCAGAAATGCACCGCAGCGCTCAACGGATTCACTCGATAGCATGATTGGCAACAAACCAGATAGGCAAGGTCCATGCATTTCCACTTGGCCCTGCAGCATTCCGGTTTTGCCGTTCCCACAAACGGAAACCGCCAAGAAGCGCATCGGCGTTGTCGCCACGACGGGTCTGCGGCGGCATTCGCTTCAGCTTTGCGGCATTGCCTCCGCCCAGCACGATGTAATCGGGCAACAGTGCCTTGCGGAAACCCTCCAAGGCATCCATTACTTTGCCACGCCATTTCTTGTTTCCCAGCCGCTTGCGCCCCTGTTTGCCCAGATAGTCTTCGTAGTTGCACCCCTCCGAGTAATGCAGATGCCCAAGTTCCATCGCCGCAATCGCACCATCGACGATGAGTGCCGATCCCAGCCCCGTTCCCAGGCCAAGAAACAGCATCTTTCCGCCTTCGTAGCCGCCGAGTGCCTGCATTGCCCCATCGTTGATGGCCTTTACCGGGCGCCCGAAGGCCGCTTGAAAATCGAAGCCAATCCAGCCCGAACCCAGATTGTGCGGTTCGCGGACAATCTTGCCGTAGCGAACCACGCCGGGATAACCAATCGAAACCGCGTCGAATTGCCAATCCTTGGTGATCTTCAGAACTTTTCGCACCATCTGGTGCGGGGTCAGCTTCGGCCCGGATTTGAATTTGACGGGATTTGTTTGCCCGCTAGCGATACACTTGACGTGCGAGCCGCCGACGTCGATAACAAGTATCTTCATATTCTTCCCCAATTGCAGCTTCATGACGTTTGGAGCACAGCGGCTGGCCGTTCGCCTGCCTCGCTGGCGCGTTTGGCCTGTTCCTCTGGAATAGACAGCAAATAGGCCGTATTGATCAGTGCCGTGTGCGTCAGCGCCTGCGGAAAATTACCCAGCATGCAGCGCCCGCGTGTATCGTATTCTTCCGCCAGCAATCCAACATCGTTACTCAAGCCAAGCAGGCGCTCGAACAAGGCTTCAGCTTCTTCGCGCCGTCCAATCAACGCAAGACTGCCGGCCAGCCAGTATGAACAAGGCAAAAACGCGCCCTCTCCAGACGGCAGTGCATCTATGTCGGCATCGGTCTTATAACGCAACACCAATCCATCGACCACGAGGTCGCGCTTGATGGCCTCTATCGTACCCAGTACGCGCGGATCGTCCGATGGCAGAAAGCCCACCTGCGGAATTAACAGCAGGCTTGCATCAAGATGCGGCGCGCCGTAGAACTGCACGAATGTGTTGCGCTGCGCATCATAGCCCTCCGAACAAACCTGCGCGTGAATCGCATCGCGCACCTGCCGCCAACGCTCAACCGGGCCGTCAAGCTCGAAGGCCTCGACATCCTTGACCGCCCGATCGAAAGCCACCCATGCCATCACTTTGGAGTAGGTGTAATGGCGCTGCGGCCCGCGCATTTCCCAGATGCCGTCATCCGGCTGCTGCCAGTTCGATTCCAGGAATTGGAGTATGGCGACTTGTACCCGCCAGGCGGCCGGCTCCGGGTCCAGGCCGACGGTTCGCGCCAGATGCAATGTGTCCATGACTTCGCCGTAGACATCAAGCTGGAACTGCTTAGATGCCGCGTTGCCCAGCCGCACAGGCACCGCGCGCCCATAGCCGGGCAACCAGTCCACCACGTATTCTTCCAGACGCCGCTCCCCCGTCACGCTGTAGAGTGTTTGCAGACTTTCGGGGCTACCCGCTATGGCGCGCAGTAACCACTCGCGCCAGGCCACGGCCTCTTCGTGGTAACCGGCGAGCAGCAGCGCGTTCAACGTGAAGGTGGCATCACGCAGCCAGCAGTAACGGTAGTCCCAGTTACGCACGCCACCATGCTGCTCCGGCAACGAAGTTGTGGGCGCTGCAATAATTCCTCCGGTGGGCGCATAAGTCAGGGCCTTTAGAGTGATCAGCGAGCGCAAGACGGCGTCGCGCCAGCGTCCCTGGTAGGTGCAGCGTTTGGACCATTTACGCCACTCGTTCTCGGTTGCCACCAGTTCCTGTTCCGGATCGATGGTTGATTGAGCTGCTTCATAAGAAGGACGATAATTGAGCGCAAAGTTTATCCTCTCGCCCTTGCTCACGTGGAACTCGGCCATGGTTTTCATGTTTTCTCCGTGGACGGCGACTTCGCTGCGCAATTCCAGCCGGTCCGGCCCGGCGGTCGCCAGCAGCGTATCGCCCGACCGCTGCACCCAAGGCATGATGGAACCATAATCGAAGCGGATGATGAGCTCCATGCGCATGGCCACTCGCCCACGCAATCCTTCAACGATACGCAGGACATCCCAACGATCTTCCGAGAGCGACATGAAGTCGATGATCCGCACAGCGCCTGCGTCGGCCTCGAAATCGGTTTCCAGAATCAGTGTGCCGGGGCGATATTTGCGCCGGATATTACGCACTTCTGCGACTGGCGCGATTAACCAGCGTCCGTGTTCAGGCTCGCCCAACAGTGCAGCAAAACAAGCACCCGAATCAAATCTCGGAAAGCACAGCCAGTCGATAGATCCATCGCTGCCGACCAGCGCTGCCGTATGGCAGTCGCCAATCAGGGCATAGTCTTCAATCGGAAGTGACATCAGAAAACCTCGGGTTGTGCCAGATTCCGTCTGCCGCAATCAGCGCGTCAGCCTGTTTCGGTCCCCAGCTGCCCGGCTTATAGGAGTGCGCCGGGTGGTGCGTTTCAAGGACCGGATCGACTACCGCCCAGGCAGCCTCCACCGCATCCTCACGGGTGAAGAGCGCGCCATCGCCGGCCATGGCATCACCCAGCAGTCGTTCGTAGGGTGTTTCTTCGTTCGGCTGTTCATCCAGCAGGGAGAGCTCGCGTTGGTCGCCGACGAACTCTTTGCCAGCACGCTTGACGCGCACGGCGAGGGCGACGGCAGCGTTGGGAGAGAGCCGGAAGCGCAGGTAATTGGCGCGCCCATCCGCCGGTGCGGAATCGTCGAACAGCCTTTGTGGCGGTGGTTTCAGTTCCACCAGAACCTCAGCCGCTGTTGCCGCCAGGCATTTGCCGGAACGCAGGTACCACGGCACCCCTTGCCAGCGCCACGAGTCGATGAACAGCCGCAATGCGCAGAATGTCTCGACGTCCGAGTCCTTCGCCACGCCCGGCTCTTTGCGGTAGCCCGCGTACTGGCCGCGCACCATGTCGTCCGGCTGCAAGGGGCGCATGGCTTGAAACACTTTGGCTTTCTCGCTGTGCACGGCGCCATAGCCCTGACAGGCCGGCGGCTCCATGGCCAGCAGCGCGGCAACCTGGAACATGTGGTTCTGGATGACGTCGCGCAGGCAACCGGCGCTTTCGTAAAACTTTCCGCGACCCTTTACACCGAAATCCTCGGCCAGGGTGATCTGCACGCTGGCCACGTGGTTACGGTTCCAGATCGGTTCGAGAAACGAATTGGCGAATCGGAAATAAAGGATATTCATGATCGCCTCTTTCCCGAGATAGTGGTCAATGCGGAAAATCGAATCTTCTTTAAACACTGATAGCGCAATACGGTTGAGCTCCCGCGCCGAGGCCAGATCGCGTCCGAACGGCTTTTCGACGATGACGCGCGCCTGATCTGCCAGACCAGAAGAACCCAGCCCTTTGATCACCTTCGCGAACAGTGCGGGGGGAATGGCAAGGTAATGCGCAGGATGCTGTGCATCGCCCAGGGTCTGTTTCAGGGCTTTGAACGTCTCCAGGTCGTTGTAATCGCCGCCCACATACTGGAGTAGGGAAAGGAGGTGTTCGAGGGCATCCCGGTCATCGATCTTGCCGGTTTGCTTGATGCTATCCTTCGCCCGTTTACGCAGTTGCGCCAGGCTCAACTTCGAACCGGCAACACCTACCACCGGCACGTTGAGTACACGGTGCTTGGCCATCGCATAGAGCGCAGGGAAAATCATTTTGTGGACAAGATCGCCAGTTACGCCAAAGATCACCAGCGCATCCGCCGGCATCATGCGGTTTGCGGTATGCTCCATCTCAGCGCTCGCCTTTTTTCTCGTCGTGCCCACCAAACTGCTTTCTCATCGCGGACAGAATCCGGTTGGCATAATCAGCATCGCCGCGCGAAGCAAAACGCTCAAACAGCGCCGCGTTGATAACCGGTGTCGGCACGCCCTCATCGATAGCGGCCAGTGCCGTCCAGCGGCCCTCACCCGAATCCGACACCCGCCCCGAGAACCCGGTGAGATCAGCATCCTCAACCAGCGCAGCTGCAGTCAGATCAAGCAGCCATGACGCCACCACGCTGCCACGTCGCCAGACTTCCGCGATCTCGGGCAGATCCAGGTCATACTGATAAAATTCCGGGTTGCGCATCGGCGCGGTCTCGGCATCGCTATCGTGCGAGCGCTTGCCGACATTGGCATTGTGCAGAATATTCAGGCCCTCGGCATACGCCGCCATCAGGCCATATTCGATCCCGTTGTGAACCATCTTGACGAAATGCCCGGCACCGTGCTGACCGCAGTGCAGATAGCCCTGATCTGCGGTGGCTGCGGGCTTGTCCCGGCCCGGGGTTGGAGTTGCCGTGCCTAGGCCGGGGGCAAGCGTGGCGAAGATCGGATCAAGGTGCTGGACGGTATCTTTCTCACCGCCCATCATCAGGCAATAGCCGCGTTCTAAACCCGCGACTCCGCCGCTGGTACCCGCATCCACATAATGGAGCCCATGTTGCTGCAATTCAGCAGCGCGCCGAATATCGTCGCGGTAGTAGGAATTGCCACCATCAATGACGATATCGCCCGCTTCAAGCAGCGGTACCAGCTGCGCCAGCACCTCATCCACAACCGTCGCCGGCACCATCATCCAGATCGCGCGTGGTTTGGTCAGACGGGCGACAAAATCGTCAAGCGAGTTCGTGCCAACGGCACCTTCGCTGTGGAGCGCCTTGACGGCTCCGGGATGACGGTTGTACACCACGCATTGGTGTCCTCCCCGTATCAGCCGTCGCACCATATTGCTGCCCATACGTCCCAGGCCTATCATTCCGATCTGCATCTTTGGGTTTCCTTATTTGAGGTGGGTGATCCCGATCTCGCTTGCTGCGTTTCTTCAGCTACCACCGATAACAAAAAATGTTTCGAAAAAGCGTGTGTTGCGATCCAGCTGTAGAGCAACGCAGACAGCGCATCAGCCGACCAGCAGGGCCTTTGCTCGCGCGCAAACCTTGTCGACGGTGAAGCCATACTCGCGCATCACAAGCTCGCCAGGAGCCGATGCGCCAAAACGATCTACGGCGAGCACATCGCCGTGACTGCCGACATAACGATGCCAGCCCTGCGACACGCCGGCTTCGACCGCGAGCCTGGCGCCAACCACCGGCGGCAGTACCGCGTTACGGTATTCGAGAGGCTGAGCATCGAACAGTTCCCAGCTTGGCATCGAGACGATGCGCACCTGGATTTTGTCCCCCAGCAATTTCTGCTGCGCAGCCACGACCAGTGCGACTTCAGAACCGCTGGCAATGAAAATCAGATCCGGCCTGCCGGTCGGAGCATCGCTCAACACATAGGCACCACAGCGCAAACCATCCGCCTCGGCATAATGCCTGCGATCGAGCGTGGGTAGCGCCTGTCGGGTCAGCACCAGCAGCACCGGCCGCTTGCGTGTTTCCAGTGCGACGCGCCAGGCGACTGCGGTTTCGTTGGCATCGCCGGGACGAATCACGATGAGGTTTGGAATGGCGCGGAGGCTCGCCAGTTGCTCCACCGGTTGATGCGTGGGGCCGTCTTCGCCGACGGCGATGCTGTCGTGCGTGAATACATGCACGACGTGCAACCCCATCAGTGCGGCCAGCCGGATAGCTGGGCGCATGTAGTCGGAGAAGATCAAAAAGGTCGAGCCATACGGAATAAAACCGCCGTGCGCGGCGAGGCCGTTGACGATGGCACCCATCGCATGTTCGCGCACGCCGAAGTGCAGGTTGCGTCCGGCGTAGCTCCAGCCAGCGCTGTCGGAGCCTTGTTTGTCTGTATTATTCAGCTGCGGCGGGTTGAAGTCGCCCATGCCCTTCAAGGCCGTTTTCGTCGACGGGTCGAGGTCGGCCGAGCCGCCGGTAAGCGCGAGCAGTTTGGGCGCAATGGCGTTCATCACCTTGCCAGATGCATCGCGCGTGGCGAGACCCTTGGCGTCGGCTTCGAATACTGGGATGTCCGTGTCCCAGCCCGGCGGCAGTTCGTCGCGCAAACGATACCGAAGCTCTTCTGCCATGTCCGGGAACGCCTTGGCGTAGGCACTCATGCGCTCGTCCCACGCTGCCTCGTCCTGCGCACCCAGCTCCACCGCTTCGCGGAAATGCGCCAGTGCTTCGTCCGGTATCAGGAAGTCCGGCTCGGTCGGCCAGCCCAGCTTCTGTTTGGTCTTGCGCACATCGTCCACGCCGAGTGGTGAGCCGTGCGCCTTGAAACTGTCCTGCTCGGGCGAACCGAACCCGATATGGGTGCGCACCAGGATCAGAGACGGCCGTGCAGTTTCCGCGCGTGCAGCGGTCAGCGCGGCTTCGATCGCGGCCACATCGTTACCGTCCGCCACCGAAATGGTGTGCCAACCATAGGCCTCGAAGCGCAGTGCTCGATTCTCGGTGAAGCTGATATCAGTACCGGCAGCCAGGGTGACGTAGTTGTCGTCGTAAAGGCAGGTGAGCTTGCCGAGCTTGAGATGACCGGCAAGGGAGGCCGCTTCGGAGGCCACGCCCTCCATCAGATCGCCATCGCTGACGATGGCAAACGTATGGTGATCGATGAGCGCGTGATTGGGTCGGTTGTAGCGGGCCGCGAGCTGCGCCTCGGCGATCGCCATGCCGACCGCATTGCCAAAGCCCTGCCCCAATGGTCCGGTGGTGGTTTCCACGCCTGGCGTGTGTCCGCGCTCGGGATGCCCGGGCGTCTTGCTGCCCCACTGACGGAACTGCTTGATGTCGTCCAGCGCAAGGTCATAACCGCTCAGGTGTAACAGACTGTAGAGCAGCGCCGAACCGTGTCCGGCCGAGAGCACGAAGCGGTCGCGATTGAACCAGTGCGGGTTGGCCGGGTGATGCTTGAGCAGGCGCGTCCACAACACATAGGCCATTGGTGCGGCGCCGAGCGGCAGGCCCGGATGGCCGCTGTTGGCGTGCTGCACCATGTCCACAGACAGGAAGCGCAGCGTGTTGATGCATAGTTGATCGCGTGGGTTGGCCATGATGACTCCTTCGAGCGGTCAAGGATTACTGAATCATTTAAAATATGAAGGGCTAACATCATTTATAGATTATTTATAAAAGCCTAGCCTTGTCCTAACAAACATAGTGTAGTTCAAACTCCCATCCGGCATATTCATAGCGTGCAATCATTTCTATGGATAATGTTTCGACCTCACAACAGCGAACCGTAATCCAACAGCTAGCGGTATCAGCATTTATCCGGATGACGGTGCCGATGTGGGGCGACTGATTGATCTTGCCGACATGGCCATGTACCGAAGCAAAATGCAGAGGGTGGGAAGGGGTGCTCCATTCGGTTCCCGGTTTCGCGCCGGACGGGGTCGGAGTTTACGGACCGATCACGCGGGCGCAGCATCTGGCCCCAGAAGGTGCGGTGGACACCGGGCAGCAGACACGGCGCCCGCAATGTATGCCGGAGAGGAGACTTTGATCTACACTCTCATGGACATCTCCACCCACGATAAAGGCCCGGGAAGTGGCGCTATGCAATCACGCCTGTACCGAGACCCTGACTGGGCTTGGTATCGACAGTTGACTTATCCGAGCCTAAATTCTGGGCATTTTGAAGGGGGGTGACCAATCCGCAAAGAGCCTGCGCAATAGAACGCTCAGCCATGAACGCCTGCTGTCCAGCCGACCTCTGCCTGTGCATTCTTGAGATCAGGCTCGACTTCTGGAATGCCCCTTGGACAAAGGAACATATATGCCCCTCTTCAATCGGTTTCTGCTGCAGCCCGCCGAGGAACGCCTCGCGAACTTGCCCTTACCGTGCTCCGTCCAACTTCCTGGCGGCCAGCGTATCGGTGCCGCCCAACCCCGGCTGCGTTTTATCGTGCGCGATGGGCGCGCCTTCATGCATCTGGCCCAGGGTGCCATCGGCCGCTTGGCAGAAGATTATGTCGAAGGCCGACTGGAGATTGAGGGCCGACTGCGCGACTTGATGCTCGCCGTGCCCGCGCTGTTCGGTACCGATCCCACCCACGAATCCACCAACATGCTTCCTCACCTGCTCGGTCGCATGCAGCGCAGCTTATGGGAGCGCAGCCACCACAGCCGCGCCAAAGACGCCGCACAAGTGCAAAGCCACTACGACATCTCCGACGCCTTCTACGCGCTCTGGCTCGACCCTCTGCGCGTCTACTCCTGTGCTTACTTCCAAACCCCCGATATGAGCCTGGCCCAAGCCCAGGAAGCCAAGCTCGACCACATCTGCAAAAAACTCCGGCTGCAGCCTGGTGAGCGCTTTATCGACATTGGTGCTGGCTGGGGCGGCCTGCTGCTGTGGGCCGCAGAACACTACGGCGTGCACGCCACTGGCATTACCCTCAGCCAAAACCAATACACCTATGTCAACCAGATCATCGAGCGCAAAGGTCTGCAAAGCCGCGTACAAATGCTCTTGCAAGACTACCGAGACATTGACGAAAGCCAGCCCTACGACAAGGTGGCGTCGGTCGGCATGTGCGAACACGTCGGGCGGCCCAATCTGCCGATATACTTCGCCAAGATCTACCGACTGCTCAAGCCCGGCGGCCTCGTGCTCAACCACGGCATTACTGCCGGCGGCACCGACAATCCCCAACTCGCTGGCGGCATGGGCGACTTCATCGAAAAATACATTTTCCCCGGAGGCCAACTCGTGCACGCCAGCGTGATGCTCGAAGCCATGGCGCGCGGCAAACTCGAAGCGCTGGACGCCGAATGCCTGCGCCCGCACTATGCCCAGACTCTGTGGCACTGGCTCGACGCATTGGAAGCTCGTGAGAGGGAGGCCCGCGAGGTGCTGGGGGCGCATGCCGAGAAAATCCTGCGGGCCTACCGGCTATACCTGGCGGGTTCGGCCATGGGCTTCGAGCAGGGCTGGATGTCGTTGTTCCAGATACTGGGCTCGCGCCCTGACAGTGTGGTGGAGACGCGCGAGTCCAGCCCGGCCAAGCTGCGCGCGGTGCAATGCGACTATCCGTTCAATCGTGAGTACATGTATACCAGGACTGATGGCTGAAGTTTAGACATGTATGAACCTCTCCGGCTCCGCCGGGTTTTTTATCGCCTTTTTTCCGGCGAAAGTGCTTGACACGGTGATGGCGCCGTGCGGCCGCCCCTTGTAAAAAAGGGTCGGCAATGAGAAGCGTTTTAGGCTTCTCGGAATCACTACCATGCCCTTTCATCGTCTCGTTGCCCTCCGCCTCTCAGAGTGGATTTCCTAACTGCGGGCATTTATACCCCACATTCCTGTACCTGTTCGACTGCTGACGGATGCCTGGTTCATGCGGCGGCGCCTGCTCTTGCCCCTGTTGCGTCAGCACGGCCAGTTTATCGGCCAGGTGCGCAAGATACCGTGCTGCTATCTCGCTTCCGAGACCCACTTGACCGCCAGCGAAATCGTCTCCCTCGACAGCAACCGCCGGCAGATCGAACCGATCTTCCATTGGAAGGGTTTCGACCCGAAGTCCGGGAAATTCCAGTGCTCCACCCCCGCCTTTTGGGCCGACGCCGATGACCCGCCCTGCAAAAAGGCCGCCTGACTCACTTCTGACCCAAATTTACCGAAGTGGACCAGTATCCGCGGCCATCTGCCCACAATTGCCATGTCACCGATGCATTCATAGCCAACCTCCCGTGAAAGCGGTTCGCCGTAAGCCGCTGACAATATATGGGCAGTTGCGCATCAATTGCCACAACAAGCCGCTACGATAGTTCTCGATCATCAGCACGATCGGACCTTGATTCAGGCCGTAATGCCACGGCGATACCCAGCCGTAGGGATTGGCGGACTTGTCCGGGTAGGTCGGGTTGAACGTCGCCTTGAAGCCGTAAGGGTTGCTCTTTTTCAAGTCGACGTGATGCACCAGATAGTCGATTGCCGGCAACACGATCTCCGGCGCGAACGGTAGCGACGCCACCACCGCCCATGGTGCGACGGTGCCATCGTCCGGTCCGTACGGTACGCCACGCCCGAGGTAATTGAAGAACTGCCGCTCGATGCCATTCACTTTGATGGTGTCGGGACCGGGTCCGTCGCTCGCGGTGATGCCCCAACAGTCTTTTCCATATCCTACAAACTTGAGCGGATTGTCAATCGCGTATTGTTGCTGCGCATAGGTAGCGCGGCGGGTATTCTCGAAGTAGTCAATGCCTTTTTCGCGCATGAATGCATCCTGAATGCCACGAAAATCGATCCAGAGATGAGAAATCTGATGCGTGAACAACGGCCCTGCGTAAAGATAATCGTATCCGCAGTTATTTTTCCACTCGTAAGTAGAAACCCACGCCGCGTAGCTGCTTGCCGGCAGCGGATGGGTGGGTGAGCCTAGTCCCAGGATGTACAGCACAAGCGCCTCGTCGTAGCCTTCCCAACGGTATTTGAGAAATCCGCTTTCGGGTTTCCAGCCGTGCGTAACCGTTAGACCACCGTTTTGCGCCCACGGCCAGTCGGCACGGCGATAAAGGGCGTCAGCGACGACGCGTATTTCCCTTTCTTCAGTCGTGTTCGCATCAAAATACGCGCTGGCAGTCAATGCACCGGCGAGCAGAATGGCGCTGTCCACGGTCGACAATTCGCATTGCCACGCACGCCGTCCGGTCTGCATGTCGAGAAAATGATAATAAAAACCGTGGTAGCCGGTAGCGTCCGGCTCGGGGCCTTGCGGGCTGTCCCGGAAAAACCTCAGCGTGGCGAGGACTGTCGCGGTCGCGGTCGCGCGCGTGATGAAGCCGCGCGCGACCGCGACCGGATAGGACGCCAGGGCGAGGCCGGTGGCGGCAATGCTGGCAGGCCAGTCTGGCGCTGTCTTGTCGATAACCAGCCCGTTGACGGGATTGGTCTCATGCACAAAATAGCTGAATGTTTCGCGCTGAAGAATTTCCAGCTCGGTTTCGATGGCCAGTTTTTTTCTGCTCCATTGAGAGTCCATGATTCAAACGTTACTTCACCAGCAGCTTGCGAATGGATTTCAATTCCCGCCGACGTTTTGCAGTGGTCTTGGGATATGTCATCTTAAGTTCATTGAGCCCATCGAGGACAATTTTGGAAACAATCAGCCGGGCGTTCTCCTTGTCGTCGGCGGGAACCACATACCAGGGCGCGATTTTGGTACTCGTTGCGCTCAGGCATGCCTCATAGGCCTGCATGTATTGCTTCCAAAATCCCCGCTCTACAATGTCTGCCTGACTGAATTTCCAGTTTTTTTCCGGTTCATCGATGCGATCGAGAAAGCGCTTGCGCTGCTCTTCCTCGGAAAGATGAAGGAAGAATTTGATGATCCGGGTGCCATTGCGATAGAGATGGTTCTCCAGGTCCACGATGGATCGATATCGATCCTGCCAAATCGCTTTCTCGTCGAGCAACTCATCTGGAAGCCTCTCACCGCGGAGAATCTCAGGATGCACACGAACGATCAGCACTTCTTCGTAATAGGACCGGTTGAAGATGCCGATCCGGCCGCGTTCCGGTAGATCACGCGTGGTGCGCCACAGAAAATCGTGCTCCAGTTCCGCAGCACTCGGATGCTTGAAGCTGAATACCTGGCAGCCTTGTGGGTTGACACCAGACATGACGTGCCGGATGGCGCCATCCTTGCCAGCGGCGTCCATGGCCTGAAAAATCAGCAACAACGCATAGCGGTTGGATGCGTAGTGAAGGCGTTGCAGCTCACTTAGCTCCTCCACGTGTTCATCAAGGCATTTTTTGTACTCCTTTTTCGACTTGTACGCTGGTTTCACCAGCGTCGGCCACTTATTCAAATCGACCTGTTCGCCTTCCTGTACACAGAAATCCTGCGATTTGATCTTCATCTTCATCCTCTCAGTCAGTCATCTGCGCTGCCAGGCGCTGTTTATTTATCGGGTTCATCTCTCTGATTCTTCTCATGAACCTCACATCATCTCTTTGATGCCAGAGCGGAGCAGCCACCAGTTGACCGGGTAGCTGGTGATAAAAAAACCGCACAGCATTGCAATCTGCATCATGAACCAGAACTCAACGCTATCAACTTCAAGTCTGACGCCGAATACGTGTGGGAAATAATAGAGGTTCGCAAAGGCCATGAAGCCATACATTCCGATCTGCCAGGCCGTCAGCGACAGCGCATCCGCCTTTAGCGCCGCCTTGACTCCCTCCGTCGGCGTTAAATGGCGCATCGGCACGATCGTGAAATATTGAAACGCGATGCCAATCACGAAGGCGAAGATAAAGTCGAGTACCCAGACGGCGAACGGCTTCTCGCTGAAAAGCCAGTGCCAACCGAACCACACGGCGATTGCGGGGAAGGCAAAGGCCAGCCACTCGGCGCCAATATCGCCAAGTGTGCAGCCGCTGCCGCAATGGAGCGTGGCCTTGCCGACCATCACGGGAAATGGCGTCACGCTCTTGCCCGACGGCTCGCGCGCGTCGGTTTTCGCGTTCATGCCCGCCTCCATGGTTGCGCGCCGTCCATAACGGAAATAGGCCCAGACCGCCAGCACCGTTCCGAACAATGCCACGACCGGCCAGACGACGTTCATAATCCACATGTGTTGCGGATCACGCATCTCGTCAATCATGATCACCCCGGCGGCGGCGAAACCGAACACCAGCGCGAAAATAGAGGCGACGTAGAGCCAGTACGGAATGATCATTACGCTCCGTCCACAGGTTTCGCCTTGTCTTCAGGCTTGGCATCAGTTTTTGCTTCATCTGACCGATTGTCGCGGTCCGCCTTTTCCATGCTTTCAACTGCTTGAACGTCTTTGCGCCCAAGCTCCTCGTAGAGCGCATGAACTCGCTTGACAAGTCCTGGCGTCAAATCGGTTGGTGTCCTGGCGTTGTCTTCTGGCTTGGCCGCGGCGTTGGCTTCGGGCATGGCAGATGCCTTTGCTTCAGGCTCGGCCTCGGCTTTCGCTTCGGGCTTAGCCTTGACATCAGCTTTCCGAATCTCCCGCTCCGCTTTATCCCAATTCTGAACTGATTGACCGTCCCTGCGGCCCTGCTCCTCATAGAGTTCATACGCCCGTGTGGCGATCTGCGGTGTCAGATCGGAAGTTGTTTTGGCTTTTGCTTCAGGTTTTGGCTCGACGGCCGGTTTGGCTTCAACCTCAGCTTGGGCTTGAGGTTTGGGTTCAGCTTTGGCGTACGGCTTCTGCTCGACCTTTGCATCAGGCTTAGTGTCAACAGCTTTGGTTTCGAGGTTAGCGTCAGGTTCCGAGTCGTCCTTGGCGTCGGGCTTGGCCTCCGCTTTGGATTCGGGCTTAACTTCGAGTTTGGCATCGGCTTTGGTATCAGGCTTGCTCTTGTCCTTTGCTTCCGGCTTGACCTCGACTTTGGAACCGGGCTTGGTTCCAGCTTTGACTGGATCAAGAATCCGATAGGCAAGCAGTTTCACAGGGTCGGTCACGAAGAACCATAGCAGTGCATAACCCCACACGAACCCGGCCCATTTCCAGCCCAGAGGTGTCATGAACAGCCCGTACACCGCTATCAACGTCGCCACGGTTTGGGTGCCGAGTACCGCCATCCATAAAATCCGCGCGGGGCGTATCGACCAGAATGGACCGCGCGTGCGCGTCTGAAAAATAGTCAGATGCCCCGCTACGGAGAGCATCAGATACATCATTGTCTGGAGAAGCGCATGGTTGAGGTGATAGACCCGATCGCCAAGGAAAAACAGGCCAAACGCGGCGATGGGGCCGACAAGGCCCAGCACTGTGGC
Organism: Acidithiobacillus ferridurans; assembly: GCF_003966655.1. Lineage (NCBI taxonomy): Bacteria > Pseudomonadati > Pseudomonadota > Acidithiobacillia > Acidithiobacillales > Acidithiobacillaceae > Acidithiobacillus > Acidithiobacillus ferridurans. The sequence goes on along the minus strand of NZ_AP018795.1, from coordinate 64,303 downwards.
AATCCCCAGCACCATGCGCATGTTCCAGGCCTCGGGCTGGTCCCTGTAATGCACGTTGTCATAGGCGATGGACAGGATGGCGCCGTCGTTGAGCAAGGCGAGCATCACGATCATGACCGCCGTCACCGGATAAAAATTGAAGATCAGGATCGAGAGCGTCATGAAGAGCAGCACGCGCAGCGTTTCGGCAATGCGGTAAATCGCGTAGCTGTTCATCCGCTGGAAAATCTTCCGGCTTTCCTTGATCGCGTCGATGATCACCGACAGGCCCGGCGTCATCAGCACGATGGCCGCTGCCGCGCGCGCGGCGTCGGTCGCGTCCGATACGGCGATGCCGCAGTCGGCTTTCTTCAGCGCGGGGGCATCATTCACCCCGTCGCCGGTCATGCCGACGATATGGCCGCGTTTTTGCAGGACATCCACGATGTGGAACTTGTGTTCGGGAAACACCTGGGCGAAACCATCGGCCTTTTCGATGGACTCGGCCACCTCTGCGGTCTCTTCCTTTTTGGAGTCGCCGAGGCTGGAGGCATCGAGGATATTGGCGCCCATGTCCAGCTTCTTGGCGGTTTCCTTGGCGATGGCCAGTGCGTCCCCCGTCACCATCTTGACCTGCACGCCCATCGCCAGCGCGGTGGCAATGGTTGCCTTGGCATCCTCCCGTGGCGGATCGAACAAGGGCAATACGCCGACAAGCATCCACTTGCCTTCCTCCTCTGCCCGGGCGACGCCTAGTGACCGAAAGCCGCTCGCCGCAAAGTCGTTGACTGCCTTGTCGACGGCGGACTTGACTTCGCCCGCATTTGCCGCCAGCGCCAGGATCACCTGCGGCGCGCCCTTTGTCACCTTGAATGGTTTTCCGTCCGCCCCCTTGACGGTCGCTTCGGTGCGCTTGTGCACCGGGTCAAACGGCTGGAAATGCACCACCTGGTAGCCCTTCAGGGCCTTGTCATCCTTCAGGCCGCCCAGCACGGCCAGGTCGATGGTGTCCTTGTCGTCCGCGCGCGACGCCAGTGCGGCGTCGAGGATAACCTGCTCGGCAGAGACATTGTTCACGCTGAACGGATCGCCCAGCGTGAGCTTGTTCTGGGTCAGCGTGCCGGTCTTGTCCGCACACAAGATGTCCACGCCGGCCAGTTCCTCGATGGCCACCAAGCGGCTGACGATCGCTTGCTTCTTGGCGAGCAGGCGCGCGCCGACCGCCATCGTGACCGACAACACCGTGGGCATCGCCACCGGAATCGCGGCCACGGTCAGCACCAGGGCAAACTGCAGCGTGGTAAGGATCGGGTCACCGCGGTAAATCGCGACGGCAATGATCGCCGCCACCAGCACCACCGCGAGAATGATCAGGTAGTTGCCGATCTTCAACACCGCCTTTTGAAAATGGCTAACGGTGTGCGCGTCCTGAACCAGTTCTGCGGTCTTGCCGAAGTAGGTATTCGCACCCGTGGCGTACACCAGCGCGCTGCTCTCACCCCGGCGGATGATCGAACCGGAAAACACCGCGTCGCCCGGTTTTCGTTCGGCGGGCAAGGACTCTCCGGTCAGCGCGGACTGATCGATCGACATGGGATCGCCGTCCAGTAAGCGCGCATCCGCCGGCACAATGTCGCCCAGGCGCATGCGAATGACATCACCCGGCACCAACTCGCGCGCCGCCGGGTTGACCCACTTGCCGTCACGTATCACCCTGGCCTTGACCGCCAGCTTGGCCTTGAGGGCCTCGATGGCATTGCCCGCTGCGTGTTCCTCCCAGAATCCGACCATGGCGTTGGCCAGAAGCAGAACCAGGATGATGAAAAAGTCCGGCCAATGCCGGGCTACCGCCGACAGGATCACGGCGGCTTCGATCATCCACGGGATCGGACCCCAAAAATAGGTGAGGAATTTCAGCAGAGGATTGGTTTTCTTTTCTTCGATCTCGTTGGGCCCATATTGGGTCAACCTCTTTGCCGCTTCGGCTTGGGTGAGGCCGTCCGGCGACGAGCCGAGTTTCTTCTCCACTTCCTCCAGCGGCAGGGATTTCAGATCGTCCTTCGCCTCGGGTTTCGATCCTGGCCTGGATTCGGGAGCCTTGCCTTGGTCGGCATTGGATTTCATTTGCGCTCGCTCCATTTCCAGTTGCGGATTTCCGGCATATCCTCGCCGTGCTTGTCGATGTACTGCTTGTGCGCGAGCAGCTTGTCCTTCAGCTGCTGCTTCAGGTAGATGCCCTTGTCGCCGGTCTGCGGCAGCCGGTCGATCGTGTCCATCACCAGGTGGAAGCGGTCCAGCTCGTTCAGCACCGTCATGTCGAAGGGCGTGGTGATGGTGCCCTCCTCCTTGTAGCCGCGCACGTGGATGTTGTCGTGGTTGGTGCGGCGGTAGGTCAGCCGGTGGATCAGCCAGGGGTAGGCGTGGTAGGCGAAGATCACCGGCATGTCCTTGGTGAACAGTTCGTCGAAATCCATGTCGGAAAGCCCGTGAGGATGCTCGGTCTGCGGCTGCAGCTTCATCAGGTCGACGACGTTGACCACGCGTATCTTCAGTTCGGGCAGGTGCTCGCGCAGGATGGAGACGGCCGCGAGCGTCTCCAGCGTGGGCACGTCGCCGCAGCAGGCCATGACCACGTCGGGGGCGCGTTCCTGGTCGTTGCTCGCCCACTGCCAGATGCCGATGCCCTCGGCGCAGTGCTTGAGCGCGGCGTCCATGGTCAGCCACTGCGGCGCCGGGTGCTTGCCCGCGACCACCACGTTGACGTAGTGGCGGCTCCTCAGGCAGTGATCCATCACCGACAACAGGCAATTGGCATCCGGCGGCAGGTAGACGCGCACGACATCGGCCTTCTTGTTGACGACATGGTCGATGAAGCCGGGGTCCTGGTGGGTGAAGCCGTTGTGGTCCTGGCGCCAGACGTGCGAGGCGAGCAGGTAGTTCAGGGAGGCGATCTTGCGCCGCCACGGCAGGTGCGCGGTGACCTTGAGCCACTTGGCGTGCTGGTTGAACATCGAATCGATGATGTGGATGAACGCCTCGTAGCAGTTGAACAGTCCGTGGCGCCCGGTGAGCAGGTAGCCCTCGAGCCAGCCCTCGCATTGGTGCTCGCTCAGCATGGAATCCAGCACGCGGCCGCTGGGCGCGAGCCACTCGTCGTTCGGCAGCGTCCTCGCGTCCCATTGACGATCGCTCGCCTCGAACACGGCGTTCAGGCGGTTGGAGAGCGTCTCGTCGGGGCCGAAGACGCGGAAATTGCGCTGCTCGGCGTTCAGCTTCATCACGTCGCGCAGGAAGCGCCCGAGCACGAACGTGTCGCCCGCGCCGGGCGCACCGGGGGTGGGCACGTTCTCGGCGTAGTCGCGGAAATCCGGCATCCTCAGATCGCGCAGCAGCATGCCGCCGTTGGCGTGCGGGTTCGCGCCCATGCGCCGTTCGCCCTTCGGTGCCAATTCGGCCAGTTCCGGCTTCAGGCGGCCCTCGGCGTCGAACAGTTCGTCTGGCCGGTAGCTCTTGAGCCAGTCTTCCAAGAGCTTGAGGTGTTCCGGATGGGTGGCCGGATCGGACAGCAGCACCTGGTGCGCGCGGAAGGTGCCTTCGATCTGCAGGCCGTCGACCACCTTCGGTCCGGTCCAGCCCTTGGGCGACTTGAGCACGATCATCGGCCAGCGCGGGCGCGTCAAGTCACCCGTGACGCGGGCCTTGTGCTGAATGTGCTTGATCTGCTCCACTACCGTGTCCAGCGTCGCGGCCATGGCCTCATGCATCAGTTCGGGCTCGTGTCCCTCGACGAAATAGGGCGTCCAGCCGTAGCCGCGCAGCAGTTGTTCCAGTTCCTCGTGCTCGATGCGGGCGAGGACGGTCGGGTTGGAGATCTTGTAGCCGTTCAGGTGCAGGATGGGCAGCACCGCGCCGTCTGTGGCCGGATCGAGGAACTTGTTGGAATGCCAGGCCGTGGTCAGGGGCCCGGTCTCCGCTTCGCCGTCGCCGACGACGCAGGCGACGATCAGATCGGGGTTGTCGAACACCGCGCCGAAGGAATGGCTGAGCGAATAGCCGAGCTCGCCGCCCTCGTGGATCGAACCGGGGCACTCGGGCGAGGCGTGACTCGGAATGCCGCCGGGAAAGGAAAACTGGATGAACAGCTTCCTCAGCCCGGCCTCGTCCTGGCTGATGTCGGGATAGATCTCGCTGTAAGTGCCCTCGAGGTAGGTGTTGCCCACCACTGCCGGGCCGCCGTGCCCGGGGCCGGCGACGTAAATCATGTCGAGCTCGTATTTCTTGATGACCCGGTTCAGGTGCGCGTAGATGAAGTTCTGCCCCGGGGTCGTGCCCCAGTGCCCGAGCAGCATGTGCTTCACGTCCACGAGCGCGAGCGGCCGCTTCAGCAGCGGATTGTCGTAAAGATAGATCTGCCCGACCGACAGGTAGTTCGCGGCGCGCCAGTAGGCGTCGATCTTGTGCAAGAGCTCAGGCGAGAGTGCGTTGGTAGTCATGAATGTTCTCCAGTCGGCAATGTGATCGACGCGGAACTCAAGCTCATCGCGGCGCCGGCAATGCTGGGGCTGAGCAGCAAGCCGAAAAACGAATTAGTCCTGGATTTCGCCATGGGTCATCTCCCCAATTTCAGACAAGGCCGAGAACGCTGCAAACCGTCTTGGCGATCATCTGTTCTTCGTCCGTGTGGATGACGCGCACCGCGACCCGGCCGGTTGGCGTGGAAATCACCCCGGCAGTTGCCTCGTTTTTCGGGTCGTCCAGTTCGATGCCCAGGAACTCCAATCCCTTGCAAATCCGGGCGCGAACTATCGGTGCGTTCTCGCCGATGCCGCCGGCAAACACCAGCGTGTCCAATCCACCGAGCGCAGCGGCAAAGCCGCCGATCCATTTCCTGACCTGGTAGCAAAACAGCGCCACCGCTTCGGCCGCGCGCACGTCCTGCGCCTCGCACTGCAGCAGATCACGCATGTCCGCACTGGTCTCCGAGACGCCCAGCAGTCCGGAATGGAAGTTGACCATTTCGTTGAATTGCTTCGCGCTCATCTTTTCCGTGCGCGCCAGATACCAAACCAGTCCGGGATCGAGATCGCCGGAGCGCGTACTCATCGGCACTCCGGCTGCCGGGGTGAAACTCATGCTCGTGTCCATGGGTTTGCCTTCACACACCGCCGCCAGGCTCGCGCCATTGCCGAGGTGGGCGAGGATCACCCGGCCGCGTGCCGCTTCCGCTCCGGCGAGGCGCGCGAGTTCTTCCATCAGAAACGCATACGACAAGCCGTGAAAGCCGTAGCGCCGCACGCCCTGCGCCTCGTAGCGGCGCGGAATCGGCAACAACTGCGCCACGCGCGGCAGATCATGGTGAAAAGCGGTGTCGAAACACGCCACCTGGGGCAACTCAGGAAAGCGGCGATGGAACGCTTCGGTCAGCAGGATCTCCTCCGGCAGATGTTCAGGATCGAAGGGACTGAGCCGGCGCAGCTCCTCCACTAATTCCGCGGTGATTCGCTCCGGCTCGCTGTACTTAGGCCCGCCGTGCACCACGCGATGTCCCACCGCGGCCAGCGCGCCGCGGGCCGTGGATTTCTCCAGCCAATCCATCAACACATTCACTGCCGCCGTGTGATCCGGCGCGGCGATGTTTCTCGCAGGGGCGCCCTTGACCGAAAACCTCGCCGTCGGTTGCCCGATACGTTCTATTTGACCGGACTGCACCAGGCGGGGCGGCTCGCCCGGCTCGAACAGCGCGAACTTGATGCTGGAGGAGCCGCCGTTGATCGTCAGGACCCGTGATGGGGCCCGGCGCCCTTGCGTTGACTGCTTATTCATGCAAGCGGATCTCGCGTTTCGCCAGCCGGAAAGCGCCCTCGATCAGCAGCGCCAAGGCAAGCATCGCCGCAAGGACCCACAACTTGGCCGGCCCGGTCGTCGCCGTCTGCCAGACCAGCGCGCCCAGGGCAAGCAAACATGCGAGCGCGCCGGCAGCCGATATCCAGCCGCGGCTATGGGTGTGCGGCGCGTGGCGCGCGTTGGCGCTGTTGACCGCGGCGAAGATCAACAGGAACCCGGCGCTGCCCATCGTCGCGATGCTGGTCAGGTCGAAGACATTGGCCACGATGAGCGTCAGCCCGGCGGTAATGAGCAGTCCTTCCACCGGCTGACCCCACACTTTGCGCTCCAGGATTGCCGGCAATTCGCCGTCGCGCGCGATGCAGTAACTCAAGCGCGCCGCGCCGTAGAGCGTGGCGTTGATCGCGGAAGCGGTGGACAACATCGCCGCAATCGCGATCAGCGTGAAGCCGGTCTGCCCGAGAAACGGCCGGGCCGCTTCCGCCAGGGCGAAGTCCTTGGCCGCAACGATCTTGTCCACCGGCAGATTGCCCACCGTGACCAGCGCAACCAGCACATAAAGCGCGATTACGAACCCGACCGCCGTGTAGTACGCGCGTGGCAGGGTCTTTGCCACGTCACGCACATCGTTGGCCGTGTTGGCAATCAACTCGAAGCCTTCGTAAGCCAGGAAGATGATCATCCCGCCTGCGGCCAGTTGCAGCGGCGGCGACCATGAGCCTGGCGCGATTCGGGAGGCGTTGATGCCAAAAATACCGACACCGACGAACAACAGCAGGATCGCCAGCTTTATCGCCACGATCCAAATCTCCGCTTTGCCGATCAACTCGGCGTTGAGCAGGTTCATGCCGGCGATCGTGATCACGGCGAAACTGATCAGCGCATGTTTGCCTATCCCCTGCCAGGCCTGCGGCAGAAACGTCGCGCCGTAACTGCCGAATGCGAACGCGTACAGCGACAGCATCACCACGTAGCTCAGCCACAGCAACACGTTCAGACTGCCGGTGAACATCCCGGCGCCGAAGGTGCGGTCGAGGAAGACAACCGTGCCGCCGCGACTCGGATAGGCGACGGAAAGCTTCGCATACGAATACGCCGTCAGCAGCGCCACCATGCCCGCCAGCGCGAAGGCCAGCGGCGTGCCGCCGTGCGCCAGTTGCACCGCCAGGCCCAGCACCGCAAAAATCCCTCCGCCGACCATCCCGCCGACGCCGAGGGCAACCACCGCCCACAAGCCCATCTTGCCGTCGCCTGCTTTGCTCATATGTCGCTCGTCTGCCGTTTGCGGAAACGATGCTCTCCGACCGTTAATTCATGGAAGCCGCGCCATTCGGCGCGGTCGCTTCGACGCGTTCGACGCCGGCAGTCATCCGCGTTTGCACTCTGCTGGCCGAAGTCGCCACGCGAACAGATCTGGTCTTCCTTCACCGGCGGGGATGCACTTCTGTGATGTAAAACAGCGCCTGCGTGTCCAGTTTTGACCAGAAATCAGCGTCAAGTTTGTTCACCTTAGATCAGATCAAGAATTCGATATTTATATTTTAGACCATAGAGGTACGAAGCGTTATATCGCTCCATAGGTGGCAAATGTTTGGTGCTGACGCATGGTCAATGGCTGATGCTGATTGACAAACCTGTATCCACCTCAGCACATTTGACCTGAATCGCCGCCAGTTTTCTAAAAACCTTGAATTGCCACCGGATTTCTAGACACTACATAGCTACTTTTTACTGTGTCCGCAAAGCGCTACGTAGCCGTCAGCCTAATAGAAACGAGCAAGTGACCGCACGGGGTCGGAAGCTGTCCATTGATCATCGGCAATGAATGACCGCAATCAGTCTAGTCCGGCCATCCAGGCATCCTTCGAGGACCCCATTGGATTCATGCGTCAGCGCCCCGCACCTACAGGATGCACTGATATTCGCAGTATGTACCGAGACATAACCAGCATTCTGCTGCGGAATCCCTGATGGATTTCACACAGAAGCAGAATCCTCCAGCCCACGTTTGACACCGCGGCCTGATCACAAACAGATCGTCGATGGCCATTACCAGATAGAACCATCTATCTGGAGATTGCGCCATGTCCACATCCATCAATACTGAAGCTCTCACTCGAATTCCACTGCCTGCCATTCTAGCCGATCACGGCTACGGTCTCCAACAGACCGGTCCTGGACGGTTCCTGGCGGAGAGCCCGGATCATGCTGAACGCCTCAGCATCTCACGCCTGCCTGATGGCAAATGGCTCTACCGTGACCAAAACCACCAGAACAACAAGGGGACTGCACTGCATTTCATGCAGGCGCATGGGCACCCGGGTTTTCAGATCGCTGCAAATGCGCTGACAGCCTATACCCAACCGGAGCGACTGGCCGAAGCGCAGTCCTTGTTGAACGACCTGGACCATCGTTATCGCGACGCTGGTCGTGAGGAATTGCAGCGATTCAACGCGGATATCCCGTTGAATCGGCTGGCGGAGGCGCATGGATGGGCACTGGACGTTAAAGAATCCACCAGAGCCTGGGAGAAATACCGCAGCCCCTCAGGAGACGCCATCGTCATCAATCCGGCCAAAAACCTGTACTTCCACCAGCAGAACAAGGATCACGACAAAGGTGGTGTCATCCAGTTTACGCAGACCCACATCCTGAATAACGGATCTCTGGGGGATGCCCGTAAATACCTTCGGAACTTTGCTCGCGATAGTCGGCCTGAGTGGGCAATGGAGGCGCAGCAGCGTACCGCAAGTGTTCCCCTCATTCCCCAGATTGAGAATCGCAAGGGGGAGTGGAAAGCTTTGCCATACCTTACCCCCAAATCCCTGCGCTATCTGACGGATCAGCGTGGGCTGGATATAAAAACCATTGCCGCTTATGGCGACCGCAGTATGCGCACGGATATCTACCGCACGCCGGGCGGCGGTGAGCTGCATAATGTGGCCTTTGCCAATATCGCTGTAGATCAGGACAACAAAGCCATCTTTTCCGGATGGGAAAAGAAAGGTGCTGGCACTGAAAAATCGTTTAGTGGCTTTCATGGTCAAAGGGGCATCACGTTTTTCAAGCACAAAGACTTCCACAGCCGGGATGCGCGGCCACCAGAGGACGTGGGGACCTGCCAGAAGATGGTGCTCTGCGAGTCATCCATTGATGCGCTTTCCAAAGCGCAGATGGATGGTTGCCGACCGGGAGATGTTTACGTGTCTACGGGTGGCACCCCTTCTGCAGCGGCAAAAAAAGCGCTTGCGGCACTGATTCAGAAAAACCAGCCGCAAGAAGTGGTTTTGGCTTTCGATAATGACGTGGCAGGGCATGGATATGCGCGCCAAATGGAAGAACACTTGGCAGAACAAAGTCAGATGCCGGGTATGTCCACCTTTAGTATCCGCACGGAATTCCCCGACGGGGTGAAGGATTGGAATGAGGCACTGAAGCCGAAGGCGATTGAAGCTCGCCCGCGAGCACCTAAACAGTCGGAACCGGAACGTATCCCGGGCCCGGGCCATGTTCGAGGAATTGCACCATCACAGGATCATTCTGATCAATCCGCAAAAAGCCAGGCCGAGAACGTGGAGGCGCAAAATATCCTTGCCAATCTCCAGACCAATACGCCGGCACTGGACGCAAAGACCGAAAGAACTATAGACAGGGCATTCCGGAGCATCGAAAAAAACCGGGGTCTCGAACGATGACCGGCGCAGAGTCTCCAGCAGTCGTGCGACCGCTTACCGACTATCGCAACGCCACGCCCTTCCCCTGGATGGGCGGGAAATCGCGCTTGGTAAAAACCATCACACCTCTCTTGCCGCCGCACACCAGTTATGTAGAACCGTTCGGTGGTGCTGCAAACATCCTGTTGGCCAAGAATCCCGCTAAAGTCGAAGTGTATAACGATCTGAGTGGGTTACTGGTCAATTTTTTTCGGGTACTGCAGGACTTCGCCAGCCGGCAATCGCTTCTGGACCGCCTGGAATGGACCCCGTATGCCCGCATGGAATATGCGCGGGCCTTGGAATGCCTGGATGATGCCGATCCCGTCCTGCAGGCGTGGGGTTTTTTTGTCGCGCAATGCCAGGGCATCAGCGGTACGGGATCCTTTGGTGATCGCGCTGCAACCAACTGGGGTTATTCGATAGCACGAGACCAGCAGGCATCTTTCCGTGGGCACGTCGAAAAACTCCCGGCCATTGCCGAACGTCTGCGTCAGGTCAGCATTGAGCAGGACGATGGTGCCAAGGTCATTCGGCGATGGGATGCCGTGGATACCTTATTCTATGTGGATCCGCCCTATGTCGAATCCACCCGGACAGCAAAGAATGGCCGCTCCGGATATCACACGGAAATCGACGATGGCGACCAGGCCTGTCTGGTGGATGCACTTTTGAATACACGGGGCATGGTCCTTCTTTCGGGCTATCGCACGCCGCTGTATCAACCCCTGGAAGACGTAGGATGGGAACGGCGGGAATATGCCATGGACCTTGCTGCCGCTGGCCGGGTAAAAACCTTCGATGCCATGAGTATGGCTGGTAAGGCAAAACGCCAGCGCACCGAATGCCTGTGGCTCTCTCCGCGTGTCGTGGATTGGAATACGCAGCATCGTCAGTCTTCGCTGGCTTTCGCGGACAGCGCGACATGCTGATTATCGTGCGTTCCCACACCTCATTACTGGATGGCCCCGCTGTGGCCCTTTGGCTGGCGCGAGAACGTCAACTGTCGCATTGCCTCTTCGCCGTGGATCCTGATTATGCCCGGCATTCGGTCTATAGCCCCTTGCTGAAGGCCTACGGCTGGCTAGTTGGCCGCCACACCCTGTTGCCGCTGGACCAGCAACGCCCCTTCGCGTTGCGCAAGATGTTTTCCGCACTGGGGGCGGGGCAGCATGTGGTGATATTTCCCCAGGGCACGGGCCTTTCTGAGCCGGATCGTCCGGATCAGCCGGGGATGGCTTGGTTGCTCCGCAAAGCTGGCAAAGAGACCTCGATCCTGTCGCTGAGTCTGCGCCATGACCAGCGCTGGCCGTGCGTAGCCAAGACGCTCTCTACCGTTGTCGATGCAACCACCACAAACAGGTCGCCGATGGCCATTACCAGATAGGACTCAATCTGGAGGTGATCTGATGGCAACCAGCAAAAACGACATACTCGATGGCGTGGTAAGGCGCGTAGGTGACGCACTGGCCTCTGGCCAGAAACTGCCCTGGCAGAAACCATGGGAACCGCAATATGGGGCCATGTCCATGCCCCATAATCCGGTCACCGGTAAAATGTACAGCCCGGGCAACACCATGATTCTCTCCATCGCTGCTATGGATCATGGTCACGATGATCCGCGATATATGACCTACAAACAGGCCAGAGATTCTGGCTGGAGTGTTCGCAAGGGGGAACATGCTGCGGCACATATCTATGCGCCCATCACCAAAACGTTGGACGATGAGAAAACGGGCACCGAACAACAGAAGCTTGTGGGGTATCGGGGTGTTGCCCTGTTTAATGCAGCCCAGCTCGATGGCATACCGCCTATGGCGATCGTGCCCGAATCCGAACGGCTACCCAAGACCATGGAACTGGACGCCATTGCGCAGCAAATGGGCGTGAGTATCCTGCATGGGGGTGACCAGGCATTTTATAGATCCAGCGCCGACCGGATCCACTTGCCTCAGCGTGAGTCCTTTAATGACCAGCACGGGTATGACGCCACCAAGGCGCATGAACTCACCCATGCCACGGGGCACCCATCGCGGCTCAACCGCGACAAGCAGTATCAGACCGTCAAAGGCCGTGCTGCCGAAGAAATGACGGCAGAAATTGGGGCCTACCTTATGTCCCAGCGCCTGGGTGTGCCTTTTTTGGGGAATAACCCGGACATAACCGACGAACAGCATGCCGCCTACCTCACTGGTTGGGCCCGGGATTTAACCCCGGAGGAGCGGCGTACCGCTATTGATAATGGCATTAAAGCCGCGACCTACATGGAAAAGCAACTGGAACTGGCCCGTGAAAATGGGCTGGTAGTCGAAGCAGACAGAGGGCAGGTCGTAGATCACGCGATTGCAGGACAAAGCCCGGCCATGGAATCCGGACTGTCACCTTTGCCTGCGGGCGCGGCAGAGGTAGCCATTGCCCACCCAGAAAAATCACCTGATGCGCAGATATTGCGGCGGGTCCCCGAAGAGCTGCACCCGTTTATATCGAATAGTCAGAGGATGGCCACAGAAGCGGGTCTGCGCGGAGAGGAAAAAGTATTTTTCAGCGACAAGCTGCGGGAGATGGGTGGTATTATCGGCGGCATGCCCGTTACCTATGCGACGGATGGACAAGGCGATAAGTCGCCCGTATCGCTGCACTATTTCAAAGGCAATGCTGACTGGTACATCATCGAAAAAGACCTTAACCAGGATGGCGATGGACAGGTGCAGTCATTCGGCCTTGCAGACCTGGGCGAAGGGTATCCTGAGTTGGGTTACATCAGCATCCAGGAGTTGGTGGAGCATGGTGCAGAGCTGGACTACCACTTCCGCCCGAGAACACTGCTGGAATTGAAGCAGGAAAAATACCCGGAGCTTATTCGGGAGAGCGTGCCACAACCGGTGCTGGCTCCAGAGAAGACGTCGATTTTCCCCGATAAGCCGGATATCCCTGGTATGCACCTTCCCGATTTCCATAAGGGCGACCTGATCACTTATGTGGATCCGGCGGGTAAGGCCTACGACGGCATCATCCTCAAGGACGCTGATTTCTCCGTGGGAGAAGACGGAAAGGAAGGGGTTACCACGCGCTGGCAGCCGGTTCAGGCCAACGAAAACAAAAGTGACCTGGAACCGCACAGCCACAGCATTGCGACATACAGCGTGAATGGCCGGATCAACAAGGATGAGTTCACCCGGCACGTTCCCAATGCGGTACCCGGTATTGATCATATTGATCCTGCCAGTCGGAATTATGAAAAGGACATTGATCGGCGCAGAGGACTTCATGCCGCGCTGGAAGCCCGTGTTTCCCGTACATTGAATGGGCTGGATCAGCCAGACAAAGGGAATGCGTTTGAAAATTTGCCGCCCGCAGGGCAGGACCTTGGGCAGATTACCATGCCGCCCCTAAGTATCAGTTTTGCTGAAGGCGAACGTTATCCTTTTCACTCCGACGCGGGCCACGGCTGGCTGGAAGTGCCTAAAAGTGACCTGAAAACGCTGGGCATTGCTGGTGACATTACCCCGTATTCCTATCAGAAAGGGAACAAGGCATATCTGGAAGAAGACAAGGATGCGACCACCTTCCTGACGGCTCTTGAAAAAGCCACGGGTAAAGACCTGCGATGGGAGGATGTCAGCAGGGATGTGAATGACGGCGACCAATCCCGCATTCGCAACTATGCCCATTACGAGGCTCCGCTGGAGAAAGCCAAAGGCATGAAAATGCAACCGGAAAATACGGCATCTGTTTCAATGACTCCGGCAGAAAAAGCGGCCTGGAAAGACCATGAAATAGTCTCCGCGATGGAACAGCGCGGTGGATATCCAGCCGTTCTGGCCGCTCCGGAAAAGTCCCTGGAATTGCAGGATATGCTCGATAGTGCGCTGGGGGAGCGTGGAGTAGATGTCCGCAATAGTCTGCGCCATAGCGGCGACTGGGGACCGGGCGGCCTGGGTGAACTGGTTTCTGATGATGCGGTGCTCACCACCCATGCAACCCGTGTAGGTGCCGGTGCCAACATTACGCAACTGCATTGGCACATTACCATGCCCGAACTGGATCCAGGCGGGAAGCCCCTGATCATCGACGACCTTATGGATAGGCCTGCTGACGACATGGCCACGCATATTACGGAACAGGCCATGGAAATGCAGCGTGATCATGAGCGGCGTCTCGGCGTCCTTCCCCAGAAGGAAGTTGCGGATCGTGCTTCTCTTCTGCCAGAAGAAAAGGCGGCTCCGGCGGGAATACAGCGTGGGGATCACCTGGTTTATCGTGATGGTCCCGGCTGCATAGAAGACGCATTTGCCAGTGCGGTCCATGGATCTCAGGTCACCGTGATCCCCATAGATCGGGACAAGAATGGAGCGATTTCCACTTGGGTCATGCGTCCTATAGCCGTACAGCAGGACCAGATCATAAAGCACACGGCATCGGCGTCCATGGAGGCAATAAACACGCTATCTATCGGAAATCAGGGCATGACGAACAAAGCGTTTGGTGACGTGCGCCGTACCGCTTACAAGTCCCTGTCCAAAAGCGCTTTTGTGGAAATGGCGGCGGCCCAGGTAGTCAAGGACAAGCCGGAAATCGACAAACTCAACGCAGAGCGTGCTTCGCAGCTGGCGGAGGCAAACGCCAGAAATGAGGCAATCGAACAAAAGCGTCTTGCAGGCATTCGCGCAGAACAGGCGTCGCGTATCGCCGAGAAAGAAGCCCGCTTTACAGAGGCTTTCGATGGAGGCCTGCATGCGCTGAAAGATAGCAAAGCCTATCCCCTGAATCCTGGCGATTATGTGTCCTACATCAGTCCCAGCGGGCGGGGTATCGACTGCATCGTGCGGGACAAAGCGGCGTTGCCGGCAGATCCCACACAACGCAGCGAGGTCATTTACCAACGTATTGAGCGCGGTGGGTTGTCCGGCGAAGGTAAATACGAACTTGGCCTGGCCGTCGCGGGTGATATATCCAAAGGCAGCATCATGGGGCACACCAGGAATTTTCTGCCAGAACGTGCACAGATCAATAAGGCAAACTCACCAGCGCTGGATGATGCGCTGGATAAGCGGATGCAAAAGAAACGTGAGGAGGACGCCCTTGGGCGGATCGCAAAAGCACGGCCTGCGGTGCGACAAAAGGACCTGGGACTGGAACGCTAGCCGCCACAGTCGGTATCGGGGACCACAAACAGGTCCCTGATGGCCATTACCGATTGCAAGTGTCGCAACGCAAACAGGAGAAGTCATCATGGAACAAAATGCCGAAACGAAGAAGTATCCCCATCTTCAGGCCGCTATCAAGGTGGAAGATGGCAGCTATATCAATATGCGCACCTGGGCGGACAAGAGTGGACAGATCAAGGGGACCGTAGAGCGTAATGACCCGGTCACGGGTGAGCGGAACAAAGCCGATGTTGAGTTTAAGGCCTATGGTGAGGGCGACAAGGCTGCACTGGTCGGTTACATCAAGGAGGGTGAAAAAACGATCAAGGTCAATCTGCAAAAAGTGGCCCCGGAAGGAAAAGAACCCTTTGTGGCGATGTCGGTTGCCGAAAAAAGTCCTGGAAATGAAAAGTACACCTACCTCAAGGGCCGCGGTGGCATTGTTCGTGAAAATGAAGATCTGGCAGCGATGCCCAATGCCAAAACGTCCCAGTTAATCAGTGAGACGTTGAACGTCTCCCGGGATGCCCTGAAACCTCGTGAACCTGTGCAGGAGCGGGCCGCTGCGGAACCGGAGAAATCCCAGCCGGAGAAAGCGAAACCGTCCAGATCCCCCAAAAAAGCGACTCAGACCAAAGGCATGGAACGCTGATGGTATGCCTCCATCGGGAACCGCAAACAGGTTCCCGATGGCCATTACAAATGGGGCATTGTCACTGCATAGAGGAGTCACTTCATGAGCACCGATCAGAAAGCCACCCGCGAGTCCCTGCTGGCCGAATTCAAAACGGCACGGGATGCCGCCATTACCCGATCACAGATGGGCATGGAACAGATCGCCCAACGTCACCGCCAGGAGCGCGTCGACGCACTGAAGGAGTTTGCGGGCAAGCGTGCTGACATTGAAACCGCCTTTGAAAAGGATGGCGCCCCGGCCGGCGCGTGGCCATCCCTGATGGCGATGGAACAGTCGCGGCACATGGAGCCGCTCATCCAGCAACAGACCGAAGAGCATGCCGCCGATCTGGCAGCGCATGGTGTTCCCACATGGGAGGGTTTTCTCACGGAGAAATTCCATGCCCACGAAGCACTGGCAACGACCATGCTGGCGGAGATGGATGCCCGCAAACACCGGGGCGAAGAAATCAGTAAGGTGAACGGTTTTGAAGGCGAACCGGTGGATCCCGGACATCGCAAGCTGTCCATGTTCGATGATATCCAGTCGGAATATGACAAGGACGCCGACTCGGTGCATTACCATCGCAAGTCGGATGGCACGGAACTCTTTGAAGACAAGGGCTCCCGCATTGAAATGAAGGAGACCAGCAGCAAGAGCATTGAGACCGCTTTATTGTTGGCCCAGGAGCGCTTCAAAAAGGGCACTCCGCTGACCATTACGGGCGATGAGCAGTTCCAGCAGGATGCAGCACGGATCGCTGGGCGGTTAGGCATTCCCATCAAGAACAAGGATCTGATGGAGGTCTGGCAGCAATCCCGCGACAAGGCGGCAATGGGTATTACCGACGATGAACCGGACATTACCCCCAGTAACGGGTTTTCCGGGAAGGAAGCGGTACAGGACCGGGCGGCGGAAACCGGCAAAACCACACCTGACGTGGTTAATGCGCCAGATGCAGAGTGCGCCGCCCCATCAACAGCCACCGAGCCCGTGGTGGACAAAGACGCACCCCGCAAGTTGCTGGATCATGGTGCCGCGTCCTACCAGTTCAAAGAAGGCAACACCAAAAGCTACTACGTGAAGACTCAGGATGCCTATGGCAAGGAGCACGTTACCTGGGGCGTGGGGCTGGAAAAGGCGATGGAGGATTCTGCGGCGTCAAAGGGCGATCTGATTCGGCTCAAGCATGTGGGCAAGGAACTGGTGACGATCCCCGTCATGGATAAAGACGGCAATCCGGTGATGCACGACAACGGCACGCCCAAAACGCAAACCACCAATCGCAACAGTTTTACGATTGATGTGGCGAATAGGCCCCTTAAAGCCAGCCCGCATATCGGTGCCACTGCGGCAGAACAGGGCTATAAAGTGGAGAACGGCCATGTCGCTATTCCGCCAGCGGATTATGCAGCGGCGAAGGCGGACCTGAGTGTACTCTCCAGTGCTGGCCATCACGCTATCCACCAGGTGAGCCAAAAACCTTTTGCGGAATTGCAGCCTCTGGAAAAGCACACACTGATCTCCGAAGGGTTGGCTGATGAAAACGGACTCAATCGCCAGGGGGTTGCCGCGGTGATCACCAGTGATCGGCAGTTGGAATTGCGCCGGGAGCGCGCGCCAGAATCCGACAAAGAGCTGCTGAAGCCTGGGCATGAAGCGGCACAGGTGAAGGCGGCACCTGCCGTTGAAAAAGCTGCGCCGGAGCAGAGCAAGTCTGGGCCTGATCTCGTGGACGCGCGTTTACCGGAAGGCATGACTGTAAAAGATCGTGTCGTGGCGGTTACGCTTCAGGAAGGAAGCCGCACCGGTTCGCACAACGTGGAACGGATGACCGCCATGAAAGAGGCGGGGCCTGTGAAGGTGTTGGGTTATGCGGTTCAGCGTGAGTATATCCAGACCTTGCCCAATGGTGAGGTGCGCTCGATGGTGGCGTACCCCCAGACAAAGCCCCAGGAGCAGAAAAGTGGGCTTCAGTCGCCCTTTGCCACACGGGAGGAGGCGGAGCAGGCATTGCCCACGCTACAGGGCAAGGATGGTGTCTCGGTGCGCGGCGGCACGCTCGCGGAGTCCCTGGCGCTCGAAATCAAGGAGCAAGGCGGCCACGCACCGATTGATGATGAGAAAGAAAAAATCACATCGCCAGCCCGGTATGCGTTACACGCCGAGAAATTGCCCGTGGGTATGACCAGCAAGGATCGTGTCGCGGCGATCGTCGTGAAGGATGGAAGTCGGTATGTGTCCGATAACCCCGAGAAGGACCACCCAGGTAGCACGATAAAAGGCTATGCGGTCGTGCGCGACTACACCCAGGAATTTCAGGGCGGTCACAAAATCAGCGCATCACGGGTGATGCCCAACATCCAGGTGGATGCACCGATACAGCAACCCCATCCCATCCATAATCCCTATGCCAGCAGGGAACAGGCCGAACAGTCTATCGCAGCGTTGCATGGACAGGCGCCCTATGGGCAGGTGCAGGGCGTGACCGAAAGTATAGAGCAGCGCCGTAGCGAAACCCGGGGGATGAAGCCGCTGGATCCTGGTGATCAGGCCCAGGCGCAGGACCAAAAGCGCCTCAATATCCGTAATGAGGACCAGCAGGCACAGGAGAAAAAAGCCACGGAGAAAAAGGTCGAGTCGAAGAAGGAGATTGAGCGTAAAGCCCAGGAGCGCGACAACTCGCAGGAACGCAAGCAGCGGGCAGTGACCCGTACCCGCACGCAGAAGGAGGTCGGACTGGAGCGGTAAAACATCTCAAGCTCTTCGTTACAGCACCCCGCTCCCAGTGCGGGGTTTTTTGTGCCCGCCATCACGAACAGGTCCGCGATGGCCATTAGAGGATAGGCAACAACGCCGGGGCAAGAAGCGGACCTATCATGAGAAAGTTATTCCACGTATCTGTCTTTTGCGTGTTGGCGGCACTTTTCCCGTGCATTGCCAATGCGAGCGCGAATTTCGGCACGGAATCCCGATGGGCGGCGTCGCTGGGACTAGGCACAACGGGTGTCACCGCAGGATTGTTCTATCGTGAAACTCCGCATTTCGTTGCAAATCTTGATGCCGGTGGTTTCGCCGTTGACCCATCATTTTCCGCTGGCGGTGAAAATTATCATATGGGAATACGGTTACTTTCGGCGCGACTTACCGAAGATTGGTATCCGTTCTGGCATAACAATCTGTTTCTGGCTGCCGGGGTGCTGTTCAACGGCGATAAATTCAGTCTCCAGCCGACAGCAACTCATGGCGATTACGCATTCGCCACACCGGCCAGTTTCCGTTTTTCACCGGTGGCACCCTATCTCGGCATTGGCTGGGGGGATCCATTCGCCGGATCGCGGTGGACATTCCGTGTAGAGGCTGGCGCGGCTTATGAAGGGTCTCCGAACGTTTTCGTGACCATGGGAGCCGATCCCTATGCCGCACAGGCCTATCAAGCTGAAAAATCCAGCATAAGCGCGGCATTGGGCGGATACCACTGGTATCCCGTGGTGCAGGCCAGCCTGGTGTACAGGTTCGGATGAGTGTGAGAACGCACACTAACGCAACCCTAACGACCATCACGAACAGGTCCGCATCTACAGGAGATAATCATGGCAGCAGAACCGCATAAAATTTACCAGATCGCCAAAGCGCAAGGCGATATAACCCGTATCGTCTGGCCCGCGCTGGGGATGTTCATCATTATTTCATTCCTGGCAACATGGGCCGCTACGGAATACGCGGCTTACGCCTTTCAGTATTCATCGGCGCTGGGGGCGACATTAGGGATGCCCCACATCTATATGCCGTTCGACATTGTCATCTGGAGCTGGAAGTACGACATCGGCCTGACTGGCCCCGTACCTCATGTATTCATGGTGGCGCACGTCATGATGGGTGTGGGTGGATTGCTGGCACTGATTCTTCCCGTTGCCTACGCCTACCGGCGCACGCGCAAACAGGATGGCGTGCAGAATGACATGCACGGCTCCGCACATTTTTGCAGCGATGCAGAAGCGCATGCGACGGACTTGTTGCCCAGTGAGAAAAATGCCGGTGGCGTCCTGTTCGGCGCGTACACCATGGAAAACGGGGAGACCTATTACTTCAGACATAAAGGACCTGAGCATATCCTGGCCTATGCCCCAACCCGATCCGGTAAAGGCGTGGGCATTGTCATACCAACGTTGTTGTCCTGGGACCAGAGTTCCTTCACCTACGATATCAAGGGGGAGAATTGGCATCTCACCTCGGGCTACCGCGAAAAAGTCCTGGGTCAGCGCTGCATTCGCTTTGCGCCGTGGGACTTGGATTCAGCGCATTTTAACCCGCTCGATGAAATCCGCCTCGACCATAATCTGGTCAAGGACGTGATGAACATCTCTACAATGATCGTGGATCCCGATGGCAAGGGGCTCAGCGACCACTGGGCAAAGACGGGTTTTGACCTCATGACCGGGGTCGTGATCTTTGTGAAGTTGGCCAAAGAGTTGGACGGAAAAACGCTGGAGACAAAGCGGTGCATGGCAACCGTGCAAGCCATTCTGTCAGATGGTGGGCCGATTCGAAAAATTGCGGAAGAGAAAGAGGCAGAGAAGGCGGAAACACGCGACGAGACAGATGAGACCAAGATGATGGAGGGCTTTGCCGCAGTCATGACCTATGTGCGTGACACCGCCCACAAGGTGATGGAAAGCGGTGAGGAAACGGACGAATGGCGGCTATTCGGGTGGAAGGCGGCCGGTGAGGCGGCACAAAGCTATCTGAACAAGGCGGGCAATGAGGCGTCCGGTGTGCTGTCCACGGCCATGAGCTTTTTGTCCATCTACCGTGACCCCTTGGTCGCCAGAAATACTTCCTATTCTGATTTTACCATTGAGAGCCTGATGGGTGGCCCCGATGTGGACGGCAAGCCATGCACACGTAAGACTTCTTTCTACATGGTTAACCCGCCGACGGATGCGGACCGCCTGAAGCCATTGACGCGCTTGCTGCTGAATCAGACAGTACGGCGCCTGACCGAAGAAATGGCTTTCGACGAAAGCGGCCAGGGTCATAGCATCCACCCGTACAGGCTTCTGTTACTCATCGATGAGTTCCCCAGTCTGGGCAAACTGGATGTGTTTCAGAAAGCACTGGCTTTTATCGCGGGCTATGGACTCAAGGCGTTGCTGATCATTCAGAGCAAAAGCCAGCTCTACGCGGAATATACCAAGGACGAGGCCATTACCGATAACTGCCACATCCGCATAGCCTATACGCCCAATCGGATCGACTCGGCGAAAGAACTTTCCGAGACGATCGGCAACTTCACGGCAACGCACACGCAGCGGCAGTATTCCGGCGGGCGAATGTCAGTGCTTTTGCAGCATGTGAATACCAATGAGCAAATGGTATCTAGGGCACTGCTGACACCTGAAGAACTGATGCGTATGCCGGCATCTGATGAGATTGTCTTTGTGTCTGGTCATGCGCCGATCTACTGCCAGAAGATCATCTATTACACCGACCCGAACCTGAGTAAGCGCTGCGCGATTCCGCCGCCAGCGATGTCCTTTTCATCGGCGACAGAGACTGCACAGGCCATACAGCCTGTGCAGTCGGTGCAATTAATGGAGGTTCCGCAACCCGTCAAAGCGATTGAGCCCGGCAACGAGGCGTTTACGCCCCCTGCAGACCTAGTTATCCCGATGGATCCATTACCGGAAGATGAAGGCCGCCCGGACCCTGCGCAAATCATGGCGCAATGCGCAGAGGATGAGAGGCCGCAGCAGCCTGCGACGGAAAGTGAAGAGGCGTACTCGGGTGAAGATATGCCCCCTGATAACGACGGAGGGGAATATAATGATGATCCGTTTGCTGACGCCTAGTCGTCTGACCACAGTTTGCCGCCGTCCGCAATGGCGACGATTGATACCCGTGGCAATCACAGGGGCCATCATTGCCAGCGCTGTTATCGCCTGGAATAACGGCGACTGGCGGCTGAATTTATCCCCCAGCGAACCCATGGGGTTATGGTCGGTTCAGCCGTACAAACTCGGCGAACCTCTGCATGTCGGCGAGATCGTCACCCTCTGCCCACAGTTGCCCGCAGGATATGATTATTCCTGGCTGGGTCACGATCAGGTGGCTAATGCATGCACGGGTGGCGGCACTCCGTATGTCAAAACCATCGTCGCAGGCCCCGGCGATGTCGTTCATGAAGACCGTCATGGAGTCACGATCAACGGGGTGCCATTGCCGGATAGTAGACCCTTGCCGTTCACCACCAGCAAGCCACAACTCGCCTTGCCGCAGTGGCGCGGGACTATCACATTGAAAGCCGGTCAATACTGGGCCTGCGGTGCAGGAGATCCCCGGTTTTCCTTCGACTCCCGGTACTGGGGGCCGTTCGACCTGTCGCAGGTGCAATCGGTCGCTCACCCTATCGCTGTTTTCAATTATAGATATAGCCCGCGCATCACCAATTAGTGGGGTTGACCGGCAGCGCAAACAGGTCCCCGATGGCCATTACCAGATAGGCATACTTATCTGGAGCATGAAATGCAGAAAACAACCTTGGCTGTGGCTATCTCATCCGCGTTGCTGCTGGGTGTCTGGACGAGTCCCGCTTTGGCGATAGTAGGAACCCTGTCAGCCAACGATCTGGCGGTAGGTGCTAATTCCAGCGCCATAGGCACCAACGATGTTGCGATAAACGGCTCTGCGGTCGGGATGAACAACACGGTCATCAACGGCAGCATAAATAATTTTGGTCCGGTACTGGAGACTGGAAGTTCTAGCGGTGTAGCTTCCGGCGGCACGGCAAGCGGCGGCAGCGGTACCGGATATAACGGCAGCAACACCGCCTATGGTTCCGGCGCTACGGCATCGAACGACGGGAGTGATGCGTCCACCTACGGCAATAGTCAGGGCACGGCTATTGGCAGTGCTGCGCAATCCGTCGGGGTGAGCACGGCCATCGGTGGCAATGCGCAAGCTGGTCCTGCCAGTGGTGGAACGTTAGCCCTGAACAATAACGAAACGGTGATCGGGTATCGTTCATCGGTATCGGGCGGTAATGATTCAATGGCTATCGGTGGTGCATGGGCATCGGGGCAGGGCACTATTGCGCAAGGGTACGGTGCGCAGGCGGCTGGTAACGGTAGTATCGCCATTGGTAATGGCGCGCTATCCAGGAATTCCAGTGGTATCTTGCTTGATCCGACCACGGCGGTCGGCAGCAACGCCAGTGCGACAGGAACAGACGCTAACGCCTTTGGCGCGAATAGCACTGCTAGCGGAGATTATGCTGAGGCATTAGGCACCAATGCGACCGCGAGCGATGGCAATTCCGTGGCGCTGGGCGCCAACAGCACGGCGGACACCGCACCGGCATCCACGGCATCCGTGACCATTCGCGGAAAGACCTATCAGGTGGCGGGTAACACGGCATCCGGCACGGTGAGCGTGGGTGGTTCCGGAAGCAATGGCGGAACGCTGCTGGACCGTACCATCACCAACGTGGCAGCGGGACAAATTAGCGCTACCAGCACGAATGCGGTCAACGGTAGTGAGTTGTTCGCCACCAACCAGGCGTTGAACAGTCTGCAATCCACCCAAAGTTCCCCTGGTGTTCTGCACTACACCAACGGCGGCGGCGGGGTTTCGGCTACACCGACCAACACGGCATCTGCCGGATCACCTGGTAGCTCTCCTGTAGTGATCACCAATGTAGGCAATGGCGCAGTTGTCGCCAATGGCACGGACGCCGTAAACGGCGGGCAACTCTATGGGGCAGAACAAACTGCGCAAGCACAGGCAAACCAGGCGCAGACTAATGCGGAAGGGTACGCCGGGCAGGTTGCGCATCAGGCACAAACCACCGCAGAAGGCTATGCGGGGCAGGTCGCCGCAAGCGATAGTAACCAGGCGTTGCAGGCGGCGAATCAGCACAGCAACGGGCTGTTCACGATGACCTGCCACCAGGCAGGTAACGGCAGTGGAGACATTGTGTGTGGTCGCAACGCACAGGTCAGCGGCCAGAATTCGTCTGCACAAGGAACCGATGCACAGGCTAGCGGGGCGGGGGCCAATGCTTATGGTGCAAACACGAAGGCTGTTGGTGAGGGTGCCACAGCAATAGGAAATAGCGCCGTCGCAGCGGGCATCTCAACCACGGCGCTGGGTGACCATGCGGAAGCGGTGGCACCAAACAGTACTGCGCTGGGCGAGAACTCGGTGGCTCTGGGAGCAGGGTCCGCAGCACTAGGCTATGGCTCTATGGCGCGCCGCGCCAATAGTGTCTCCGTGGGTAATGCAGCTGCTGGGCTGCACCGGCAGGTCACAAATGTGGCGGCAGGTACTCAGCCCCATGACGCGGTCAATCTTCAGCAGTTTCAGGATGGGCTTCAGGGTTTGCAGGCCGCATCCAATGCCGAAGCGGATAAAGTCGGCTCCGTCGATGCCTCTCTGGGCGAAGCCGCCGCGCAAGCCGCTGCCGGGGTCGGCAATAACACGATATCCGGAGCCACTGCGGACTACAACGGACAGGCGTCTTTTGCGTTTAGTTACCAACATCGTTTCAGCTACCACTGGACGGGCGACGTAACCGTAGCCAGCAATGGTGGAGCAGCGAATACCGTTGCCGCCGCCGGTGCTGGTTATAGCTGGTAAACACCTCATTATAGGAACGTTTGTGGCTGAAGCCCCGATCAGAACGGGGCTTTTTTACATCCGCCACTCAATGCAAACAGGTCCCCGATGGCCATTACCAGATAGAACCACTATCTGGAGAACCCAACCATGGGACCCACCGGGCACAGACTGACAGGTATCGCGGCAGGTTGCCTCGCCGCGGTCGCACTCTATCCACTCCTCCACGACATGGGTTTGGTGGCCATCCCCGCCGGTTACGTCGGCGGCACGGCTCCGGACTGGCTGGAAATCGCCCATGCGGAGTTTTCGCCCCAACAGCGTTGGGTGCGGCAGTCTGTCATTCCGCATCGGACCATCACCCACTGGTGGCCATTGTGGCTGGCCTTGCTGGTAGGGGTGATTGTTTGGCCAGTACCAGCGTGGATCATTGCTCCCGGCCTATTCAATGGGCACAGCCTGTTCACTTTGAATATCGCACCAATACTGCGCAACGTGGTGGCGGGCTTTACCGCAGGCGGGATCATGCACCTCATCATGGATGTTCCCAATCCATCCGGCATCCCTATTCTTACCCCCATGGCGCGCAGCCGATGGAGCCTGCATTGGTGGAGGTCGGGCAACGCCCAGGAGCCGCTGGCCGGGTTGGGTATGGCTGTTCTTGCCGCCGCTACGTTATGGCTGGCTATCCATTGAAGAATGAAAACGACTGGATCGAGCGTCTTGTTCCCGTAGCGCTGACCGGCCCGCTTCGAGAAAAAGCGCTGGATGCCACACGACTGGCAGTCACCATCTTTCACATGAGTCCGGATGATGTTGCCGGCGCAATCATGCAGGCGGCGCAGATTCGGGGGGTGGCCGTGGACAGTCCGAAGGCTTGGATAAAATTCTATCGGGATATGGCGGGGCAGATGGGTGTCGTAGGGGAAAAGGTGGTTGATTCCCGGCTGTGTGCCATCGGTAATGGCCTGGGATACAGCTCCGCAGAGACCAAGGCGCTCTACCAATCCGGTGTGTTTGAACATGCGGCAGGATCATCTCACCCCTCATCCCCCGCTGACCAGGACCAACTGGGTACCACCAGCCTGAAAAGACAGTTTTCGGAAGAGCGCGGTCGCCCGGGCAGCGGGCGGGTTGGCATGAATAACAATTTCTCGCTGAACAGTCTCCTGGAGAAGGGGGTGGACTTTTCGGCGAGCGAGGAGAGTTCAGCCATCGGCGGCAACCGGAACGACGAAGAAGCCATGGCCGGAAAGCACATTATGGATCGCAAGATGGCGCAGTTCGCCACCAGATCACAATATGCCGCCTATATCACCTTTATCGATAATGCCCACTTATTGGGCCGCGATAGTCTGCGGCCTGGCCCACGGCGTCCAGATGCGTTGCAAGAAACCATCGTCACAGCGCTGAAAAGCAACCTGTTACTGGCCAGCAACGATTCTGCACGCGGTGCCTGGCACGAATACAGGGACGCATTCCAAAGAATCGCTGGCAGGGATGATCCCGGCGAACAACTTTCATCGCGCGCGCAGGATCGGTTGAATACGCCCCATGAGCGCGTGATCCGCGAGTTTCAGGCCAAGAAGGTGGAGCGTAAAACGGCTTTGGCAGAACCGGCGCCTAAAACCAGCAGACCCCGCACGATGAAGCGGGACCTGGGCATGGAGCGATAGCCGGGCATGATCCCCCCGATCGCAAACAGGTCCCCGATGGCCATAGGTAGATAGGTAGCAGGGAGTTCCCCTCGCTTCGCATAACGACATGGCACAGGAGACGAATCATGAGCAGCACGGACCACACTGCCGTAGCACGCAATACAGGAGCATCGCCAGAGCGTATCCACATGCGTGTGGCCCACGAAGATTTGTTGGCCTATGTGGATGCCTTCGCCAAGACGGTGGTTGATCGCCCCCCACTTCATGCACTGGCTCGCAACATCGAAAAGAATGTCGGCGAGGTGACAAGCGGCATTGAGAATGTTGCCAGCACGATGGGCGAACGGGCGAGCTGGGAGACCAAGGGCGCGTGTCTGAGCCAGGTGCAAACGGGCACCCGTCATATGGGCGTCAATCTCGTGGAGGTAGCCAAACAGGTGCGTGGCCTCATTAAAGAGAGCGTCCCAGCGGTCGGAAAGATCGCCAAGGCTTGGGACAACGTGCTGGATGCAACGCAGCACTATACGACGGTCGGAATGAATCGGCTGGCTGGAGTCGTGAAGTGCCTGCAGTCAGAAAAAGATCGTTACGATGTTGGTTTTGTCAGTGGCAACCTCCAGGAGACGCAGGACACTGCCCTCGCGTTAAGAAAAGCGGGCATCCAGACATCACTGGCGAGTCCACATCTCGGCGAGTATGCGCTGGCCGATGCCAGGAAACTGAGCATGATAGCAGAGTCCAAATCGGTGCATCGTGGCACCATCGTCAATGTCATTGGCCAGGAGGCCGTCCTGAAAAACGCCAAGGGACAGCTTATGGCCCTTCCTGTGGCCCCGGATTTCAAGTTCAGGCGTGGTGACAATGTCGTCATGAAAGAGCATGGCGGTACCTATTCCGGGAAGCGACAGATAGTGGATCGCGAGATGGAGCGGTGAGGATGAGCAGCCAAGGACTCAGCAAGAATGGCAAGAAGCTCATTGGCAGGCAAAATCATGACTGACTTTTTGTCTGTTCTGCATCACGCGCAAATTGCGCAACAAAACAACCTGTGGATGTTCGGCGTTACGCTTGGGCTTGTTGTGCTCGCGTTTGTCGTGCCAGCGCCCAAGCTCATTGAAGAGCGAGTGGATTTCCCGCAGGGATTCTGGAGGACAGTCATCGCCATGCTATTTGTGCTCATCATGATTGCCCTGATGCTCTGGCAAGTCTCTTGTTTGTGGGTCAAGGTGCCACCCGCATACATCCATGCTTTGCCTGCCAATGAGCGGATTGCCATTCAGAAAAAAATTGCCCACACAGGCAGACCACTGACCATTGGTCAGTTGATACGCATTGAGCACGACGGCCCTCAACGTGCGCAGGTAAAGCAACAGATGGAGGCAACACAATGAAATATCAGCCATTCGATTCCGGTGTGCTTTTTATCCCCGCTTGCGAGCGATGGAAAAGCGAAGCGGTCAACGACCCGGATCAGGAATACTTGGGCGACATGCTGCGTATCCGCACTCTAACCCGCAAAGGCCAGGCACCCGCCGACATCCTGCATTACTTCGGCTTGCAGCCGGTAGGCCTGGCGAATGCCGCTGATGATGATCGGTCATTCGATCGTATTGGCGACATCCAGTTGCAGGTGTTTGAGGAGATGCTGGCACTCACCGGAGAGGAGTACCGTCTGGACTGGTCGCGCCGCGACGGGGCTTTCTGCCTTTGGTACAGGGACCGGGATCATCGCCGTGACGCCACCCGTGACCTGCTGTTCGTGCGGACCAATGCCAAAGCCTTATTTGGCGGTGCGGAAATCCGAAATAGTCCGGTCCACGGGTTTGGTTTATTCGCTTTGCGAAAATGGTCTGCAGGTGAGGTGCCATGCGGCCGCCTGGATGGACAGGTGCTTTCACACGACGAATACGAGCAGTTGCAATTGCGCATGGCTCCCGCGCTGGGCCGGATGCGCCATTTCTTCTTTATGGAGTGGAATGCGTTACCCGACGATATGCTGCTGGCCCGCCCGTTTCGCACGTTCTACAGCTTCATCAATCATTCACCAAATCCGAACCTGAAAGTTTCATTTGATGGGTTAGCACCCTGCATGGGGAATTGTCTGTCGCTCATCATACTCCGGGACATTCAGCCCGATGAGGAATTCACGCTGGATTATCGGCTGGAACCCCTGCCGCGCGGCTATTTTGAGACGCCTTATTCGGGGTATCTCACGCCGGTTGACTTGCCGTCGGCATGACTTGCAGTCGGTACGACCATTCTACAGGAGAAATCATTGAATGAATTTACTGATCGTCGAATCACCCACCAAAGCCAAGCACATCCAGCACTTTCTGGGATCCGACTGGCAGGTTAAAGCCAGTCTGGGGCATGTTCGTGATCTGGAGAAATCCGGCGATAAAAGCCATGTCCGTCCGCCGGACTTCAAGATGAACTATGCCGTGAATGATGCCAAGCACAAAGATATTGTGGCCGGGCTGAAATCCGCAGCACGCAATGCCAGTGCGGTGTACCTGGCCACCGACCCCGACCGTGAGGGCGAAGCCATTAGCTGGCATCTCTGTCAGGTGCTCGGCATCAAATCGGCCGAAGCGCGCCGGGTGACGTATCAGGAGGTCACGGAAAGTGCCGTCAAAAAGGCCATCGCAAATCCCCGGGCACTGAATATGAAGCTGGTCGCGGCCCAGGAAGTGCGGCGCGGTCTGGATCGCATGGTCGGCTGGGAAGTCTCCGGCCCCTTATCGAACCTGATCCACACCAAAGCCAGCGCCGGGCGTGTCCAGACTCCGGCTTTACGCTTGATCGTGGAGCGCGAGCGCGCCATCCAGGCCTTCAAACCGAGGTCTTATTTTCAGGTCATAGCCCATCTGCCGGGAAGCACACCTGGCACGACTTGGCGGGCACTTTGGCAGGACGGCACCAAAGAAGGCAAATATTTTCAGGACAAGGCTCTCGCAGCAGCGCTGGCCGCTGCCATACCCTCTCTTCCCCTTACGGTCACCCAGGCGGATTCCAAGCCAACCCGTAAGGCGCCTGCACCACCATTCACCACAAGCACGCTACAGATGGACGGCAGTCGCGCTTTGAAATGCGGCGCTGAGGACGTCATGAAAGCCGCCCAGTCGCTGTTTGAAGACGGACATATTACCTACCATCGCACCGATTCGCCGAATCTCAGCGAAGAAGGCGAGACACTTTTGCGCAATGCACTGCAATCCGCCGGCCTGCCCATCATTGGACAGCCCCGGCGCTGGAAAGCCAAAGGCGACGCGCAGGAAGCCCATGAAGCCATCCGCCCGACCTTTGACAAGGTACCACCGTCAGCAGAAGTGGCCGGTGAGGATGCCATCCAGCAGGCACTTTATGCCTTGATCCGCAAACGCGCCATGGCCAGCCAGATGCCCGATGCCGTGTATCAGCAAACGTCATGCACCCTGAATGGCGGCACATTTCAGAACCGGCCCGCTATTTTCCGCGCCGTCGGCAGCATTCTGACGGATCCCGGTTGGCGGACACTGTATATGGAAACGGAAGAGGGAGAAGAGGAGGGCGGCGCAGAAAAAGAGGCAGCCAATCCCGTTCCCGTTCTGCAAGTCGGGGTACGGGCACAAGCCGAACGTGGCGAGGTGCTCAACAAATCCACCAAGGCTCCGCCACGATTCACCGAAGCCACCCTGATCAAGGCGCTGGAAGATCATGGCGTCGGCCGGCCAAGCACCTACGCATCCATCATCAAGGTGCTCTATTCCCGGGAGTACATGCAGCGTAAGGGCAAGGCCTCCGCCTTGTATCCAACAGCGACGGGTGAGTCGGTCATTGATGCGCTGGTCGGACGCTTTGCCTTTGCCGATCTGGACTGGACCCGAGAGATGGAAGACGGGCTGGATCAGATCACCAACGGGGTGGGTAATGCCCGTGGCCTATTGCAGCAGGCATGGGATGCGATTCAGCAGGGGCTGGCGGGTATGCCCGCCGGTGCCGTTGCGGAAACCGAGCAGTGCCCGGTAGATGATTGCGGTGGACAGGTGAAGCGTCTGGAGAGCACGAAAAAGCCTGGTTCCTTCTTCTGGGCCTGTTCCAATAGGGATAAGCACGGGCTGCTTCAGGATGATGAGGGTCATCCCGGGCTGCCTTTTGCAGACCGGCCCCAGGCGGAGTCCCAGGGCACAGGTCCCCAGTGCCCGAAGTGCAAACAGGCTACAGGGCAATTCACCACGAGCACCAGCAAGATTTATTTCCGTTGCCAGAAGTGTAGTGGTGCCTGGTGGCCCGACAAAGAAAACGCGCAGGCGTTGGGCACCAAGTGGAAAAAACAGTGAGCCCTGCCAATTCCCTCGCTTGATGCAATGCCTGTAAGGGGCAATAACTTCCTACGGAACCGGAGAACACGATGAGTAACGCCGATAGACTTTTAACGTACCACATTGTTATGGGAAAAACCGCAGACGGCATGTCGCAACATCATCTGTCGTTACGTGGTCCCTCAGAAGGGGACACCGAAAATATTGTTAAGGCATGCCAGACGGCAGACCTGCTGGCGTGCGATATATCAGCGCTTTGTCCAACAGCCCATCCGGTGCTTTCTCTTATCGGCAGAGACCTTGAAAAACGGTTAGCCGAAATAGCCCGTGCCTTGCGCGAGATATCGGATGCCATCGCCGACACTTCAACCGATATCAGTGCGCAGGATGTTCAGGAGTGGGCGGCGGAACTGCGTGACGAAGCGGTTCTGGCGGCAATCAGCTACTACGATCTTGAGACCAAGATAAAAATCTTTTCGCGGTCCATGAAAGCCGTCCGGTCTGATCGTCTGCAGTTCAATAAGGAACGGTCGGCGGCGGGATGAACATCGCCATACTAAAAGCCTGGGCAATCTATTACTACGAGGTTGCCCTCCAGTATCTCCACACCTTCATAGGAGGCAGCCCCATGATCTGGTTACTCGCGGTTATCGGCATCCCCATTCTTGTTGTGCTCATGCTGTTTTTTTCCATGGCGGACGACTTCTGGCAACTCATTCGGTTACGTCTGGACCTGTCCCGCATTTTCGGCGACCTGATCCACGTTCTTTTTATTGTCGGCATCGGCATCGTCGCTGAGGTGTTTTCCATCTTTATGCTGATCAAGGATGTGTTATGAGCACGGCACAGCGCACCACGCCGCAGTTTCAGTTTACGGAGGGCTTGATCCATGACATCGCGGTGGCACAAACCGCGTACCTGATCGCAGCCCTGTCGCCTATCGTTTCGGCGAATGTGGACCGTGATGCATCACCAGAAACTAGGCGGGCACAGTTCAGGGACCTACTGTCGAAATTGACCATATCCACGGTCGACGACATGTACGATCTCATATCGAGGAATTCGGCACTGCCCGGCATTGTGAATATGGGACTGAAAATAGCGCAGCAGCGCGTGGCTTCTTGGGACGGCTATCAGGAACTGGATGAACACGAGTGAAGGCTAAAGCACCGGCAAGCACAAACAGGTCGCCGATGGCCATTACCCGATGAAGACACATAAACAGGAGAACCCCCAATGTTGGACGCCAGGACCATCACCGACAAGTACTCAGTGGCAGAATACGCCCTCATCTACCTGGGTGGACGTCAGCCATCCCCCACCGTGACACCCGGCATACGCTATTGCGTGGAAGAGGTCGCCGGATATGAACTGTATAAAGACAAAAACCACGAAGTCATGATCTTTGACAGCGAAGCCCAGGCCTTCGAGTTCCGCCAGATTCTCGGCGGTGTATTCCCGGTACTCGCTTTTTATGACCAGCCGTTACCCGAATGGGATGGGGCTGATGAAGACGTCCCACTTAACGTTCCGGAATTCGCGGATGTTGAGGAGGTGATGGCATGAACATGCTTCGTGGTGCCGTAATCATGGCGCCGTTCAGCCTTGTGCCTCTCACCGGCGCCATCGCTGCAACAAACACCGCATCCAGTGCAGCCCTGGCGAATGACGCAGGGGTATCCCAGGCGGAATTGCAGGCCGGCAATTCGTGGTTCAACAGCGACCAGAACAGCAATGGCACCCAGAATAGCAGCCAATTGCAGACCGGCAACGCATTGGGCGGTCAGTCGCAGGTACAGGGTTCTTTGGCCAGCAGCCAGCAGGCGGCGGCCACCGATAGCGTGCTGGCGCAGGAAATGGCCCGCTATTACAGCCTGTATACCGGCTACTACAATAACTATTTGAACGATGAGTCGCTGGCATCCGGTGCATCCAGCACCTATGCCGCTTGTGTGGCGGCCCTCAAAACGGACTGCCTCAACAAGAGCAGCTATTACGGACAGCAGGCGGGAGCCGCCTATGTTGAGTACCAGAATTACTACGGACTCTGGTATCAGGACTGGCAGCAACAGACGGCGATGGAATCCACCGCCGGCCAGCAGTCGGTACTGGGTGGCGCATCATCGCAGGCCAGTGCGAACTCCAACAATAACTACCAGAACGAGCAGAACGCTGCGCAGTCGGATGCGCAATCCTCTGCCAGCAACACCAAAAGTGCCAACACTGGCAACAACAGCGCGGCGACCGCCTCTGGGCAATCAGCGGCATCCACCGCCCTGCAGACGATCCAGAATGAAACGGGTGTACAGCAGGGTCAGAGCGCGCCAACCGCCACGGCTCCTGCCGTGTCATCCACCCCGTTCTCCTACACCAGTCCGCTACAGACTCAAATGACCAATGATGAAACGTCAGCCATGGAAAACGCCGCAACGGACGTAGTGCAACAGCAGTACGCCGACAACCGGGCAGCAGATGCCACAACAGCGGATCAGCAGTCGGCGGCAGACACGGCCGCTGCGGACGTTGCGCCATCGTCTGGAACCCAGGCGATGTGGGCTGATGGCGCAAGTATCGCCAGCAACACGGCAAACACCTATCAGCAGGACGCGAACAACACGGCGGCTACCGCTACAGCGGCGCAGCAGACTTTCGTGCAGGATCAGAATCAGGCCAACGCCGATGCTATTACCATTGGCGAGCAGACGGATGCGGCCGCTGAAGCCTATGCCCAGAAACAGGCGGCGGCAAACGGTGTGACCTACACGGCGCCCACCGCACCGGACACGTCCGTCCAGTCGGCTATCGCTACCGATCAGGCCACCATCAATCAAGATACCGTGACGGCGGAAACGGAGGCCGCCGATGCCTACAGTCAGGAACGGGTGGCAACGGATGCGAATGCCACCGCGACGACAGCCACCCAGCAGGCGCAAACCGACCAGTCTAACGCACAAAGCGCACCCGACACGGCTTTGCAGAATACCTGGAATGCCGCCGCCAGCTCCGAGTCCAATAGTTCCACGTTATCCACCCAGGCGGCGCAGGCCGCATCAAGTGCTGAAGCTACTGATGAAACCGCAGCCAATGCCGCTATGGCCGCGGCGGAAACGGCTGGTGGCAAATCCGGCATGGATAGCGCCGCCATAAATCAGGGAGACAGCGCAGCACAGGCGGCTTTGCAGGCGATCCAGAAGGCGACAGGCGTCACCCAATCCGCAAACGGATAGTCACCACCGACAGGAGCACGAAAAAATGAGCACGAACACCCGCACCCAGGCCCAGGTTTATCGCGAACGGCAGATTGAGAGCCTGCGCCGCACGCTGGGCGACGATATTCTGGGTTATCTGCAGGACCCGGCCATCATTGAAATCATGCTGAATCAGGACGGCAATATCTGGGTGGATGTGCTGGGCGGCGATATGGAAATCCGGTCCCGGATGGATCCCGTCCGGGCCAAAATGGTGATTGAGACCGTGGCATCCATGCTGGATACCAGCATTACCAAGGAAAACCCGATCATCTCCGGTGAATTGCCGCTGGATGGATCGCGCTTTGAGGCGCAAATCCCGCCCATCGTCGAAGCGCCTACCTTTGCCATTCGCAAAAAAGCCCTTCTGATCTTTACGCTGAAAGATTATGTGGACAAGGGCATTATGACGGCCACTCAGCATGACTTGATAATCTCCGCAGTGAGGTCCCGCAAAAATATTCTGGTGAATGGCGGGACCGGTACCGGCAAAACCACCCTGGCCAACGCCATACTGCACGCTATCAGCGTGGAGACCCCGGAGCACCGGGTGGTGGTGATCGAGGATACCCGAGAGTTGCAAATTTCGGCGCCAAACGTCGTTTCCTTCCGTACCTCCGACCAGATTGATATGACCCGTTTGCTAAAATCCACCATGCGTATGCGACCGGACCGGATTGTTGTCGGGGAGGTGCGGGGGAAAGAGGCCCTGGATTTGCTCAAGGCCTGGAACACTGGCCACCCGGGTGGCGTGGGTACCGTTCATGCCAATGATGCACGCGCTGCGCTGACCCGCGTCAGCATGCTGATTCAGGAAGCCAATGTTCCCCCTGTCCCGGAGTTGATAGCCGAAGCGGTCAACATCGTGATCAGCATCAAGCGCACATCCACCGGACGTATTATCGACGAAGTCATGCAGGTGATGGGCTACCAGCATGGCCAGTTTGTGACCGAAATGCTGTAACCACGATCTGCCCTCCCCAAGACACCGCTCACAGGAGCGGTTTTTTTGTGTCTGGGCAGCACAAACAGGTTACCGATGGCCATTAGAGGATAGGCAACAACGCCTATTTTTTATCTACGGGGTTCCATCATGAAGAAGCATTTCGTTATCGCCACGCTGGCTCTCGCCAGCATGTCTCTCTCTGGTCTGGCCGTGGCCGCCGACTATTCCGCCCAGGTCGGTTTTGAAAACTACGGCATTCATGTCGGCGGTGTTGGCTCCAGTGTGCCCGGCGGTTTCCTGCACACCCACGAGCGTTTCGGCAATCTGGACTTCGGCCAGCGCGTCTTCGGTGGTGCGGGCGCATCCATTGACGGTTCTGTTCTCACCGGTTCGATGAATGCCGGATACCTCATTCATCCAGAGCAGCACCTGACCATCAAACCGGAAATTGGTGTGGGCTATATCGGTATTCACCCGCAGGGCAGCCACATGGATACCGGCTACGCCTATGGTGGTGCCAAGGTCAGCTATCAGGTGTTCCCGTCCATTGGCCTGGACGCCCGTGGTGTGTTTGGGCGTGACTTCGGCACGGCGGTCAGCAACATGCATACGCTGGGCGGCCTGTACTACAGCGGCAGTATTGGGGCCGATGCCAAGGTCGGTCCGGGATTCGCAACGATCAGCTATCAGTACCAGAGCATGCCCTTCGGTGGCGGTATTGCCAGCCTGAATCTGAGCACCGACCAGTACCGCATCGGCTATCGCATCTCGTTCTAATCCGCAGACCAGCACCCCGGCAGGCACAAATGTGTCGCCGGGGCTGCCAGCGCAAACAGGTCCCCGATGGCCATTACCTCATGGAGAACATTCATCTCGTCGTCATCCATCGCCATTGCAAGGAAAATTACACATGAAACCATATATCAATCGGTTAAGTAACGGAGTTCGGGACACCTACTTCAAGGTGGGTGTCATTATCGGCGTTGCCGTACAGACCATCGCGCCCGCCTTTGCGGAATCGACCGGCACCTCCCTGCCATGGGACACCCCCATTCAGGATCTGACCAACAACCTAACGGGTCCTGTCGCCACAGCCATCAGTATTGTGGCATTTCTGGCGGCCGGTGCAG
This sequence comes from Acidithiobacillus ferridurans, assembly GCF_003966655.1. Classification (NCBI taxonomy): domain Bacteria; kingdom Pseudomonadati; phylum Pseudomonadota; class Acidithiobacillia; order Acidithiobacillales; family Acidithiobacillaceae; genus Acidithiobacillus; species Acidithiobacillus ferridurans. The sequence goes on along the minus strand of NZ_AP018795.1, from coordinate 29,045 downwards.
CCCTCATCTTTGGGGAGGAACTGGGCGGCATTGCCAAGAAAGCGCTGTTTGTCGTGCTGGGCATCTCCATGATCGTGTTTGGCAATACGTTTCTCACCGACCTCGGACTTACCGGAGCACTGGTGTAAAACGGCAGCGAGCGCATTTTCGGGCCGTTGCCTTTATCCAGATTCGGCACAGGAGAAAACCTTATGGACCAATCACCCAGGCAAGAAATTTCCATCCACCAATCCCTCCATAAACCGATGCTGGTTCTGGGGGGCGAGCGCAACCTCGTACTCATGCTGGGTGTTCTTGCGGGTATCTTCATCTTTTCGCTGGCTCAACTTTGGGCGGCAGTCATCGGGATCATCCTTTGGGTTTTTGGCACCTGGGGCTTGGCGCAACTGGCCAAATACGACCCGATATTGAGCAAAACCGGAAAGCGCAGCATTCAGTACAAGAAATATTACCCGGCATCGGCCACGCCCTTTGCCCGCAATCGCGCCATTAAATAATCAAGGAGATTTTTCATGCGTGCCTTAAAAGAATTTCGCAGCAAGGCCTATGGCTTGCCTGACCTTCTGCCCTGGGCGGCGCTGGTCGATAACGGCATCGTGCTCAACAAAAATGGCAGCCTGATGGCAGGCTTCTACTACACCGGCCCGGATCTGGACTCTTCTACCAACGCGGAGCTGGCCGCGATGTCCAACCGCATCAACTCCGCCTTGTCTATGGGCGATGGCTGGGTGCTGAACTGCGATGCCATCCGTATACCCGCTCCTGGCTATGCCCCGGAAGGCAGCTTTCCCGATCGCACTACACGCCTCATTGACGCTGTTCGCCGGGTGCGCTTCGAGTCGGCAGACGCCGGGTATACCAGTCGTTTTGTTCTGACGCTCACATTCTTCCCCCCTCCGGATGCCGCCACAAAGATGGGTGACTTCCTGATTGATGGAGAAGATAAAGGGTCGCCGGGCAGCAACAATCTGCAGCGTTTCAAAGAACGCATCAAGGAAATTCAAGGGCGACTTTCGGGCTTCCTGAAAATCCGTCGCATGGAAGACCACGTTGATGAGAACACCGGCGAAATCATCAATAGCGAAATCCTGCAATATCTCGAATATTGCGTGAGTTTCCGCAACCGGCCCTTTCGGCTCTCCATGGTCCCCATGTATCTGGACGCCGTACTCGGACGGCACGAGCTGATTACCGGCTTTAACCCGCAGATCGGCAATCTACATATCGCAGCACTTGCCATTGAAGGCTTCCCTGCGATGTCCTCACCCGGGATTCTCGACTTCTTATCGCGTCTTCCGGTGTCTTACCGGTGGTCCAATCGCTTCATCTATCTGGATCCGCAGGATGCCGAAAAACAGCTGAACCGTTACCGCAGCCGCTGGAGCCAGAAGCGCAAATCCGCGCTCAATGTGGTCAGGGAGAGTCAGGGCGGGCAGGCAACGCACATCAATATCCACGCGGATCAACAGACTAACGATACCGTCGTTGCCATGGCCGAAGCATCCAGTGGGGAAGTGCGCTTCGGGTACTACACCAGCGTCATTCTCCTCGCCCATGAAAGTGAGAAAGTCGTGCTGGACATCGCTCGTGACGTGCAGAAGGTGATAGAAAACCATGGCTTCGGCGTCCGTATCGAGGACGTGAACGCGGTTGAGGCACTGATGGGCGCCATGCCCGGGAACACCTATGCCAATGTACGGCGACCGCTGATTCACACCCTGAATCTGGCGCATCTTCTCCCCTTCACCAATGTCTGGGCAGGCCCCGATGAAAACGCCTGTCCGTTCTATCCTCCCCATAGCCCAGTGCTCATGCGTGCGAATACCGATGGCAACACGCCATTCCGTATTGCACTACATGCTGGCGATTTAGCGCATACCGTCATACTGGGTCCTACAGGTATGGGCAAATCCACGTTACTGTCCATGCTGGTGGCTCAGCAGTTCCGTTACGCCCATGCCCAGGTCTTCGCCTTTGATAAGGGCTATTCCATGTTCCCGCTGGTCGGTGCCGCCGGTGGCCAGCACTACGATATTGCCGGTGACGCGCACGATCTGGCGTTCTGTCCCTTGGGCAGGGTGGACAAACCCTCTGAGCAGTCCTGGGCGGCCGAGTGGGTAGAAAGTCTGGTTGCGTTGCAGCTGGGCAAAAACACCCCTATCACGCCGCGCATGCGCGATGAAATTTATCGGGCCATCGTACAGTTGGGGACCAGTACGACGGAAATGCGGCAGCGGACCTTGGGCGCACTGGTGACGGTCATTCAGGATGACGCACTGCGTAGCGCACTGAATTACTACACCCTGAAAGGCCCGGCGGGGCACCTGCTGGACGCCGAGAGCGATGGGCTGGGGGAAGATGTGTTCCAGGTGTTTGAAATGGAACACCTGATGAATCTCGGTGAGAAAATCCTGTTACCGGTACTGACTTACCTGTTCCACCGGATTGAGCAGCGATTCAAAGGCCAGCCAACGCTGCTGGTTCTCGATGAGGCCTGGGTCATGCTGGGACATGACACCTTCAAGGCCAAAATTCGGGAATGGCTCAAGGTACTGCGCAAGGCCAATGTCGCCGTCATCTTTGCCACGCAGTCCCTGAGCGATCTGATCAAGTCCGGCATTGCGGATGTCATTTTTGAATCCTGCCCGACGAAGATTCTGTTGCCGAACCCAGAGGCACTGACGGACCAGTTGCGGCCCTTGTACGAGTCCATCGGACTCAATGCCCGCCAGATTGAAATTCTGGCTTCCGCCATTCCGAAGCGCCAGTACTACATGATGCACCCCGATGGGCGGCGCCTCTTTGAGTTGGGCTTGTCTGGTCCGGAACTGGCCTTTGTAGGCGCATCGGGCAAAGAAGACATTGCCCATATCCGTGAACTACGTGAAGCCCACGATTGGCAATGGCCAGCCGTCTGGCTGCGCGAGCGTGGCGAAAGTGACGCTGCTGATCTTTGGGAATCCTACTAAACCAGAAACAGAATACTTTAACCAGGAGCACTACCATGTTCTATTTTATTGATCCTATGTACGCGACCCCTCCAGTAGCTCCGCCCGCCATAGAGCGGGTAATGACGCCACCACCAGCTCCCGTGTTACCAAAAGGCTGGCAATGGGGCAAGCCCACGAAAGCTTTGCCCAGCCCTCAGCCGCCCATGCCGATGAACCCGTATGCAGCACACCGTTTTGCTGTCTGTATGGGGTTTGCCAATGAAAAGGCCCCGGTGTGCCTGCCAGAGCAAGTGTCACGGCCCACATGGACCGTTGTGTCGTGGAAGAACCTCGCACCCCGCAAGATCGTGGGCACGCAAAAGGAAGTTGCAGCCACTGTTGAGCGAGCACTGGCCGCAGCGGGCATCCATCATTTTTCGATCACGGCCTATGACGCTATTCACGTCATCGTGGCATTACAGGATTGACAGAATTGTAAGCTGAGAAGGAGTGGCGAAGGGATACAGGGATGTTTCGCTCATCAACCAGCGCCTGATGAATATATGGCCTTACACCGATGGCAGGCCAGTTTACTGGTTTCTGGCTGATCGGGGTCTGATTGTCGGGCTATATGCAAAATCTGGCTGGAAACCCATGGCCTCCGAGGCCAAAAACCGTGATGATCCATACTTGCCATGGGTTGGAAGGTGAAAACCAGTGAGGAGCGTGTGCAGAAGGCTTCTGGTAGGAATGAGATTGTGTCCAGTTTACGGAACTATGATCTGTATCATCCCCTGTCAAATGATTCCTGTAGAGATTTTCTGTTGAAGGGCCGGTACAGACTGCTTGCAGACATTCAGCAGCGGAAAGCCAATGACATCATCCGACCCATAGCTGCAAGAAAAAACCACAACCGAGAACGCTAGCCGTTGGCGAAAGGTGTTGGTTTTTGGTGCCTTGATTCCCGCAAACCCACTCGTAGCTTGGTTCTCAGAGGATTTGCCATCGGCGGAAATTTTTCTTCAATAAAAAGGCCGCAAACCCTATATTGGGTGCGGCCTTCAGTCAAACCACCAACACCTTTCGCCAACGGCTAGAATCTGGGGGGGGTGGCAATCAGGGAGCGTGGGAAACGCGCTGTCCATCGGTGGATTTTCCTGGGACAGTGAGAGAGCGGGAGAGTGGCATGGCGGCAAGGTCGTCGTGAACTTTCTCGCGGTCGATACCGGCAACCTGAAAGCGTATGCTGGCGATATTCAGGGCGTTAGCAATTGAATTGACTGATGCGGCGATTTTGTGGACGATTTGGGCACCGACTCGCTGGATACCGAGGAATTGGTGATGGCGCTGGAAGAAGAATTTGACTGCGACATGCCAGATGATGCGACAAACATCGGGACAGTTGGGGATGTCGTGAACTACTTTACGTCACACGTAGCTCCTTTGAGCCTAAATGATTAACCACCAAAATCTGCATAAAAATCAATTGGTTGTTACGGCATGGGCACCCGTTCCCGATGGCGTCCGGAATCCGCCACCGGCACCCGCATCGTCACCAACCCTTAACCCACGGCCACCCTCACACTCCCAATATGCACCATCTGCATGAATGAAGGCCTTAGGAGATTTCTATGACCTCTGGGCTGTTCGGGGCCGAACCGTCGTGGCACACACACCCTTCCCCTTGGGCAGCGGCCACCAACTCATGCAGGATACCGCATTCGGCGGTGGTATGCCGCCCATGGCAGCGTCCGCGCAGTTGCTCAAGCTGCCTCGCCAGCGCTTGTAGCGATTGGAGCCGTCCCTGTACATGAGCCAGATGCGTATTGATCAACCGATCCACGTCTAGGCAATCGTCCAGCGGATGATCCAGCAGATGCAAGAGTCGCTGCACGTCCGCAAGTGGCATGTCCAGCGCCCGGCAGTGGCGAATAAAGGCAAGCCGTTCCAGATGCGCGAGGCCATAAGCGCGATAGCCGTTCGCCCGCCGAACTGGCGCGGGCAAGAGGCCTATCCGTTCATAATAACGGATGGTCTCTGGATCCACGCACGTGGCCTGCCCAAGTTCGCCAATTCGCATATCAGCCCCCCAAAAAGAGCAGTATAAATCCTTGACCATGTAGTGGCTACAAGGTTTTTAATGGCAATTCATTCGGATTTTTGCAGAGAAGGATGGTGTATGGCACACGACTCTCATGACCATGCCGGTCATACCGCTGGTCACCATCATACCCACACGCATAGCCATGCCCACGGTCCGGCAAACTATGGTCGCGCTTTTGCCATCGGAGGGGCGCTCAACCTGAGCTTCATGCTGGCTGAGGTCGTGTTTGGGATGATTGGACATTCCCTGGCTTTACTGGCGGATGCCGGACATAACATGAGTGACATCCTGGGCTTGCTCATGGCTTGGGGCGCCACGGCACTGTCTCGCCGCCAGCCCTCGGCGCGCTTTACCTACGGGCTGCGCAGCTCGTCAATTCTGGTGGCTCTGGCCAATGCCGTATTCCTGTTGGTGGTGACTGGCGGGATCGCCTGGGAAGCGATTCAGCGCATGCTGCATCCCACGCCCGTGGCAAGCGGCATAGTCATTGGCGTCGCAGCCTTCGGAGTGGCGATCAATACCGGAACCGCCCTGCTGTTCATGGCGGGGCGCAAGGGCGATCTGAATATCCGAGCAGCGTTTCTGCACATGGCGGGCGATGCCGCCGTATCGCTCGGGGTGGTCCTGGCGGGGATCGGGATGCTGTTTACCGACTGGTTTTGGCTGGATCCCGCGGTCAGCCTGCTCATCAGCGCGGTGATCGTGATCGCCACCTGGGGCTTGCTGAGGGATTCCCTCAACCTGACCCTGCACGGCGTGCCCGAAGGAATCGAAACCCAGGCGGTACGCGCCTATCTCGCCGCCCTGCCGGATGTGGCGGCGGTACATGACCTGCACATCTGGGCCATGAGCACCACCGAAACGGCGCTGACCGTGCATCTGGTCATGCCCAACGGCCACCCCGGAGACGCGCTCCTGAACCGGATCGGCAATGAATTGCAGAGGCGCTTTCGCATCGACCACCCCACCTTGCAGGTGGAGGCTGGCGATCCGGCCCACCCGTGCGCACTGGCGCCGGATCATCGGGTTTGAGATTTTCCGGAAGGTTTATGCAAGGATCCAGGAATATGGCTTCGAGAAGATTTCTTTTCCACAATATAGATACTCTGAATAGATACGGTCAGAGGTCAGCATCAAAATGTCAGGAAGTTCGCGCATGAGATAAAGTATCTTCGCTAATGGCCTGTATGACAAGGGCATGCTGAACAGTCACAGAATATTTAACGTACGCTACCGCTAGGTACAGCAAACTCAAGGGATACCACAACAAATGGCTAATTGCTGTGAAGACAAACGATGCGAGATAGACGCCATGCGCGAGAGTCACAGGCGTGTGCTGTGGATCGTGTTCACCATCAACGCTGTCATGTTTTTCGTGGAAGGCTCGGCGGGCCTAATCGCCCATTCAATTTCGCTGCTGGCGGACGCGCTGGACATGCTGGGCGATGCCTTGGTGTACGGGTTCAGCCTCTTCGTGTTGGCACGATCGGCGCACTGGCAGGCAGTTGCTGCCCTGGTAAAGGGCGGCTTCATGCTCGCGCTTGGGCTTGGTGTGCTGGGGACGGCGATCTACAAAGTGTTTCACCCCGTCATGCCGGATATCGAAACGATGGGAATCGTCGGCGTGCTGGCACTCCTCGCCAATCTCGTGTGCTTTTTTCTTTTGTACCGATCCCGTGGCTACAACCTAAACATGAGTTCCAGTTGGCTGTGCTCTCGAAATGACTTGATCGCCAACGTCGGTGTTTTACTCGCCGCCAGCAGCATTTACCTGCTTGCCTCGCGCTGGCCTGACATCATCGTCGGAGCCCTTATCTCCGGTGTGTTTCTCCGTTCCGCGCTTAATGTCCTGCAGCAATCCTTGCAAGCACTACGTGCACAGGGAGCGCCTCCCGTGGCAAGAACAGGAAAAGTGCGTCATTGGTGAGATTAACATCTTCCAAGGTGCGGACATGGGACCACAACCTCCCCTGTAGACTAGCCCTTTTTATAGAGTTGAGCCACATGGATTTTGGTCCAGGTCTTTGCTTGTTTCTACAGGCGTAAAATGCACAATGTGACTCTGAACCCGCCTGCATTGCACTATAAGGAAAGCTCCTTCCCTATGGAAATCTGTTCACAGCACATGATCCAGCAATCGCGCCACATGCGGGCTCATCAGTCCACAGGTTCGTGGCGAGCAGTGGCGGTATTACCCTGCCTTTAACCGTTTGCTGATCATCTTTTGGGCTACGCCACCAGTCACTCATCAGTCGAGAAAATGCCGAAGGTGGGCATGTGGGATGGTATCGAAATATTTTTGAGTATCGACATCCAACATTCACCACCGTAGCCCTGGGTCACGAAAGCCGTGCGCGGGTCGTGGAGTGTCATGACCGAAAGGGGTCGAGGCTCTTGTGGAGCATTACACGACATGATTAGGCACCTATCGCCTCGCCGTGCCGCTGATCTGCTGTCGATTGCAAGACCTTCGAGATCCTTCCATACTCCCGCGAAACAGCTTGTCTCGGCCTTTTGCTTGGAAGGCTCGGTGGAGGTCCAATGAACGATTTGCCGATCTACCTCGACTGCAATGCCACCACCCCGATAGACCCATTGGTGGCACTGGCCATGCAGCCGTGGTTAGGGAAACATTTCGGTAATCCTTCTTCCTCGCATCCTTATGGCAAGGAGGCGAAGGCGGCAGTGGAAACGGCGCGGGCGGAGGTGGCGGCGCTGATCGGTGGGCGGCCAAGAGATATGATCTTCTGCGGCAGCGCCACGGAAGCCAACAACCTAGCAATTTTCGGCGTAGCGCGGGCCTTGCGGGGGAATCGGCGCCACTTGGTCACATCGGCGATCGAACACCCCTCGGTGATGCAGCCCATGCGCTGGCTGGAAGCTGAAGGCTGGGAGCTCACCGTGTTGCCGGTGGACGGCACGGGCCGCGTGCGGATGGAGGCGACGGCGCAGGCTATCCGCCGCGACACAGCCCTGGTGTCCGTGATGCTCGCCAACAACGAAACAGGGGCAATGCAACCCGTCTCGGAAATCGCCGCCCTCGCTCATGTCCACGGCGCACTCATGCATGTGGATGCCGCCCAGGCGGCAGGCAAGATCCCGATCGATGTCCATGATCTCGGCACCGACCTCCTCACTCTGGCGGGGCACAAGTTCCACGCGCCCAAGGGCGTGGGCGCGCTGTATGTGCGGGCAGGAACGCCCATTTTGCCGATCATGGCCGGGGCGAACCACGAACGGGGCCTGCGCCCTGGGACCGAGAACGTGCCGCATATCGTGGCCTTGGGCACGGCAGCCCGGCTGGCACAGGAACGGTTGGTTCGGGAAGCAACACGACTGCATGCATTGCGGGACGCCTTGCATGAACGGCTGGTTATCGCCATTCCCGGCCTGCTGCTCAACGGCCATCCTACCGAGCGCCTGCCTAATACCCTTAATCTCTCCTTCCCCGGCGTGGCTGGCTGGCAACTCCTCGCCGCCACCCCGGAGATCGCCGCATCCACGGGCTCCGCCTGTCATGCGGGTGGCCAAACAGTGAGTGATGTCCTGGCGGCGATGTCTGTGTCCCGGGAGCAAGCCTTGGGGGCGCTGCGTTTAAGTCTGGGCCGTTTTACCACTGAGGCGGAGATCAACGGGGCGGCAAACGCCCTGATCAACGCCTGGCGTGACCTGACGAGCACGGCGGGCAGATGATGGATGCCCTCGCCTATGCAGGCCCTCGCCGTCGTCGAAGCCACAGGCCTCCTGCCGGATCGCGTGGTCGAACTTCCTCCTTATCATTACGGTGCGTTTTTTCAGCTTCCCGAATAAGGGGAAAAACGGGCGTGGTCCATCTGTATCCAGACCATGCCTTTTTATAGCAGGTTCAGTTTCAGGAGGTTTTAAATGGAAATGAAAACATCGGAAGGTCAGACAGAGAGCCCCCAGGAAGCCGCACCGTCGAAAGAAGGTGGTGGCCAGGGCTCCGTCAAAGTCGCCCGATATGAAAGCAATGGCTGGCTACTTTGACGGAGCCCTAATTACACCCCCTAAGTACGAAATACCGCCTCCAGACCGCCATGCTCAATTTTCTTCCACCTGAATGGGGTGCCTTATGAAGAAACAAATCACTGTTGTAGGCAATGGATTCGCGTCCATGTTTTTCATTGGCTACTTTCTTGCCATCCCCGCCTTTCCCATCATCGCGTATTTCTTTCGAAGGATATATTCCCGATACGACATTACAGTCATCGGAAATGGTAAATTCATTTACTTTCCGGCAATTCCTGAATTTATTACGAAGAAACGAAACAAAGCAGATATCACTATTGATATTCGTCCATTCCTTAGGCGGCGAAGCATTCGCTTTATTGAGGGTGTGGTTATCGATATACAAGATGGTGGACGGACTGTGATTACCCATGACGGAGAATATAGGAATGACTATCTATTTATTGGCATAGGGCCAGCCTTTAGGAAAGACGATATTCCTGGAACAGAAGACTACACATATTCGCCATGTTATGGTCCTGATGACATGGATGGATTTGTAAAAAAACTGGAATCCCTGAGTGGTGGTGTCATATATGTCGGTTATAAGATTAACCGGAGGGACGGTTTTGTTGCCGGACGTCCCGGCCCCATGTATGAATGCGCCTGCCTCTTGGACTACGCCTTGAGAGAAAGAGGGGTAAGAAATAATTTTGAGATTCATTTCTTTTCCCCAGATAGAAGTCCGGGAGAGAAAGGTGCGATAACCGATCGACTGCGTGAGCGCGGGATTATCCTTGACGATGGATATGAGCCAGTAGAATTTTTAGATGGAGGGATGGCTGATAAGGATGGCACGTTTAGGAAGGCCGATTTGGTCCTCTATTCCCCTGAAATAACGGGACCATCGCTTGTGCAGAAGTCATGCCTTCCCATGTCCATTGGAGGCCACATTGATGTGGATAAATATGGGCAAGTAAAGGGACTGCCTCATGTTTTTGCCGCGGGAGATTGCGCTAATCACGAAAACCCACCGCCATGGGTGCCGCATCAAGCCCATATGGCCCAACTTCGAGCTAGCGCAGCGGCAAAAAACATGAAAGCGGTTTTAAGTGGCAAGAGACCAGTGAATCTTTATAGACAGGAGCTTTCCTGTATACTGGACATGAAAAATGACGCCATGTGGCTACACAGATCGGAGGATGGTAGACCCCCATTTCGAAATGTCTTTCCGCGACGTTCGAAGAATTTGATTTTTGTAAAGGAAGCATTTGAACGGATATTTTTGTTCTATCTTCGGTATTTGTAGTCGCGCACCGCCATTCGGGAACCGCATCCAGCGTCATGCGCTTGCTCAATTATAAGAGGCTGATTATTAACGGCCCTAAAAATTCCGCAGATTTTGGCTTGCAACCCCTTTAAGTTCTGTTTTCTGCGCGGGGTCAGTGTATTGTGGCGACAAGGTTTACGAGTGCCTCTGAATGGTTCGGGTTAGCGGTAAGCGCCTGTTGAAAAGCGGCTTCGGCTTCCTCTAGGCTGGAAAACAGCGCCTGAGAGTGTCAAGTTTTGACCAGAAATCAGCGTCAAGTTTGTTCACCTTTGATCAGATCAAGAATTTAATGTTTATGTTTTAGTCCATAGAGTTACGAAGCGTTATAACACTCCATAGGTGGCAAATGTCTGGTGCTGACGCATGGTCAATGGCTGACGCTGATTGACAAAGAAGAAACTTTATGCCCGTCCGCAGCCTGTGGAGATGGATAACCGCTACTCGCTTGCGGTGTGTGAACCGTCCAGATCAACTGAAGAGACCATCGGCGAAATCAGCGAGGGCGTGGACATTTCCACTTTGCTGCGCCTAGCTGAGGACGGGCTATTGCGATGGCTAATCCATCACGAAATTTACTCACCCATCCTTTGTAGCAACAGTGCGCCACCTTGCTCAAGTCAGCTGTAATCCGCCCGTACATTAGATTCGATCATAGCTCATGGCCATTAGCTAGTGAGCACATCGGCTACTCGGTGGCCAGCGCACTCGGCCTATGGTGGGTGACAGCGATCCTGCCTGCGTTCGGGGAAGCTCTGAACAAGCGACATGCTGGCTGCTTGCCGATCCATGCGCTATGCGGTGAGCCGAACCCTCTGGAGGAGCTTGGCGTTGATGGCGACGATCACCGTGGAAACGGACATCAGGGCCGCCCCCACCGCCGGGGAAAGCACCAGGCCAACGCTGTAAGCAACCCCGGCAGCAAGAGGGATCGCCACGATATTGTAGCCGGCACCCCACCACAGGTTCTGGATCATCTTGCGATAGGTCGCCCGGGAAAGTTCCAGGATGGCCACCACGTCTCGGGGATCGGAGCGGACCAGCACGATGTCCGCCGACTCGATGGCGACGTCCGTGCCCGCCCCGATGGCGATCCCGACGTCCGCCTCCACCAGGGCGGGCGCGTCGTTGACACCGTCGCCGACCATGGCCACGCGCAATCCCCGCGCCTTTACCTCCTTGATCTTCTCCGCCTTTTGTCCAGGGAGCACTTCGGCGAAATAGTCGTCCAGCCCCATTTCCTGGGCCACCCAGCGGGCCACCGCTTCCGAGTCGCCGGTCAGCATCATCACCTGCACGCCCATCCCCTTCAGCCGTGCTAGGGCTTCCCGCGACTCCGCTCGAATGATGTCGGCCAGCGCGACAGCCCCCGCTGGTTTTTCGTCGACGAGCAGGTATATCACCGTTTTGCCCTGGGATGCCAAGGCCGCGATCCGCTCATCGCTGACATCAAGGCCATGCTCCTTGAGATAGCCGGGGCTTACAACTTTCACATTGCGGCCATTTACAACGGCTTGTGCGCCCTTGCCGGGGATGGCCTTGAATTCCTTGGGAGGCTCGAAGCCGATGTCCTTCGCTTTGGCATATGCCACGATGCCGGCGGCGATGGGGTGCTCCGACTGGCTTTCGAGGGCCGCGGCAAGCCGTACGACCTGATCTTCGGCGTATCCGCCCAGCACGACCACATCCGTGACGCCAAACCGTCCCTCCGTCAAGGTCCCGGTCTTGTCGAACACTACCGCCTGCAGTTGGCGCGCCCGCTCAAAAGCAGACCGGTCCCGGATAAGCAGCCCATGCTGCGCCGCCATGGCGGTGGACACGGCAACGACCAGCGGAATCGCCAGGCCCAGGGCATGGGGACAGGCAATCACCATGACGGTCACCATGCGGGCCAGGGCAAACTCGAAGTGCTGGCCAAGGACCAGCCAAATGGCAAGGGTAAGCCCCCCGACGCTCAACGCGGTAAGGGTCAGCACCAGGGCCGCGCGGTCGGCCAGGTCCTGAGTCCGGGAGCGGGACTCCTGCGCCCGGCGCACCATCTCGATGACCTGTGCAAGATAGGTTTCACTGCCGGTCTTGTGGACCTCGACGGTGATACTCGACTCGCCGTTAACCGAACCGCCGATAACTTCGTCGCCGTCCCCCTTCTCCACGGGCTGGCTTTCGCCGGTGAGCATGGCCTGATTGACGGTGGTTCGCCCTTCGACGATACGCCCGTCCGTAGGAATTTTTTCGCCGGGCTTCACCAGCACCCGGTCACCGCGCTGCAGATTGGCGACCGGCACGTCTTTCATGCCCTCCGGGGTGACGAGATGGGCCTCGGATGGCATCATTTGCACCAGTTTTTCCAGTGCGCCGGAAGCCCCCATGACCGATTTCATCTCGATCCAGTGGCCGAGCAGCATCACATCGATCAGCGTGGCAAGTTCCCAGAAGAACACTTCACCCTGAACCCCGAACACGACGGCACTCGAGTAAAAATAGGCCACGCTGATGGCCAGGGCGATCAGCGTCATCATGGCTGGCTTGCGGGTTTCGAGCTCGGCAAACAGCCCCTTCAGGAAGGGCCAACCGCCGTAGAAATACACCCCGCTCGATAGCGCGAAAAGCACATAGGACGACCCCGTAAAGGCGAGAGCAGCCTCCAGCCCCAGCAGATGCTGGATAAGCGGCGACAAAAGGAGGATAGGGATCGTCAGCACCAGCGATACCCAGAACCGCCGCCGAAAATCGGCGATCATGGCGCCATGGTCATGACCGCCATGCATCCCGGCGTGGCCAAGAGCGGCGGGGTGCATATGGGCGTGGAAATCGGGGTGGGCGGTTTCTATCTCGTGTTCCTGATGTCCTGAATGGTCCATAGAACCCTCTCTATTTTACCGCCGCAGGAGCCCACAACGCCGGTTGCCGACCTTGAACCAACGAAACAAGCTGTCTACCACAGTCCCACCTGCTAGTAGCACATCCGGACCAGCTTCGGCGGATGGGGAAACGTTATTGTTCCAGGTCGCGACGTCTTTCCAGGTATTCATCCCCAAAACAGGACCATAAATACCGACCCGACCCAGCCGTAACCATTGAAAAACCCACCCATCATGTAAGGCCACATTTTCTGTTCCTCGTCGTTCACTCGCTACGCCACGGACCCAGAACAAACACTCGTTGATGACCATTCAATGCCACTTCAGTGTAGTTGGCTGTGTCCACTTATTCCATCTTCTTTCAGACTATCCAATGGATGGGGAGCACCTCAGCCTTCGGTGTCCTCGCGACTGAGGATATGGTCCTCGGCAAGTCCCTCGACCACCCTACCTCTGCTGCCAATGGTCCCCCCGTTGACGGTTAGATATCTTCCCATCTCACCTCTGCCTCGCGGTAACTTCGGTCCACATATTGGTAACGGCACCCCACATAGATTGCCCAGATGCGATAGCGTTTCTCGCCGACCATGGCGATGGCCTCCTCTTTGCGCTCCTTCAGGCGCCGGACCCAGTGGATGAGGGTCTGGGCGTAGTGGGGGCGGAAGTTTTCCACGTCCAGGACTTCCAGGTGCTGGCCGGCCATTTCGTGGACCTCCCGCCAGAGATGGAGGATCTCGCCGTCGGGAAAGACTCACAAACACCGACGGTTGGAGCGGTAGAATAAAGCCGTGGATAAGGGGCGCGCCAGTAAGGGCGGGAAGCGCGGCACGCAGTCGCGGGCTCGGGAGAGCATTGACATTTGATGGCCGTTGAGTTGTGATAGCCGGACTAACGTCTTGAGATTGGGGTACTGTGCGCGTTTTTCGCCCGTTCGTTCGCCGGATAGCCTTTATGGCCCTGCTTCTACTGTTGCCTTGGATGGTGACACCCGCAGACGCTGCCCCGGCGCTGTGCGCCCTGTCGATGACAGGGGTAGCCGCACACGGCACACAAATGCCGCGTTGCGAACAGGCCCTTGGTGCTCCGGCCCAGCAAGGCACCTGCCTGACTGCTTGCTGCCACCACGATATGATGACGCCGGTAGCGGAGAGTGCCCACAACATCACCCCCGCCATGTCGGCCTTCGCCGTTTCCGTCGCACCCTTGATCACCCTCCCTTCTTCTAAGCCCGTTCCCCATTTTCTCCACGTTGCAGCCCACACTGGTCTTCCCCCACTCTCCGCAGTTCGTTTTCTCATTTAGCCTCCCGCCTGAATCCGCAGTCCTGCGCACATAGTCGCGCCGGACAGGAAATTCGCGTCTTCGGCCCTAACTCGGGCCGTATGTGGAGGCTATATGAGCGATGTGCAAAGAAGTTCTGGAAATAAACATTTTCTAAAGTGGGTTGCGGCTATTCGCAGGGGCTCAGGGCCACTCTCCCTTCCCGTCATGCTGATGATGGTGTGCGGCCCTTATGCCAGTGCCGCCCCATTGAGCCTGCAGAGCGCGGAAGCAATTGCCCTGCGGCAAAATCCCGGTCTCGGCGCCCTGACCCAAAAGATTGCGGAATTGCGGCACAAAGCCGTGGCGGTGGCCCAGTTGCCCGATCCGCATCTTGATCTCGGTGCCCTGAACCTGCCCCTCAACAGCTTCTCCATGAACCAGCAGCAGATGAGCATGCTGAGCGTGGGCCTGAGTCAGACTTTCCCCTCTTTTGGCAAACTGGGGCTGGAAGGACAGCAGGCGGGGATTGAGGCCCAGGCGGCCGCCGACACCCTGCGCGGTCAGTCCGCCGAGCTGGTGTTGTTGCTGCGCCGTGCCTGGCTGCAAGCCCTTTATACCGAAAATGCCATGGCCACGGTCCGGCATCAGGAACAGTTGGAGGCCGAAAGTGTGCAAGCGGCACTGGCGCTCTACCGCTCCGCTCAAGGGTCACAGGCCGAGGTACTCCGTGCCCAACTGGCGCGCGACAACCTGGCCAATGATATCAGCAAATTGCAGGCGGAGCGGGCAAGCGATCTGGCGCAAATCGCCCAGATTCTGAACCTGCCGGAACCGCCGTCCATAGAAAAGCAATGGCCGAATCTGCCGCCACCCCCCACTCTTGCCGAAATGGAAGCCCGACTTTCCGGCCAGCCCCTCCTGCGCGCCGCCCAGGCGCAAACCCGTGCCGCGCAAATGGGCGTGCAGGTAGCCAAAACCGGCTATTGGCCGGACGTCACCGTCAGCGTCGGTTATGGCCAGGATTTCTACCCCGGCAGCCCCAACTGGCTGTCAGCGGGGGTTAACCTGAGCCTGCCGATATTCCCGGGGGATCGCCAGGACCAGGACGTTGCCGCCGCCCAGGCCAGGGCCCAGCAGGCGCAATATCGCTATGACGATCAACACCTGGCCCTGACCCAGCAGGCGCGCGCCGCCTTTGCCCGCTATGAATCCTACAAAATCCAGTTGCAGCGCATGGATCGGCAACTGCTGCCCACCGCACGGAATGCCTTTTCCGCAACGCTCGCCGCCTACTCGGCGGGGCGCGCCGGACTGAACACGGTGTTGCGCACCCAGAAGGAAGTGCTGGACTACGCCCTGACCCGCCTGCAATACCGCCGCGACCTGGCCATCAGCGCCGCAGAACTGGATTTCCTCACCACCCAAGGAGAGATGCAACCATGAAGTCACGCAACTGGATCATCGGCATGGGTCTGCTCGTCCTTGGCGTAGTCCTCGGGGCTGGGGTGGTGTGGTGGCTGCGGACCGCCGCCCCTGCCGCGGCATCGAGCGCCAACGTCGCCGCAACCCATCCTCAGGAAAGTACCCCCAAGGGACGGCACATCCTCTACTGGGCTGCCCCCATGGATCCCAAAATCCATTCGGATCACCCGATGAAGGACAGCATGGGGATGGCATATATCCCGGTCTATGCCTCCAGCCCGAACGCAAAAAAAGAGTCCGGTCTCAGCATCGATCCGCGCCTGGCGCAAAACCTGGGGGTGCGCCTTGTAGCGGTGCAGCGCCGTCAGATGGGGCATGCCATCCATACCGTGGGCACCGTGGCAGTGGACGAGAACCGGGTTTATTCCGTCACGCCGCGTTTCTCCGGCTGGGTGACACGCTTGCACGTCCGTGCCGTGGGTGACCCCGTGCAGCGCGGCCAGGTGCTCGCCGAGATATATTCTCCCGAGCTGTATAGTGCCCAACAGGAATATCTCATTGCCCGCCGCCAGGGTGGGACGACGGAAGACCCGGCACTGCTGGCGGCCGCCAAGGCGAGATTGCGACTGCTGGGCATGCCGGAAAATCAGATCGCGGCGCTCGCCCGGCACGGCACGGCGGAGCGGGACGTGCCGCTCATGGCGCCCGCTTCCGGGGTGGTCGAGACCCTCAATGTGCGCCAGGGCAGTTATGTCTCGCCGCAGACGAATCTCTATGAAATCGCCAACCTCGACCGGATATGGGTCAATGTGGCGCTCTATTCCTACCAATTACCGTGGGTACATATCGGCGATGCCGTGCGCTTGCATCTGCCCGCCTATCCCGGCAAATCCTGGGAGGGACGCCTGAACTTTCTCTACCCGACACTGGACCCCAAAAACCGGACGGTGACGGCCCGGCTGAGTTTTCCCAATCCCGGCGGGATGCTACGCCCCGGCACTTATAGCGACGCCACGGTTCTGGCCAGCCCCGAGGAGACTCTGGCGGTACCCAGTAGCGCCGTACTACGTACCACTCAGGGGGATTATGTCATGCTGGGTGAAGGCCAAGGGCACTTTCTGCCGGTACAGGTCGCTCTGGGGCCGGAGGCCGACGGCTGGGTAGCCATCGACAAGGGACTCAAAACGGGTGACCGGGTAGTGGAAAGCGCCCAGTTCCTGCTCTATTCCGAATCCCGGTTCCAGTCGGTGAAGGCTCGTATGCTGGGGGGCACCACGAGTGCCGCGCCGGGCACCGGGATTTCCCAGCCGCAGAACATGACTCAGGGCCGGAAGCCCCCTGCGTCCGCCGCTCCCGCCGGGAATGCTGGTGCCCCGCCAACGCCACCGGCCTCATCCGGTCCGGGCGTCATGGTCGGGATGAACAGGGGTCAAGGAGGCAAATCTCATGATTAGAGCGATCATGCGTTGGTGTATGGAAAACCGTTTGCTGGTCGTGATCGCCGTCCTGGTATTGATCGTCGGCGGTACGCTGGCGGTGATCAACATCCCCCTGGAAGCACTCCCCGACATTTCGCCCACCCAGGTCATCGTTAAGACCTCCTACCCTGGCCAGGCGCCGCAAATCATTCAGGACCAGGTCACCTATCCTCTGGAAACCACCCTGCAGGAGGTACCCGGTGCCCAAGCCGTGCGCGGCTACTCCATGTTCGGGGACTCCTATGTCTACGTCCTCTTCAAAGGGGGCACCAGCATCTATCAGGCCCGCAATCTGGTACTCCAATACCTGAGCCAGGTGCAGTCCAAGCTGCCGCCGGGGATCACCCCGGCCCTGGGGCCGAACAGTTCGGGGGTGGACTGGATCTTCGAGTATGCCCTCACCGATCCCGGCGGGACCTTGAATCTCGCCCAGCTCACCACCCTGCAGAACTGGTTTCTCAAGTACGAACTGCAGGCCATCTCCGGCGTCGCGGAGGTGGCCACGGTGGGGGGCATGGTGCAGGAGTACCAGGTGGTGGTGGATCCCCAGAAGCTCCTCGCCTATAACCTGACTCTGCCGGAAGTGGAGGCCGCTATTCGGGCTGCCAATGGGGAGACCAGCGGCTCGGTGGTGGACATGGGAGGAGCGAGTTATATCGTCCGCACCTCGGGCTATATCCATTCCCTGAAAGACCTGCAAGATGCGTCGCTGGCCGTACGCAACGATGTGCCCATTACGCTGCGGGAGGTGGCCCGGGTGCAGTTGGGTCCACAATTGCCCAACGGCGTCGCCGATCTCAATGGCCAGGGCCAGGTGGTGGGCGGTATCGTGATGATGAACCAGGGTGGCAACGCCTATGCCCTCATCCACCAGATCCAGCGCAAGCTGAAGGACATCCAGCCCTCCCTGCCCAAGGGCGTGCAGGTTGTCACGACTTATAGCCAGGCCCCGCTCATCCAGCGCAGCATTCATACCCTGACCGGCAAGTTGCTGGAAGAATCCCTGGCGGTGGCGCTCATCTCCCTGCTCTTTCTGCTGCGCGCGCGTTCGGCGCTGGTGGCCCTCGTCGCCCTGCCGCTGGGAATACTGGCCGCCATCCTCATCATGTGGGCCATGGGTGTCCCCGCCAACATCATGTCCCTGGGCGGCATCGCCATTGCCATCGGCGTGATGATGGATGCCCCCGTGGTCATGATCGAAAACATGCACAAGCATTTGGAACACAACCCCGGTGGCGACCCCTGGGCGGCGGCGATGGCGGCGGCGGAGGAGGTCGGTCCGGCACTGTTTTTCTCGCTGATTATCATCGCTGTTTCCTTCCTGCCGGTCTTCGCCTTGGGTGGCGAGGAGGGCAAGCTCTTTGCGCCCCTCGCCTTTACCAAGACGTTTTCCGTGGCCGCCGCCGCCATCCTTTCCATAACCGTGGTGCCCATTCTCATGGCATGGTTCATCCGCGGCCGCATCCGCCCTGAAAACAAAAACCCCCTGAATCGGGTCCTGGCTTTCCTCTACCGACCGGTCATCCACACTGTCCTGCGCGCCCCCTGGATCATTTTGGTCCTCGCCCTGCTGCTCACGGCCACCCTCTACTACCCCTGGAACCGCCTGGGGTCGGAATTTATGCCCCCCCTGAACGAGGGGACGCTGCTCTACATGCCGGTCACCCAAGACCCGGCAGTCTCCATCGGTCAGGCAGCCACGCTCCTACAGCAGACGGACCGCATCCTGAAGACCTTCCCCGAGGTGGAGACGGTCTTCGGCGAGGCCGGAAGGGCACAAACGGCGACGGACCAATCGCCTCTGTCCATGTTTGATACGGTGGTGAATTTGAAAAATCCCGACCAGTGGCCAGCCGGGATGACCATGCACAAGCTGCAAAGCAAGATGAACAAAGCCTTGCAAGTCCCTGGCCTGTCGAATATCTGGACACAACCGCTCAAGGGACGGGTGGATATGCTGACTACCGGTCTCCAGACGCCATTAGGCATTAAAATCGGCGGAACGGATCTCGATACCCTGAACCGCCTGGGGCAGGAACTCCAGACCGTCCTGCGCAAGGTACCCGGCACCCAGAGCGCCTATGCCGCTCGGGTCACCGGCGGCCGCTACATCGTCATCCACACCGATCGTGCCAAGGCCGCCCGTTTTGGCCTTTCGGTGGCGGATGTGAACCGTCTCGTGGAAACGGCCATCGGTGGCAAGGTCCTGACCACCGCAGTACAAGGGCTGGAACGCTTCCCGGTGGATCTCCGTTACCCCCGGGAACTGCGCCAATCCCTGTCCACCCTGATGGAAAGCCGCATCGCCGCTCCCGATGGTGCCCAGATCCCTCTGGCCCAGGTGGCCGATCTCCGGATCGAGGGCGGGCCTGCCATGCTTACCAGCGACAACAGTCGCCTGAACAGTTGGATCTATATTGACCCGAAGCCGGGCACCAACATCGGTGCCTATGTACCCCGCGCCAAAGCGGCCATTGCGAAAGCCGTCCATCTCCCAGGAGGTTATACTGTCTCCTGGGTAGGCCAGTATCAGGTCATGGAGCAGGCCGCCAAGCGCCTGGAACTGGTCATTCCTGCGGTGATTCTGCTGATCGCCCTGCTCCTCTACTTCAATTTCAAAAACTGGGTGGAGGTGACCATCATCCTGCTGACTTTGCCCCTGTCTCTGGTCGGTGGTTTCTGGCTCATCTATTGGCTGAATTACAAGCTCTCGGTGGCGGTGGCAGTGGGTTTCATTGCCTTGGCGGGAGTGGCGGCAGAATTCGGGGTGGTGATGCTTCTCTACCTGGACCAGGCACTCCTCCGGCGACAGGCCCGTGACGCCTTGCGGACCTGGCATGACCTTCAGCTTGCCGTCATCGAGGGGACCATGCTGCGCCTACGGCCCCTAGCCATGACCTTGACCCTGGTGGTGGGTGGCCTCTTACCCATCATGTTCAGTCATGGCGCCGGTGCCGATGTGATGAAGCGCATTGCCGCCCCCATGGTGGGCGGCATGTTCAGCGCCGCGTTACTGGCGCTGCTGGTAATTCCTGCCCTTTACGCCCTGTGGCAGAAGCGGCGATTGGGCCTACGATGATGAGACTACGGATGAGGAGGAAGTAATGATGTTGGCAACGGACACCCGCTATATCCTGCACCCTGTCTGGGACCCGCTGCTGCGGGCACTGCATTGGTGGATGGCGCTTGCCATGATGGCGCAATTCACCTCAGGCGCGACCCTCCTGGCCTTGGGTAACGACATGTCTGACGCCCTGATGGGAAAGATCGACATCATCCATTATGTCGGCGGCTATGCTTTCGCCGCCGGGCTGGTGGTGCGCATCATCTGGCTCTTTGTCGGCCCGCCGACGGCGCGCTGGCGCGACCTCCTGCCCCTGACGTCAGCCCAGCGCCGCATCTGGCGGGAAACCCTCTCCTGTTATCTGAGCGGCTTCCGACGCCCGATTTCTCCCTATCGGGGGCATAACGCTTTCGCTGGCCCCGCCTATCTCGCCTTTTTCCTGATTGCCGTGGCGCAGATCGCCTTGGGAATCAGCCTCTCGCTTATGCCGGACAGTGAAGCGATGAACTCCCCGTTGATGGTGATGCATGAATGGGGATTCTTTCTGCTGCTTGCCTTCGTCATTGTCCATGTGGCGCTCGTGATCGCGCACGAGGTTGCGGGCCGCCACGGCTTGATATCGGCCATGATCCACGGTCACAAGGGGTTCACTGAGTCGGAACACCAAGCCCTTCATGCCGATTGGGACGCTGCGCTCGGTGTCCAGGCAGACCTGAGCGGCGGGACGAAAGGGCTGGACGATATTACTTCAAATAACGGAGATATCACGAAAACCAGGCATGAGTGATGGGTAGGCGAGTGGTACGGACGGTCAAATTCGCCATGGGCGGAAAGGAAGGGCACCGAAAATTGTAGTCATAACCAAGTGCTTAATTTTGATAAACGAACAGTTCAACAACAGCAAGGAGACGAACATGAAACGTTTTTATCTCACCCTCATCCTGGCGTGTTCGGCGGCGGTCACGCTTCCGGCATATGCGGCCACGGGCAACATGCCGGGCATGGACAATATGGGCACCGTATCAGGCCAAGCGACCAAGGCCCAGACCTTCATGGGGCAGGGCAAAATCAACAGCATCAATCCCGCTGCGAACATGGTCAATGTCGCCATGGGCCCCGTCAAGGCCCTTGGCTGGCCCAGTATGTCAATGAATTTCCTGCTCCAGAACAAGGCTATGCTCAACGGCTACAAGGCTGGAGAAATGGTGAAATTCAGTTTCGCAAAGGATGCTGCCGGGGGGTACATCATCACCAGGATCACGCCGGTCAGACAATGAAAATACGGAGTAACCCTGTAATCCGGCACATCGGGGAACACCATGGGGATATTATCGAGTTATATCATCCACTGGATTGCCACTAAATTTAGCTGAATACTGAAGTTTAGACATACAGCCCGGCTCCGCCGGGTTTTTTCTATTTTTGCTACGAAAGTGCTTGACACAGTGATAGTGCCGTGCGGCCGACCCTTGTAAAAAAGGGTCGGCCAATGAGAAGCGTTTTAGGCTTCTCGGAATCACTGTCATGCCCTTTCATCGTCTCGTTGCCCTCCGCCTCTCGGAGTGGATTTCCTACTTTCTGACGGTCGTGCCGCCCCGCTCGCGGCGCAGTTTTGTGGAGCTGCTTTGCGGTTGCCTGATCTCGCCCGAAGGCTGGGTCACCCGCGCCCTCAGCAGCATCTCCCTCCGCTGCCACTGGACCACCTATTACAAACTCCTGGAGCGTGCGTCCTTGCGTACACAGGCGTTGGCCATAACCCAGGTACGCTGGCTCCTGCAGTCCTTGCCCAAGCCCCTGATCGTCGAGTTAGTCGTCGACGACACGATGGTCCTGCGGCACTCTACCAAGGCCCCAGGCGCGGCCATCCGCTTCGACCACAGTCATAAGCACAACCGCCCCAGTTATGTCCTCGCCCAGAATTGGGTGGGTCTGGCGTTGACCCTGCGTACCCGTTCCGGCAAAGCCATTTCCTTTCCCATCCGCTTGCGCCTGGTGCCCAGTACCGGCAACACCCACAAGCTGAAAATCGCCGGAGCATTGCTGCGCGCCTTTATACCCCACATCCCCGTACCCGTCCGGTTGCTCACCGATGCTTGGTTCATGCGGCGGCGCCTGCTCTTGCCCCTGTTGCGTCAGCACGGCCTGCAGCCGGCAGGCCAGTTCATCGGCCAGGTGCGCAAAGATACTGTACTGCTCCGCGACCCACCGCCGAGGACATCCCAACGCGGGCGTCCTCGGATATATGGAAACAAGTACACCGTGGAAGACATGGCTGCGCTGCCCACCGAGATCGTCTCTCTGGATCTCTATGGGAAACGGCAGAAGGTCCGTCTTCAATCCATCATCGCCAATGCACGATTCCTGAACGGCCATCCGGTCCGTGCCGTATGGAGTGCGATCTACGATGAAAAGCATCATCGGTGGTCTCCCACCCGCCTCTATCTCGCTTCCGAGACGGATCTCACCGCCAGCGAAATCGTCGTCCTCTACAGCAACCGCTGGCAGATCGAACCGATCTTCCACAATCTCAAACGCTGGTGGGGCATCCATAACCTCTGGCAGCAAAAACGCACCGTCTTGGAACGCTGGATGCAAATCCGCTGCATCGCTTGGTCCATGGTGCAACTCCTCGCCGAAACCCTATCCGAAGATTTCCCCATGACTGCAGTAGCGCCCTGGCGTATCGCTACTCCTGTCACCGCAGGACTCATGGCCCAATGGCTTCATCTGCAATTTCTGCGGGTTCCATTCTGGAAGGGCTACGACCCGAAGTCCGGGAAATTCCAGTGCCCCGCCCCCGCCTTTTGGGCCGATACCGATGACCCACCCCGCAAAAAGGTCGCCTGACTCAATCCTGCTCCACATTTACTACGCCATATCGCCACACATAGAAGCTGGCGAGGAGGCTGCATGTCTAAACTTCAGGCTGAATAAATACAGTAGGATTCACCATGACACTGGGAACATCCCACCAAGAAATATGCAAAGAAAGTCAGATCATGACGATCAGATTTCGCCATGCTGCCCTGCGGGGTTTTATGATGACGATTCTTATGACCGCGCCATTATCTGCCTATGCACGCGAAGATCATGCGCCAACCAATCCAAGGTATGAGACAAAAATACTGACAGATAAAGCAGAATATTTGACACACACCATGATTGTACAGATCAAGGATGGTCACTGGACGGAAGTCGTGAAGGACGCCCGAAAGATTGCCGAGATTGGCAAACAAATACAGGCAATAAACGCTTATTGATGTAGCCGCTGGCGCCATCAGGCCTTCATGGCGGGCGGAGCGATAGCATCTACTGGCCGGATGGCTTGGTGTAACGGGATGATGCCTTTGTGGGGAAGGGATGATCGGGCGGAAAATTGGTCGTGGCGCTGAAGGCAAAATTCCCGTTATTTTGGCTGCTGAAAGTTAAAGGTGAGGAATGAATACATGCTTAATCCTAAAAACAGCAGTTCCCGTTCGCTGAAATCAGGAGATTCACCTGATAGGATGGAGTTTTTCGTTGTGAAGATGGTCACCCAACGGCTGACCACTTGGCGGTTTGCTTCTCATGGTCTTTGGGGGTGGAAACACACTTGGACGGGCACGGACTGCTTGCGGTGCTACTGCAGAACCGCAAGCCCACCCCCGTCATCGGGTAAAGGCTGCGCGGGATACAGCCAGCAGTGCGCTGCCGCTTATTGGCGTAAGGCAAAATCACCATAACGGATTTTAGAGTTATTTTGGTGAGGTATTCGGGTATATATTCGTCGAACAGCCGGTGCAGAGGTTACGCTACCGCCAGGTACAGCAAACTCAAGGGATACCACAAATGGCTAATTGCTGTGAAGACAAAAGCTGCGAGATGGACGCCATACCGATCCCGTGGCCACAACCTAAACATGAGTTCCAGTTGGCTGTGCTCTCGAAATGACTTGATCGCCAATGTCGGTGTCTTACTCGCCGCCAGCAGGATCAGCACCACCGGGTGGCCGACCGCTGGCGGATCCATCAGCTACGGGAAGCATTGATTCAGAGCCCGTCCTTTTGGAAACGGCTCTGGCTCTTTCTCATTCTCATCGGGCCAGGAATTCTCGTTATGATCGCGGACAACGATGCCGCATGGGGTGATAACCTATGCTCAAACCGGCGCCGCCTACGGAATCGAATTTTTCATTCCGTTTCTCATCCTCATGGTCCCCGTGGCCTATGAGGGATCGGGACATAATCGCGGAATTATGGTCGTTGATTGCTGCTCTTGACGCACATAGCTGGCGTACCCTCTCAAAAACCTGCGGGGAGCCAAGTCCAGCGTCCCATAACATTACCATGAACCCGGAAAAATCAGCTGTTCCAACCTCTGCTGGGCAGATGGCACAAGACAAAATGGTATCAATTGTCCTGACAATGCAACCACCCCATCGCCTAACGAGGCATAGCAAAACGGTGGGTGCGACAATTTGCCGCATGTAAAAATATTCGAACCAGATGTAAGATTATCCACTTCGGGACGATAAACTTGGTGTCTGTTGGCAATAATCAGCGCGGGCTATAGCTTTAACAGCGTCTTTGGTGTCGTGCTGCGGTGAAGATTGGATTCCAGATCCGACCTGGGAGGTGGACGGTCCCGCTACTGTGGCCAAATACGCCGAACTTCTTTTGATGGTTAGCCGTAACGAAGCAGTCAAACCATCCGTCACTGCATGTGATGGCAATTGGGTCAAGAGTGAGAGCGACTGAACCTATGACAATTGAAAAGGACGCCGTCATGAATAAGCTCCTCATCGCGTTGCTCGTAATAATCGCTCTTGCAGGGTGTTCGCGTTCCGATGGCCTGGATGATAGCCATACCGTGAAATGGTACATGGCACACGATGCCGCAGCTAACCCCTCTTTTCTTGTTGGCTTTTTTGGATCGGCGAATTCGGGTAACAAACGCACCCCCTGCGAGGCCAGGGAGACTGAAGCGCAAAAGGCCCCGTAGGATATCGCCCCATTATTCGGGGATGATAGCGGTGACAGAATGAAAGAATAAACGAGTGACCGCTTTCGCTGCCCTGCCGCCGTTGAAGTCTGTTGGTCGGCAGCTGCATTCCGCCCATTCACCCAACTATACGGTCGCTATTTTTAGTGGCTTTGGCCCTCGCATCAGTAAAATTCATCGTCGATATAATCTTCCGAGGCCAATTCGCGTCGTGCAGTCTTGATCCAGCGTTTGAGGTAGGCGGGTTGCGCAAGTCGTTTCATCTCCTGCCGTAATCCGCTAATAGCCTGTCGGGTTGCCTGAATGGTTTCCTGAATATCCCGCGACAGACCATGCGGTGACTGCATCGCAAAAAGGGGTATCCCCAGACTGCCGGCCAGATGCTGCTGAAGTGCCTGCATTTTACCTTTTAAAGTGGCCAGATGTTCCTTGAGAGCCTGGTTATACTTTTTCAAATGCGCATCGCCCAGCTTATGGACCGCTTGCGCGTCCATCAGGCCCAACTCGTGCTGGAGAGCCAGCAGTTGCAAGAGGTCATTTTCCCCATAGGCCTGATTGATCCGTTGCATCAGTGCCGTTTTCTGGGCACGTATGACCGGATCTGCCTCCCGGTCGGGATGCACGGCGCTGACCAAACGCCGATAAACGCCCTGCAGGGACTGGTGGATCTGCCCCGCCTGTTCTGCCTGACGCGCTTCTTGCGCCTTTTGCCGTGCCGTTTTGGGTCTGGTACGTTGGCTTTCTCGCTGTGACTGCGTTTGTGGCGTTTCCTCTTCCGTCCATGCCTTTGGGTTTTCTGAAGACCCTTTTCCATCACCCGCAGCTTCAGGGTTTAGGTTGAAAAAATCCTCCATGGACGCTTTCATCTCGGCGAACATGGCCTGTTCTTCTGCGTCGGGGCCGCCATGCCGATCATGTATTTCTTGCAACTGTGGATCGGAGGATTCCGTCATGAGGTTCTCGGCCAAGCGGGCGATCATCTGGGATAGGGTCTCGCTATCCGCTTTCCCCAGTTTCTGGGTCAGACTGATGGTGTCCAGCTGTGCCAGCAGCTGAATGCGTAATTGCAGATGCTGGTCCCGCAACGGCAGAAGGTCCTTGAGTACACGCTTTCGCGTCGCCTCCATAGCAGATTCCCAATCGCTCATCTGCTGGCGGGCTTTGGCAATCTGCTGGGAGAGGCGGTTGAAAGTCTTTTGTTCCGGCGACAGCGGGTTGTCGGTCTGTGCCGGTGGCGTCAACACCAGCGCAGGAAATCGTAATGGGGGCATGCCGATGTCCAGAAATAGGGGAAAGGTGAACCGTGACACAAGTCTACGCCGGTGCTCTTTCATGGCGCAAACGCGCTTTCCCGGACACACCACCCTCCCGTGCGCTGTCTTTTATCTATACCGAGAGGCTGATCTCGGTTATTCCAGCTTTGCTTTGGCCAGATCCGCCCATCGTGTCGTGTAGGCAGGGGACTTGTTGCCGCGTTTCATGGCCCATCCACGCGGTTCCTGCAGACCGGCCACGCCCGGCTGCAGGGTGCCGCTGCCAAAACGCGCATTCACCCGGTCCAGCGTGATCATCAATTGATTGGCGCGCGCCTCATCTTCTGCCGACGTAAAAAGGTCGGCCTGCAAGGCATCCGCCGAGGTGATCTCCAGGAGATGCACGCCCGCCTTGGCATAAGCCAATCCCGACCGATACATGTCCGCCAGTGCGATACGGCCGGCTTGCAGGAATACCCGGGTATCCTGACTGGGATGATTCAGGGCGACGGTTCTCGTGGCATGATATTGCGGCAGATGCGTCTGAAAAGGGCTGGTGTGGATAAACACCCGCAGTGCACCGGCCACTGAACCCTGACGACGCAGCTTGCTCGCGGCCCTTACGGTATACAGGCTGATCGCTTCGCCCAATTCCTCTGCGCTGGTTACCGTGCGGCCGAAGGATCGCGAGGATTGAATCTCCTGCCGGGGCGGCGGGATTTCCACCATGGCGATGCAAGGTTCCCCGCGCAGTTCCCGTATGCTCCGTTCCATGAGGATACTGAAGCGCTTGCGCATCAGCGCGGGATCCGTCTGCCGGAGATCCCAGACCGTCTGAATTCCCGTCTCCTGCAACCGTATGGTCCACTGGCGACCCACCCCCCAGACTTCGGAAACAGGCAATTGTTGCAAGAGACGCTGCTGATCCCCTTCAGCCAGATCGTCCCACACGCAGACTCCCGCATATTCAGGCATCTTTTTGGCGACATGGTTGGCGAGTTTGGCGAGCGTCTTGGTAGCAGCGATGCCTACCCCGACCGGCAATCCCACCCATTGCCGGACTCTCTGCCGGGCCGCTTGTCCCATGTGGAATAGCCGGTCTTGCGCAACGCCCCGCAGATCCAGAAAGCATTCGTCGATACTGTAGACTTCCTGAATAGGGCTGAAGGTCGAAAGAATCCCCATCATGCGATTGCTCATATCGGCATATAGGCTGTAATTGCTCGACAGGGCGATGATTCCTTCCCGTTTGGCCAGCTTCTTCAGCTGAAACCACGGTGTCCCCATGACCACACCCAAGGCCTTTATTTCAGCCGATCGCGCCACGACGCAGCCATCATTATTGGAGAGCACCACCACGGGCCGCCCTTCCAGATCCGGGCGAAACACCCGTTCGCAGGAAACATAAAAATTATTGGCGTCTACCAGGGCAATGGCCATGCGGGCCTCAGACGCGATGCAGCACCCGGGTCACTACACCCCAGATGCAGAGTTCCTCTCCTTCTTTGAGGATGATCGCGGGAAACTCGGGATTTTCCGCCACCAGATGCACAGCGCTGCCGATCCGGCCCAACGTTTGACGGTGAGGTCGCCATTGATGGCCGCCACCACGATTTTGCCATCCACCGGGGTAATGGCCCGGTCCACAATGATCCCGTCCCCATCAAAAATCCCCGCGTCCCGCATGGACCAGCCGGTAACCCGCAGGATGAAAGTCGCTTCCCTGTGCTGGATCAGGTGGGTATTCAGATCAATCTGTTTTTCGACATAGTCATCGGCGGGGGACGGGAAGCCTGCGGCAATCCGGGACACCATGAACGGCAGTGTACAAGCGCGATGATGGCCGCCCACGGGCTGTGGCGATGAGGCCACCATGCCATTGGCGCCTGTAAAACAGCGCCTGAGTGTGTCAAGTTGTGACCAGAAATCAGCGTCAAGTTTATTCACCTTTGATCAGATCAAGAATTTGATGTTTATGTTTTAGTCCATATAGTTACGAAGCGTTATAACACTCCATAGGTGGCAAATGTTTGGTGCTGGCGCATGGTCAATGGCTGACGCTGATTGACAGTCCAGGTGATCCGCGCACGTTTGCGAGGTCATGGCTTGCACCATGGCTGGTCCCGTTTGCGCGAGATCCTCAGCGTGCAGCAGCGGGTGACGGCCACCTTCCGTCAGCGTGATGGGCGCACTCTGCATGTACGCAAGGCAACCGTACCGGATCCAGAATTGCGAGAGATTCACACCATGCTCAATCTACCCAGTAACCCCGGAGGCATCAAAAAACAGACTATTTAACCCATAACGACAGGTTTGTAGTGCCACTCGCCGATTTTGTGTGTCGCAACTTCCGGTAGTTATTGAGGAAATTTTGTGCGGTGTCAAACATGGGTT